>NZ_PAZX01000010.1:0-277290 GCF_002716225.1 Croceibacter sp. | reverse complement strand
TGAGGTTAAGAAAGATGCCGAAGCTATTTTCCTATTAGGAGATTTATTCGATTTTTGGTTTGAGTATAAACATGCCGTGCCTAAGGGATTTGTACGTGTTTTAGGAAAGCTAGCCGAAATTAGAGATGCAGGTATCCCTATTTATTTCTTTGTAGGAAATCATGATTTATGGATGCGCGATTACTTTCAAAAAGAATTAAACATACCTGTTTTTCATCATCCTAAAGAATTTACGTTTAATAATAAAACCTTTTTAATAGGTCATGGCGATGGTCTTGGTCCTGGCGACAAAGGTTATAAGCGTATGAAAAAAGTGTTTACCAACAAATTCTTTCAATGGTGTTACCGTTGGTTGCATCCAGATATTGGTATTCCTATAGCCAAACACCTTTCAGTAAAAAACAAGTTGATTAGTGGTGATGAAGATGCTAAATTTTTAGGCGAAGAGAATGAGTGGTTGGTGCAATATGCAAAGCGCAAACTGGAGCAGAAACATTACGATTACTTTGTTTTTGGACATCGTCATTTACCTATGGAAATTAAAGTCGGTAATAACTCAAAATACATCAACCTTGGTGATTGGATTTCATATTATACTTATGGGAAGTTTGATGGGGAAACTATGTGCTTAAACACATTTAAAGAGTAAGACGCTTATTAGATAATGTTATAGGATATTTATTTTGTCAAGACATGTAAATACTCCACAACACTATTTGCTTTGTGGTTTCTATTCTCTGTCTTATCTGCTTTAAAGCGATTGTATTTTGTAGTTGCTAAACCATACCTACCATAGCGCTCTAAAATCTCACGAAGCTGTTCTGGCGGTAGTAAGCCTTCGTTGTTATAACTTAAGAAGATGTGTTTAAAATCTGCATTTTTTATGAGTTCCTCAAAAGCTTCTGCAACTTTGGGTTTACTGGAATAATTACTTTTATTATACTTTGGCAAACCAGTTTTTCCTTTTGGTGTAAATGGTTTATAGTTTGCTATCGTATTCAATAAATGATAGTTGGCACCATACTGCCTAGCATTGTAAGGTGGATCCAGATATAAAATATCACCACTTATGTCATTTATTAACTGATTAGCATCTTTTTGAAACACCAAATTATCTTGATTGGTTTCAGCAAATTCAGCTGGCTTTAGTTCTAGCTTTTTTTGAGCTGAAGTTTTTAGTTTCTTTAAATATGCACCATAAACCGATGCGGTATTAGCAACCTTATCGGCGCTTTCTAAAAGACTTGCCAAGAGGAAAAAATAGACATCATCTGAAATTTTTTCAGCAGTTTTCCAAGCTTCAATTTGTTGGCGAATGGCATCAATCTTTTTCCCGTTTTCAGCTGAAAAATAGAGTCGGTTTGCTGTTCCGCCTTCAGCATAATTTTGATAAATAAAGCCTTCAACACCTTTAACACCTCTTAATTGTTCTAAAAGTTTAAAGCTATCAATAGCTCTTGAATTGCCAATATAGTTGCGATTTAACACGAAACTATAAAACTCCAAATCGTTTGAAATGACTTGTTTTACTTTCGGCTTAAAATAATGTCCCACAGTTCCTGTTCCTGCAAACAAGTCGCAAAACACAAATTCTGAAATGTCATTTCCGCAGACATTTAAAATTGTTTTTTCTAAAAAAGGAAGTAAGCTTTGTTTAGAGCCAATGTAGTTCATTAGGCGTTTAGGTCTTTAAGTTTTAATTGCAAACTTACGTTACCATTCCATTCATTTTCATCAATACTGTAAACAATATCAAAAGTTTTTCTATCTGTTGTAAGCTCACATTTATTGCCTAGGTTAAAACCAATGGCACCAATGCCACGTTTATCGCTTTTTGGCACATTGTTAGGTTGCACTGCAAGTTTTAAATGAGCATTATCTTGTCCAACACATTTTCCATAACCTGTATCGCGTACATTTTTGGTCATAAATGTTGGATGCATATTTCCTGGCCCAAATGGAGCAAACTGTTTAAGTATTCTAAAAAATTTAGGGGTAATATCTGCTAAATCTAGTTCTGAGTCTATATTAATTTCTGGAGTTAAGAGACGCTCATCAATAGTTTCAGAGACTACTTTTTCAAATTCAGCTTTAAAGTTTTCGTAATCTTTTTCTAGTAAGGTTAAGCCTGCTGCATATTTATGGCCACCAAATTGTTCTATATGTTTAGAGCAGGCTTCTAAGGCATTATAAACATCAAATCCTTTAACACTGCGTGCACTGGCAGCAAGCTTTTCTCCACTTTTAGTGAATACTAGCGTAGGCCTGTAATAAGTTTCAGTTAGTCTAGATGCTACTATACCAATAACACCTTTATGCCAACTTTCATGATAAACAACTGTGGTTTTACAATCTTTTTCTGAATTATCATTTATTTGAAGTAGTGCTTCCTCTGTAATACTTTTATCTGCCTCACGCCTGTCTTTATTAAAGGTCTCTATTTCCTGAGCGTACTTTGCAGCTAGGTTAATGTCTGTTTCGGTTAGAAGGGTAACGGCATGATTTCCATGTTTCATTCTTCCTGCAGCATTAATACGCGGCGCTATAATAAAAACAACATCTGTAATTGTTAAAGTTTCTTTTTTAACCTGTTTTATAATGGCATAAAACCCCATTCTAGGTGCTGTATTTATAATGTGCAACCCATGGTAGGCTAAAATTCTATTTTCTCCAGTCATTGGTACAATATCTGCTCCAATGGCTGTAGCTACCAAGTCTAAATAACCTAAAAGGTCATTTATTGTTCCGCCAGATTGTTCATTAATAGCTTGTATGAGCTTAAAGCCAACACCGCAACCACAAAGTTCTTTATAAGGATAATTACAATCGTCTCTTTTAGGATCTAACACTGCTATAGCATCTGGAATCTGTTTGCCTGGCCTGTGGTGATCACAAATAATAAAATCTACTCCCTTTTCTTTTGCATAGGCAACTTTGTCAATCGCTTTTATACCACAATCTAAAGCTATAATTAATGTAATGTCATTATCTGCTGCAAAGTCTATCCCTTTATATGATACTCCATAACCTTCATCATACCTATCTGGAATGTATGTAGCAACATTAGGTGTTTTTGTTTTAAGAAAAGAGCTCATTAATGCAACACTTGTTGTGCCATCTACATCATAATCGCCGTAAACTAAAATATTTTCAGACTCTTTAATAGCTTTTTCAATACGTGTAACCGCAACATTCATATCCTTCAATAAGAATGGGTTATGGAGCTCACTTAGAGATGGTCTAAAGAAAGATTTAGCCTCGTCATAATTTGTAATACCACGTTGTACTAACAATGCGGCTATATTTTCTGGAACCGATAAGGCTGCAGACAGAGCTGTTACTTTTGTATAATCTGGTTTTGGTTTTAACGTCCAACGCATAAAAGAGAGGAAAATCTGTTAGGCAAAGTACTTAAAAATTACTTAACTTTTCAGAAAATTGAAGATATGAAATATGTATATGTAATACTCTTAGTATTATGTTGTTTAGGTTGTAAGAGTACAAAAGTGGCACCAGAAACATCAACTTATGAAGGTGTTTTAAAGGTGCAAGGTATTACAACCTACCAATATGGAACTCATACGTTGACTAATGAAAATGATGTATATGCATTAACCAGCGATACGATTATTTTAGATGATTTTGACAGTGAATATGTTGAGATTACTGCTAAACGTGTAGATGGCTATCCTGTAGAAAATGGTCCTATTTACTTAAACGTTAAGACGATAAAAATAAAAAACCAATAACATTAATATATTATAAACTAAACTCAAAATAATTAAGATATGCCATTAGTTACACCATTAGATGCTTCTCACGATAAGGAAACTGCTGAGCTTGCAGAGTTTTTTAATGAGACTTTGGGCTTTTGTCCAAACTCAGTATTAACTATGCAACGCAGACCTGCTATTTCAAAAGCATTTATTAATCTTAATAAAGCGGTAATGGCAAATGAGGGTCGTGTAACTTCTTCTTTAAAGCGTATGATTGCTTGGGTAAGTAGTAATGCTACTGGTTGTCGTTATTGTCAAGCGCATGCTATAAGAGCTGCAGAACGCTATGGCGCTGAGCAAGAGCAACTGGATAATATATGGGAATACAGAACACATAGTGCTTTTAGCGACGCAGAACGTGCTGCTTTAGATTTTTCATTGGCTGCTAGCCAAGTACCAAATGCTGTAGATGCTGATATCCAAAAACGATTACACGAGCATTGGGACGAAGGTGAAATTGTAGAAATGTTAGGTGTTATTTCTCTCTTTGGATATCTTAATAGGTGGAATGATAGTATGGGAACAACGCTTGAAGGTGATGCGATTGAAAGTGGTAACCAATATTTAGGGAAGCACGGTTTTGAGGTAGGGAAACACGTTTAAAATTCAAACTTAAGCTGTACTGCTATTTCTTTTTTTAGTGATGGTTTTGCTTTAGGATGGTCTTCTGTATTAAGGTTAGATAGTGAAATGCCGAGCAACCTTACGCTATTTTTCATGTCATCTTGGTACAGAAGTTCTTTTGCAGTTTCAAGTATAACTTCTTTTTTTCGTAAATAATACGGCAATGTTTTACTTCTTGTTTGTAGAGTGAAATCGCTATATTTAATTTTTAGTGTTACCGTCTTGCCAGCCACATTACTCTTTTCTAAACGGCGTTCAATCTCTTCAGCAATATGCTCAAGACGTTCCATCATAAAAAGCTCAGATGTTATATTTTCAGAAAAGGTACGTTCTGCACCTAAAGACTTACGAGTGCGATGAGGTTTAACTTCACTGTTGTGTATACCTCTTACGATGTGATAATAGTATGTGCCACTTTTTCCAAAATGCTCTTCAAGATATTCGAGTGATTTAGATTTAAGATCGTTACCTGTAAAGATGCCATGGAGGTACATTTTTTCAGCGGTTACTTTACCTATACCGTAAAACTTTCTAATGTCCAGGGTTTCTAAAAAGGGTATAACCTCTTCGGGATTTATGGTTTTTTGACCATTTGGTTTATTAATGTCACTTGCAACCTTAGCAATAAATTTATTTATAGAGATACCAGCAGAAGCATTTAAACCAGTTTTTGCTTTTATTTTTTCTCGAATTTCTTTTGCTATTAATGTAGCACTTGGATTACCTTTTTTATTCTCTGTTACATCTAAGTAGGCTTCATCTAGTGAAAGCGGCTCGACCTTATCTGTATATTCATAAAAAATTTCCCGAATTTGCTGAGAACACTCCTTATAACGAGCAAAATTTGTTTTCACAAAAATTAATTCTGGGCAAAGACGTTGAGCTTGAGCGCCACTCATTGCACTGCGCACACCAAACACTCTTGCTTCGTAGCTTGCTGCGCTCACCACGCCACGCTTGCCGCCACCGCCAACAGCTATTGGTTTTCCTCTTAAATCTGGATTATCGAGCTGCTCTACGGAGGCGTAAAATGCATCCATATCTACGTGTATGATTTTTCTTTCAAAAAAATGCTTACTCATACGGTAAATTTAATATCTTTATTACGAGAAAAGAAACTACCACTTAGTTCATTTGTGATGGGTAAATAATGTTTAAAACTATTATTCATTTCACAAATTTTGCCCCCTATTTTTTAGAAACGAATAAAGATAAAAGTAATAGCATATGTCTAAAACAGCCATAGTGTTAGGTGCAACAGGATTGGTAGGTCATCATTTGTTGGAAGAAATACTTCAAGATGAATCTTATGAAAAGGTTACTCTTTTCTCAAGATCTCCTATAAAAAAAACACATCCTAAAATAGAAGAGCACCTTATAGATTTATTCAATTTGGAGGATTACTGCAACCAATTCAAAGCAAATGATGTTTTTTGCTGTATTGGTACTACAAAATCTAAATCCCCAGATAAAAAAATGTACAAGAAAGTAGATTATGGTATTCCAATAGATGCAGCAAAACTTTCAGGCCTCAATAATATAGAAAAGCTTTTGGTGGTATCTGCAATGGGAGCTAATCGTAAAAGCAAAGTCTTTTATAATAGAGTAAAAGGACAAATGGAACGAGATGTCCAATTTTACAATAGTAATGAAACATACATTTTTAAACCATCGTTAATTGGCGGAAAACGAAACGAGTCTCGAGTGGGAGAGACAATTGCAAAAGCTTTCTTTTCTGTACTTAATCCAATCTTACCAAAAAAAATTAGATCAATTCATCCTCAGGATATTGCAAAAGCAATGATGCACGTTGCAAAAACAGGATACAACTCAAGTAAGATACCTTCAGATGAAATTCGTATGTTAGCGAAATAATGATTGAAATAGAACGAAAATTCCTGGTAACCTCCGCAGATTTTATAACTGAAAAATCTAACAGTTATACTATTAAACAAGGCTTTCTTAATACACATCCTGAAAGAACAGTGCGTGTGAGAATTAAAGATAAGAGTGCATTTTTAACCATTAAAGGGAAGCCAAATGCATCTCATAGGAGTCGTTTTGAATGGGAAAAGCAAATTACAGTTGCTGAAGCTGAAAATCTTTTAAAGCTATGTGAAAGAGGCGTGATTGATAAAACTCGGTATGAAGTACAATCTGACTCACATACTTTCGAAATAGATGTGTTTGAAGGAGATAATAAGGGACTTACTATAGCAGAAGTAGAACTTTCTGAAGAAAATGAAACATTCTTAAAACCAGACTGGCTAGGAGAAGAAGTTACAGGAGATACCAAATATTATAATTCCCAATTAAGTAAAACCCCATTTAATACTTGGATAAATGATTAAAAACCTACTCCTTATTGCAATTACTATGTGTTTACTTTTTTCTTGTGATACAAACAAAACAAAAAGTAACACCACAGAGATCATAGAGGACCTGCAAATAAAAGAACAAACCACAAGCTATTTGGTAGATAGCCTTACGGCTCGTGGATTTGAAACATTTCCTTATAAAGACGAAAAAACTGGAGATACAATAGTAATGCAAAAGTATTTTATTGCTTTTTTAAACAGAGGAGAGCAAAGGGAACAACCCAAAGAAGTAGCAGATAGTTTGCAAACGTTACATATGGCGCATTTAGGAAAGATGTACGATTTAGGTTTTGCAGATATATCTGGACCATTTGGAGACGATGGCGATATGAGAGGCATAACTATTTATAATGTACCTACAAAAGACATAGCAGATAGCTTAGCCAATAGTGATCCAATGGTAAAAGCAGGAAGATTATCTGTTATAGTGAAACCATGGTGGGCAGCTAAGGGCTTTGGTTTGCGTTAAGTAGTGATTACCTTAAATAAAGACACATACTTTTATAGTCTATAACTGCTTTTCCTTTTTTTAAAACATCTGCTCCAATAATGCCATCAACTGGTTCTGCATCGTGTGCTAATAGAGCGCTGTTAACATGAGTCATATCAAATAAAACCAAGGAAAGTTTTTTATATGCCCATTTTCCTATGGCTATTTTATTTTTAGACGAAAGCTGTGTGAGCATATCGGTTGCTCCAGCACCAGCAGCTTTAACATTACTATCTTCGGCTAAAAGTTGAAAGCGTTCAACTGCCTCAAAACCAACGCAAGAGCTAGATGCACCTGTATCTAAAATAAATGTTCCTTCAGTTGAGTTAATTGTAGCTTTTAATTCTAAGTGATTTGTTGCCGTGCGTATAAGCTTTATGCGTTTATACCCTTTTTTTAAAAGAAGCTGTCTTAAGGTCATAGGCTGCAAATGTCGTTAAAATCTAAATTCCTATTTCAAAAATAGGGATTTTAAATACTTACTTTTGCAGTATGATTTTAACAGATACGCATACCCATTTATATAGTGAGTCTTTTAATGAAGACAGAAATGCCATGGTGCAACGAGCTTTAGATAATAACATAACCCGTTTTTTTATACCAGCGATAGATTCTACGTATACAAAAGCAATGTATTCATTAGAAAAAGACTTTCCTAGCCATGTACATTTAATGATGGGCTTACACCCAACACATGTAAAGGAAAATTTTAAAGAAGAATTAGCACACGTAACACAACAATTTGATGAACGGGACTTTATTGCTGTAGGTGAAATAGGAATCGATTTATATTGGGATAAAAGCACGCTTGGTATGCAACAAGAAGCATTTAGAGCTCAAATACAACTTGCTAAATCTAAAAATTTACCAATCGTTATACATTGCAGAGATGCTTTCGATGAGGTTTTTGAAATTCTTGAAAGCGAAAAAGACGAGAGTCTATATGGTATTTTTCATTGCTTTACAGGAACACAAGAACAAGCACAGCAAGCAATTGGATATAATATGAAATTAGGAATTGGCGGTGTTGTAACTTTTAAAAACGGAGGTTTAGATAAATATTTAGCAAATATCCCGTTAAAACATATAGTATTAGAGACAGATGCACCATATTTAGCACCTACACCTTATAGAGGAAAAAGAAACGAAAGTAGTTACCTTATTAATATAGCAGAAAAGTTAGCAGACATATATAATTTAACTGTAGCTGAAATTGCTGAAGTAACTACAGAGAACTCAAAAGACGTATTTGGAATATGAAAAAGGGAGCAAACATTTTATTAATATACACTGGTGGTACAATAGGTATGATCAAGGACTTCGAGACTGGAGCTCTTAAAGCATTCAATTTCGATGAGCTTTTACAAAACATACCAGAACTTAAGCTTTTAGAACACACCATTGATACGGTAACTTTTGAAGAACCTATAGATTCCTCGAACATGAACCCTAAATATTGGGTTGATATGGCAGAAATTATTGAAAACAATTATGATAATTACGATGGATTTGTTGTGTTACACGGTAGTGATACCATGTCGTATTCTGCATCAGCATTAAGTTTTATGTTTGAGAATCTGGCAAAACCAATAATATTTACAGGATCACAGTTGCCAATTGGAGATTTAAGAACAGATGCCAAAGAAAACCTTATTACGAGTATACAAATTGCAGGATTACAAAAAAACGGTAAGCCTGTAATAGCAGAGGTAGGCCTGTATTTTGAATATAAACTATATAGAGGAAACAGAACCACTAAGATTAATGCAGAACATTTTGAAGCATTTGCTTCCTTAAACTACCCAGAATTAGTTGAAAGTGGTGTTCACCTTAAAGTTAACCATACTGCTTTAAAAATCCCTAACCGTCGAAAAAAACTTATATTACACACAGATTTAGACGATAACATCATTGTTATAAAACTTTTTCCTGGTGTAAATCAGAAAATATTAGAACAAATATTAAATATTGAAAATCTTAAAGGTATTATTTTCGAAACCTATGGAAGTGGTAATGCAACCTCAAGCAATTGGTTTATAGATCTAGTTAAAAAAACCATTAAAAGAGGTGTCGTTATTATTAATGTTACACAATGTAGTGGTGGTAGCGTTGCAATGGGACAATACGAAACCAGTGTTGCATTAAAAAAAATAGGCGTTATTTCTGGAGAAGATATGACTACAGAGTCTGCGGTTGCTAAACTAATGTTTTTATTAGGTAAGAATTTAGCGCCAAATGTCTTTAAGACTATATTTGAAACTTCATTACGTGGAGAAATATCCTAAAATTGGTTTAAAATTATGCCAAATCCTTTATGGTGCGCTTATTTTTTCGTTATTTGGCGCACCATTTAGGAAACAAAGATTGTATAGAGAGGTGGCCGAGTGGTCGAAGGCGCACGCCTGGAAAGTGTGTATACGCCAAAAGCGTATCGAGGGTTCGAATCCCTTCCTCTCTGCTAAAACTGTAATTTTAACACCTATTAATGGTAAATAAACGAGAATAACACCGATTATATTTAATCATATTCAATTACGTTTTTAAACAACTAATATTTTTTTATCTTTAACCCTTTAACTAATTAAATTAAGACAATAACAATGAAAAGATTATTTTCAATTTTGGCGATTGCGTCATTAATGGTTTTCAGCACAATTAATGCAAACGCAACAACAGACGCAACAGCGTTAACAACAGCAGTAGTCGCGCAAGAAGACGCAGCTGACGATGCAGTAGAGGAGTCTGCTAGCTTCCATCAAGAATTAAAGAAACGTTTTATAGAAGGAGGTCCTGAGTTTATGGGGATTGTACTTTTATGTTTGATTTTAGGTTTGGCTATCGCCATTGAAAGAATCATCTTCTTAAATCTTTCTACAACTAACACTAAGAAATTAGCTCAAGATGTAGAAGATGCATTAAATAGCGGTGGAGTTGAAGCTGCTAAAGAAGTATGTAGAAACACAAAAGGTCCAGTAGCATCTATCTACTACCAAGGTCTTGATCGCGCAGACGAAAGTATCGAAGCTGCAGAGAAAGCAGTTGTAGCTTACGGTGGTGTGCAAATGGGACAATTAGAAAAGAATGTATCTTGGATCTCTTTATTTATCGCTTTGGCACCAATGCTTGGTTTCATGGGTACGGTAATAGGTATGATTCAAGCCTTCGATAAAATTGAAGCAGCTGGTGATATGCAACCTTCTCTTGTAGCAGGTGGTATTAAAGTAGCACTTTTAACAACTGTATTTGGTCTTATTGTGGCTATTATCCTTCAGATTTTTTACAATTATATTATTGCAAAAATTGACAGTATCGTTAACGATATGGAAGATGCATCAATCACATTGATTGATATGCTTGTAGCATACAAAAAGAGAAAGTAATAACTTTTAAAAGACCAAATTAATTATGGCTTTACATAAAATATTAAAATTAGTAGCCCTGTTGTTGGGTGTAGTCGCTCTAGTTATGGGTATTTGGCTATTCTCAACAGGAAACCAAAGTTTGGTGCAACCCTTAATGTATATTGCTTATGCAGTATTCTTGTTAACGGTATTGTTTGTAGTCATCTTTGTTTTAAAAGGCTTATTTTCTGGAAATATAAAAAATACATTAATTACTGTTGGCGCATTTTTAGCTGTAGTAGTTGTAGCTTATCTTATTTCTAATGGTGTAGAAACGCCAATGAAAGACGGTGAAATGCTATCTGCTAGTGGTTCTAAATGGGTTGGTACAGGATTGTATACTTTCTATTTCCTAGCAATTATAGCAATTGGCACAATGATTGTGACTGGTGCTAAGAAAATCTTTAAGTAATTATGGCAAAACGATCAGCACCAGAAGTTAATGCAGGAAGTATGGCTGATATTGCCTTCTTACTTCTTATTTTCTTCCTAGTAACAACAACAATTGAGACGGATAGTGGTATTTCTCGTAAATTACCTCCTATCCAACCAGAAGAACAAGATCCACCACCACTTAAAGAAAAGAACATTTTTATTGTTATTGTAAACAGTAATAATGACCTTTTAGTGGAGGATTCACCAATGGAGCTTGAAGACCTTCGTGAAGCTGCTGTTACCTTTTTGGATAACGGTGGAGGACAAGGTCCAGAAGCTTGTACATATTGTAGAGGTGCAAAAGATCCTGCATCGTCAGATAACCCTAATAAAGCTGTAATATCTTTACAGAATGATGCGTTAACTGAGTATGGAACTTATATTGCAGTACAAAATGAGTTGGTTGCAGCTTATAACGAACTTCGTAATCGAGAAGCTCAGCGTTTATTTAACGTTAGCTTTATCGAGATGGAAGATGCCTATAAAGATGCAAACTACAATGGTGATAAAGAAAAGCTTAAAGAACGTATCCAGCAAATTAAGGATATGTATCCAGAAAAGCTTTCTGAAGCAGAACCAAAGAAACGAGGTTAATAACATAAAATTTTAAAACTATGTCTAAATTTAAAAAGAAAGGAAATGGTGATTTACCAGCTATCTCTACCGCTTCCTTACCAGATATCGTGTTTATGTTGTTATTCTTCTTTATGGTAGCAACAGTTATGAGACAAAACACTCTTAAAGTAAAGAATGAGTTGCCTTATGCTGACCAAGTAGAAAAGTTAGATAAGAAAGATTTGGTGATGTATATATATGCAGGTAAACCAAGTGAGCGTTATCAATCTACATTTGGTAAAGAAGCACGTATTCAGTTAAATGATAAATTTGCAGATGTTAAAGACATACAGCAATTTATATATACTGAGAGAGAATCTAAGCGTGAGGAGTTAGTTCCTCTATTAACAACAGCTTTAAAAGTTGATAAAGAGACTAATATGGGTCTTGTATCAGACATTAAGCAAAAGCTTAGACGTGCAGAAGCACTTAAAATAAACTATACCACAAGAAAAGGTGAGTCTAGTAAGAATAATGAATAAACTTGTCTTAGTTTAATTCTTAAAAATCCCAATCATTTATTTGATTGGGATTTTTTTATGCCCATACTTTAATAGATTGTACTTTTGCTATTGTGAAACATATTATACTCATACTTTTAACATCGATTTCTATTGTAAGCCTGAGGGCTCAAGAGTCTCCAGAACGTTACGACAGTAGGTTCGATTCTATTCAAAAAACTACAGTTGATAGTCTTTACTTAGAGGATCAATTTTATGTGGGATTTGGCTTTAACTTACTTTTAGATAAACCAGAAGGCTTTTCTCAAAATGGTTTTTCTGGTGGTTTACACTTAGGCTATATAAGAGATATTCCAATTAACAAGCGAAGAAACTTTGGTTTTGGTATTGGTGTTGGTTGGTCTATAAATACTTATAACCAAAATCTTTTCATTGGAGAAAAAGAAACTGAACAAACTATATTTAATGTTGTAGATCGAGGTGATTTAGATGTTAATACAAATAGATTTAGTACGTATTTAATAGAAGCTCCTTTAGAGTTGCGTTGGAGAACTTCTACAGCAACAGATTATAAGTTTTGGAGAATTTATGCTGGCGTAAGATTAGGGTACATATATCACTTTAAATCGAAGTTTGAGCAACCTAATAATGCAGTTAATCAAACACAGTTAGATGAATTGAATAGATTTAGAGTTGCTGGTACATTTACTTTTGGTTATAATGTATTTAATTTTAGTTTTTACTATAGCCTTAACCCTTTATTTGATGGCACTTTAGAAGATGAAAATACTCCTGTTAATTTGGTGCCTTTAAAAATAGGCTTAATGTTTTATATTCTTTAACTATAGCCAAAACTTCAATAAGAATAGTTGAGGCAGGAAACCAATTGCTATTCCTAAAATAACTTCTACAACTGTATGGGCCTTTGCATAAAGTCTTGAAGATGCTACCCAACCATTTATTATTACAAGTGCACTTATAATGGCTAACAAGTTTATATTGTAATGAATACTTAGGGCAATTGTAAACATAGCTAAGCCAGAAACACCAACCATATGCAAGCTTACTTTAATCTTAAGTAATGCCAATAAGAAATTAGTAATTGAAGCGATTAATATACCTCCAAAAAAGTAATATAATTCAGGTACATCTATTCTATTTATTATTACATTCATTAAGAGCAAAAGCAAGATAACAAAGAACAATAAAGGCAATCTGCGTTCTTTTATATTTTTTAGAAATATAGATTGTGCTAGCCCCATATTTTTAAGCATAAAAAAATAAATGATAGGGATAAGCATTGTAACAATGCCAATGGCTAATAGTTGCGCTTTAATAATGTAAATATCTATATACCGAGGTGTAATATAGAAATAGAAAAAACTTCCTATAAAGGGCATCCAAAGTGGATGAAATAAATAGGACCCAAGTTTAAGAAACCACTTCATTAAATTTCTTTTCTTAGCCTTGCAACAGGAATATCTAGTTGTTCTCTATATTTAGCAATGGTACGTCTTGCAATAGGATAACCTTTTTCTTTTAAAATTTTTGCAAGCTTTTCATCTGTTAATGGTTTGCGTTTATTCTCTTCTGCTACAGTTATCTCTAATATTTTTTTTATCTCTCTAGTAGAAACCTCTTCGCCTTGGTCATTAGTCATAGACTCACTAAAAAACTCTTTAATAAGTTTTGTACCATAAGGAGTATCTACATATTTACTATTGGCTACGCGCGATACTGTAGAAACATCCATTTCTATTTCATCTGCTATATCCTTAAGAATCATAGGTCTTAAATTGCGCTCGTCTCCAGTTAAGAAGTATTCTTTTTGATAATGCATAATAGAGCTCATTGTAACAAATAGAGTTTCTTGACGTTGTTTAATGGCTTCAATAAACCACTTGGCAGCATCTAGCTTTTGTTTTATGAACATCACAGCATCGCGCTGCGCCTTGGTTTTTTCTTTAGCCTCTTTATAGCCTTTCATCATATTGCTATAATCTCGAGACACGTGCATTTGTGGTGCATTACGACCATTTAGTGTAAGCTCTAAATCACCATCTACAATTTTAATAGTGAAATCTGGCACAACGTGTTCTACAATACGTGTATTCCCAGAATAAGCGCCGCCAGGCTTTGGATTTAAATGTTCTATTTCATCTATAGCTTCTCTAAGCTCATCTTCTGTAATATCAAACTTAGATAATAGTTTGGAGTAATGTTTTTTAGTGAAATGATCAAAAGCATCTTCAATCAAACGAATAGCAAGATCTATATCTTTAGTAGGTGTTTTTCTTTTTAACTGTATTAATAAGCACTCTTGTAAAGACCTTGCTCCAACTCCTGCAGGATCTAATTGATGTACAATCTGTAAAATTTTAGATACAGTTTCGTTGTCTGTGTATACATTTTGAGTAAATGCCAAATCATCTACCATATCATCTATGGAGCGTCTTATATAACCGCTTTCATCTACACTACCTACAAGAAACTCGGCAATTTGCCTATCAGTATCACTCAACCTATAGGTTTGTAACTGTGTCTTTAAAAATTGACCAAAAGATGTTCCAGATGCGTAGGGTACACTTTTTTCCTCATCATCTGCACTATAATTATTAGCATTTAATCTATAGCTAGGAATATCATCATCACTAAGATATTCATCAACATTTATATCTGTTTCAATTGTTTCTCGCTCTTCATAATCATCTTGAGAATTGTCAAAATCATCATCATATTTTTCATCTCTTTCCTTGCCACTATCAAGGGCAGGATTTTCTTCTAATTCCTGCTTTACACGTTGTTCAAACGCCTGTGTAGGAAGTTGTATAAGCTTCATCAACTGTATTTGTTGAGGAGAAAGCTTTTGAGATAATTTATATTTAAGTTGCTGTCTTAGCATGTATGGAGTTGGTTTACTAGTAAATTTACCAAAATGATGCCATAAAAACGTTAGGATGGCTTAGTTTATGATAGGTTTAATAATTTTTCAAAACGTTTTGGCAATTCTGAAGTTGTAAAAACCTCATTACCAGTAACTGGATGTTTAAATTGAATAGATTTAGCGTGTAGCAACAATTTTTTATTTTTTTCTGAAGATATGCCATATAGTTGATCACCTACAATAGGATAACCAGCATTAGAAGTGTGTATTCTTAATTGATGCGTCCTTCCAGTTTTTGGGAATAGCTCAACTAAAGAATATATATCATCTTTAACTTTAAAAGTTTTAATGATTTCTAATTTACTTTCAGATTCTTTGCCATCAATATTGTCGTTAAAAAGCATGTTACTATCTGGAGTATTGTGTACAACTGCAATGTATGTTTTTTGAATGCCCTTTAACTCTAGTTGTTTGTTTAAATTTATTTGAGAAGATTTGGTCTTAGCAACCACTAAAACTCCAGATGTAGGATTGTCTAACCTATGTATGGGTTGTGGTATTAAAAGAGCATCATTTTTAGTGGAAATCTTTAAATTATAGGGTAAGGCTCTAGCAATTGTTTTAAAGAAATTACCACTTGTAGGATAACCTGCTGGTTTATTTATAACGGCTACATAGTCATCTTCAAATAACACATCAAGGTTAAGCTTAAAATGTTTAGTTGTAGGTTTTAATTGAAAAACTTCTAGAAGTTGTCCTTCTTCAATCCAATCTGCAGAGTCTGCTTGTTTACCATTAATAAATATTAATCCTTTTTTTATAGCCTTTTTTACACTGCTTCTGCTAGGTAATGTATTAAAGACTAACGGCCCATATTCTTGAATTCGAATATGAGCCGTAACTTCTTTTACAGTATGTTTTTCAACTAATTGCAATTTTAAAACTCTGCATTAAGCGGTGTTCTAGGAAATGGAATTACATCTCTTATGTTACCCATACCGGTAGCAAATTGTACAAGGCGTTCAAAACCTAATCCAAAACCACTATGCACACACGTGCCAAATTTTCTTGTATCTAAATACCACCAAAGCTCTTCTTCAGGTATGTCTAGAGCAGCCATTTTATCTTTTAGAACATCCAGACGCTCTTCACGTTGTGAACCACCAACTATTTCTCCAATACCTGGAAAAAGTATGTCCATAGCTCTTACTGTTTTTCCATCTTCATTTAAACGCATATAAAACGCTTTAATGTTAGCTGGATAATCAAATAAGATTACAGGGCATTTAAAGTGTTTCTCTACTAAGTAGCGTTCGTGCTCAGACTGTAAATCTGCGCCCCATTCTTCAATTATATATTTAAACTTTTTCTTTTTATTTGGTTTAGAGCTCTTTAGTATATCTATAGCTTCTGTGTAACTAACACGCTTAAAATTATTTTCTAAAACAAACTTTAGTTTGTCTCTTAATAACATGTCTGCACGTTCTGCTTGAGGTTTTGATTTATCTTCTTGAACCAATCTGTTTTCTAAAAACTCAAGATCTTCATCACAGTTTTCTAAAACATAACCAATTACATATTTTATGAAATCTTCTGCTAAGTCCATATTGCCTGCAAGATCACAAAATGCTACTTCAGGCTCAATCATCCAAAATTCTGCTAAATGTCTAGAAGTGTTTGAGTTTTCTGCTCTAAATGTTGGGCCAAATGTATAAACTTGTCCTAAGCCCAATGCAAAAGTTTCAGCTTCTAATTGACCGGAAACCGTTAAGTTGGTTTCTTTTCCGAAGAAATCTTCTTTGTAGTTTATGCTACCATCCTCATTTTTAGCAGGATTTTTTAAATCCATTGCAGTCACTTTAAACATTTCTCCAGCACCTTCTGCATCGCTTCCTGTAATAATAGGCGTGTTTACATAGTAAAAACCGTTGTCTTGAAAATACTTGTGTACAGCAAATGATAGTTTTGAGCGTAATCTCATTACTGCTGCACCAGTGTTTGTTCTTACTCTTAGGTGTGCCTGCTCTCTAAGTTTTTCTAAGCTATGACGCTTAGGGGATAAAATTGTAAGCTTAACATCTTCAGGATTTGCTACACCTTCTATTTTTATGTCTTTTACTTGTATTTCCACGCGTTGTCCTGCGCCTTCACTTTCTTCTAAAATACCCTTAATGCGTACTGCTGCACCAATATTAATTTCTTTTAATATGTCTTCTGGCAAGTTTTCAAAATCTATAACACATTGTAGGTTATTAATTGTAGAGCCATCATTTAAAGCTAAGAATCTATTGCTTCTAAATGCTTTTACCCATCCGTTAACTGCTATTTCTTGATGATATTGCTCGCTTTTTAAAACGTCTGCAACTTTAAGTGTCTTCATTGGTTTTACTTTAAGGCACAAAGATAAATGTATCTATACAAAGTATAAAGATATTAGTGCTAAGAGTTTGTTTGAAAATAGTTTTAAAAGAAAAAACCCACTAATAAAAATTAGTGGGTTTTTAAAAATTGTTAAAGCAAATATTAAGCTTCGAAAGGTACTACGCTTACGTAAGATTTATTGTTTGCTTTCTTTGTAAATTTCACAACGCCGTCAACTCTTGCGTGAAGCGTATGATCTTTACCGGCGTACACATTTTCACCTGGATTATGTGCAGTACCACGTTGTCTTACGATGATATTTCCTGCAACGGCAGCTTGACCACCAAAAATCTTTACACCTAAGCGTTTCGATTCTGATTCTCTACCGTTCTTCGAACTACCAACTCCTTTTTTGTGAGCCATGGTTTTAAATTTTAGTCCTTAAATTAAGGATAAGGTTATACTTAAGCGTTATTTTTCAATTCCGCCGTCTAATTTGTCTTGATATTCTTTAAGTTCATCCCACTTACCATCTGCTGCCATTTGAGCTTGCTTTGGCCAAGTGTCTGTCACTAAATGTGCTAGTCTTGAACTTGCTTCAGATAAAATCTCAGAAATATGTTCTGGAGTTTCCTTAGCTAATTTTTCAAAAGTGTCAACTCCTGCATTCACTAACGCTTCTGCTGCTTTAGGACCTGCGCCTTCAATCTTTTTAAGATCGTCTGCTTTTCCAGATGCTTTCTTTGCAGTAGCTTTTGGTGCTGCTTTAGCTGTTTCTTTTTTCGCTTTTGGCTTAGCTTCTGCTTTACTTGAAGTCGCCTTTTTCTTAGCGCCTGAAGCAGTAATGCTTTCAATTACGATTTCAGACAAGTATTGTCTGTGTCCGTTTTTTACTCTGTAACCTTTACGTCTTTTTTTCTTAAAAACGATTACTTTGTCACCTTTAAGGTGCTTTACGACTTTTGCGCCTATTAGCGCGCCGTCTATAGCTGGGGCGCCTAAAGTAATGTTATCTCCATCACCTACAAGAAGTACATTGTCAAACTCGACACTGTCACCTTCTTCTGCAGACAAACGGTTAACATAAACCTTTTGGTCTTTCTCAACTTTAAATTGATGCCCTGCTATCTCTACAATTGCATACATAGCGTACTTATTAAATAATTAATTTAAAAATTCACCTTCTTTAAAAGGCGGGTGCAAATATACTGCTAATCGCTAAAATAACAAGAACTTATATAGTTATTTTTTTTCTTCTTTGTTGTAAGTGTGTCTTTTACCATCTTTTGTATTCCAACTTTTCTTAAATAGTTGCATAAAAGAGAGTGTTAATACAACACTTGTTGCAAACCCCATGATAATAACTTCGAATAAAAAGAGTCCTAAACCTGTTTCTCCTGTTAAACGCCATTGTATATTATCTAAAAATGCTGGGTTTAGGTGAGACGCATAAATACCCATAAACACACTAAATAAAATTGTAGCGTTAAAACCAGATAGCATTCCTGCTGCAAAGCCTTTTTGATATTTAAATTTTTCACCTTTAAGTAGCTTATAGTGCTTTATGCCTTCATAAATACCATAACCGGCTATAACACCATTTAATAAACTATATATAGGGTTGGTATGTGCACCAAATAATGACAAAATTAAGAAGTATGCTATTAATGCAGTGCCAATAGCTAATCCGTATTTTATAGGAATGGTTAGATTTTTCATAAATAAAAACGTTGATTTACGTAAATTTCAGAAAAAACTCTGTTATTTTCACTTAATGGGCTGTTAATTTTGACAACCTTAAGTATTGTATGAGTGATTATCTTTTGAACCTTTCTTTATAATGAAACGCTTTCTAGTTTTCTTGCTGGCATTTTTTTTAAACGTACCTGTCTTTTCTCAGGTGCCGGCAGAAGAGCCTGTAGATCAAAATTTAGGCGAGTCTTTTAAAACAATAAATGATTCTACTTTCGTATTAAGGAATGGATTAACTGTTATACTCTCAAAAAATACTTCTAAAGTAATTTCAGTAGAATTGTCTATTAATAATTTGCCCCATTCAGATTTTCAAATCGCAGGAATAGATGCTGTAACAGATAATCTTTTAAATGCCAAGGGTGATAATTACTCTGCAGAGACAAAAGAAGGGCTTGTGGAAGTAAATTTAGGTATCAACAAGTCAAATTTTACAAGTTTGACATCTAAGTTCACAGATCATTTTGAGTGGTTTGCAAATGTTTTAGTTTCTCCAAAATTTTCAGAAAATCAATTACAAACTGAAAAATCCCAGTTAATTTCGAGCATTTCTAACACAACAGATAATCCTTTAGATATTGTTAACCGTGTAGGGAAAACACTTTCCTATGGTCCAGAACATCCTTATGGAGAGCTTTCAACAATAAAAACATTAAACGCAATTACACTACAAGATGTAATAATACACTACCAACGTTTTGCTGTTCCTAAAAATGCATCACTTCATATTAAAGGTGATTTATCTATCAACTTTCTTAAAAACTTGCTTTTAAACACTTTTTCAAATTGGACCGCGTCTAATTCTTTAAACTCAACCGTAGCAGAAACCGTAAACCCACAATATACTCAGCTTAATTTTATACAGAACGATAGTATAGAGTATAGTAGGATTCAATTTTTAAATACCACAGATTTAAGTAAAGAAAGCGTTGATTATCCTGAAAGCTTAGTAGCTTTAAAATTACTTAACACGTTATTAAGTAATGAATCATATGAAACACAAGCCTTCTTAGAAATATTGCCATTAGCATCTAGAGCCATAGTAAATGTTAGTACAGCTTCTAAACAAACGCCAGAAGTTATCATGGATGTTTTAGATATCATTAAAACTATAAGAACTCAACAGATTGATGATTCTAGATTAAAAAAAATAATATCTGAGCTCAAAGAGGCTTATCCAAATGTTGATTTTAGTGAGGTAGATGCAAATAAAGTAAGGTTGGCATCTGTACTTCATTTTAAAGTAAACCAAATGCGTATAGTTATTATGGCAGATGGTTATAAGTTTTACGAACGTCTTAAAGATATTAAGCTGAAAGGAAAAACTGTCCCTGTAAAATTTTACAATACAAGAGCAGAGCGTGTAGAAGATATTAAATTTGAAAGAAAACTTCCCGAAGGTGTAACAATAGAAACTGTTTTTGAAAATTATTTAAATGCAATTGGAGGTATAGAAAAGGTTATAAAAATAAATAGCCTTACCATAAAGGCGAAAGCCGTTATCAATGAAACGCGATTAAATTTAGAAATAAAAAAGAGCGTAGATAATAACTACATGTCTCAAGTCTTAGTTGGAGGTAATACATTGAGTAAGTTGGTAATTACAGAAGACAGCAGTTACATTTGGTCTGGTGGTCAAAAAAAATCTATAGGAAGTTCAGAATTAAACGCTTTAAGATATAAATCTCATCCTTTTTTGGAGTTGCTGCCAGAATACTCTAAGCTACTGAGAATTGAAACTTTAAATGAGAGAGATGTGCTAGTAGTAGCGTTTAGTGATGTGTCTGAAGAATATTATGATTTTAAAACAGGTTTAAAAACTCAAAGTGTAGTTTTCGATAAAGATTCTGGCGAAAAAATTATTACGAGTTACCGAAACTATAGCAATGTTGAGGGTATTTTATACCCTTCAGAAATTTCTCAAAAAATTGGAGATGCAACACTCTTTTTTGAAGTAACAGAAATTAAAGTAAACCCCACTTTTAAGCCTTCAGAATTCGAGTAACATTTAATTCGGCTAGACCAATTTAAGGCCACTCAATATTTTTTCTATTTAAAATGTAACATGTAGTACTATTAGGCTACATATATAACTGTAAACCATATTAATTAATTAAACTAAACAAAATATGAAATTACTAACCTTTTGGGGTTGTGCATTTTTAGCAGTATTTACTGCCCAGGCACAACAGGTTGAATTCACAGAATTTGATCTTGATAACGGCTTACACGTTATCCTGCATCAAGATAATAGCGCACCAGTAGTAACCACTGGCGTAATGTATCACGTAGGTGCAAAAGATGAAGCTCCAGGAAGAACTGGATTTGCACACTTTTTTGAACATTTACTTTTTGAGGGCACAGAAAATATTGCACGTGGTGAGTGGTTTAATATTGTAGCTGCAAATGGCGGAAGCAATAATGCCAACACAACTCAAGACAGAACATATTACTATGAAACTTTTCCTAGCAATAGTTTAGAGTTAGGGCTTTGGATGGAATCTGAACGTATGTTACACCCAGTAATTAATGAAATTGGGGTAGAGACTCAAAATGAAGTTGTAAAAGAGGAAAAGCGTTCACGTATAGATAATGCGCCTTATGGTAAGATTATTTATGCAACGGGTATTAATAAATATGTGTTTGATAAACATCCGTATGCTAATTCTGTAATAGGAAGCATGGAAGATTTAGATGCAGCAGAACTTCAAGAGTTTAAAGACTTCTTTAAAAAATATTACGCGCCTAACAATGCTGTATTAGTTGTTGCAGGAGATATAGACGTAGCTAAAACTAAAGCTATGGTGAAAAACTATTTTGGAGCAATTCCTTCTGGAGAAGAGGTTGCTAGAGTAGATATAAAAGAAACTCCAATTTCAGAAACTATTACAGCAACTGAATATGATGATAACATTCAAATTCCTGCAAAATTATATGTGTACAGAACACCATCTATGAAAGAAAGAGATGCTTATATCTTAGAGATGATTTCTTCAATTCTTACAGACGGAAAGAGTTCTCGTATGTATAAGAAAATGGTAGATCAAGATAAAACAGCTTTACAGGTGTTAGCATTTACAAGACCTCAGGAAGATTACGGTACATATATTATGGGCGCACTGCCATTAGGAGATACAGAGCTATCTACTCTTGCAACAGCTATGGACGAGGAAATTAATAAGCTTAAAAATGAATTAATTTCAGAAAGAGAATATCAAAAACTTCAAAATAAGTTTGAGAATAACTTTGTAAGTTCAAACTCTAGTATTCAAGGTGTGGCTAACTCATTAGCAAGATACTATATGCTTTATGAAGATATTAATCTTATAAATAAGGAAATAGAAATTTACCGTTCTATAACTCGAGAAGAGATTAAAGAAGCAGCTAATAAATATTTAAATAAAAATCAGCGTTTGGAGTTGGATTACTTACCAACACCAGAGTCTAAATAATATTAAAAAATATAAACTTTATGAAAACTAAATTAGTTTCCATGCTTATGATTTGCTTTGTCACTTTAGGTGTCACAGCACAAATCGACAGAAGCAAACAACCACAACCAGGACCAGCACCAACCATTAATTTGGGACAGCCAGATAGCTTTACTTTAAAAAATGGACTTAGAGTATTGGTGGTAGAGAACAATAAACTTCCAAGAGTAACAGCAAGTTTAATTCTAGATAATGATCCGCATTCAGAAAATGAAAAGGCAGGACTAGGTAGCCTTACTGGCGCAGTATTAGGAAATGGTACTAAAACTATTGCTAAAGAAGCATATCTTGAAGAAGTAGATTTTTTAGGAGCAAATGTATCTATAGGAGCAGAAAGTGCTTTTGCTAGCTCATTATCAAAATATTTTCCTAGAGTATTAGAGCTTATGGCAGATGGAGCCTTAAATCCTCTAATTACTGAAACAGATTTTGAAGCAGAAAAAACAAAGTTAATTGAAGGTATTAAGAGTAACGAAAAGTCTGTTGGTGCAGTAGCAAGTAGAGTTAGTTCTTACTTAGCATATGGCGAAAAACACCCTTATGGTGAGTTTGCTACAGAAGAAACAATTAATAACATTACGTTTCAAGATGTAAAGTCTTACTACGATCGCTACTTTGTACCATCTAAGGCATATTTAGTAATTGTTGGTGATATTGAATTTAGAGATGCTAAAAAATTGGTTAAAGATGCCTTTGGAGATTGGAAAAAATCTGAAGCGCTTTCTAAAACCACAGTAAAGCCAGTAAACGCACAATACACACAGGTAAACTTTATAGACATGCCTAATGCAGTTCAAAGTGAATTGAGATTAGAAAACACTATAGATTTACAAATGAATGATGAAGATTATTTTAGCGCTTTGGTGGCTAACCAAATCTTAGGTGGTAGCTTCGGAAGTTATTTAAATATGAACTTGCGTGAAGCTAATGGTTATACGTATGGAGCGCGATCTAGTATTGGGGCAGATCCTTATGCATCTCGATTTGTAGCATCAACAAGTGTTAGAAATGAAGTGACAGACTCTGCAATTGTCGAGATGGTTAAAGAATTAAGACGTATTCGTACAGAACCAGTTTCTGCACAAGACCTTAATAATACAAAGAATAAATACGCTGGAAACTTCGTGTTACAATTAGAAAACCCAGCAACTATTGCAAATTTTGCTTTAAACATAGAACGTTACAATCTTCCAAAAGATTTTTACAAAAACTACCTTAAGAATATTAATGCTGTAACTATGGAAGATGTTCAAGCTGCTGCAAATAAATATGTAATGGTAGATAATATGAGAATTGTTGTAGCGGGAAAAGGTAAAGATGTAGTAGAAGGTTTAGAAAACTTAAATCTTAACGGTAAGAAAACACCTGTTTTTTACTTTGACAAGGAAGGAAACAAGGTAGATAAACCTGTTTATGATAAGGAAATACCAGAAGGTGTAACAGCTCAAAGTGTTTACAATAGTTATTTAGAGGCTATTGGAGGAAAAGCTAAGGTAGAAGCTGTGAATACATTATCTATGACAGCTGGAGCTACAATGCAAGGCACGCCATTAGAGCTAGAGATTAAGAAGTCTAAAGCAGGAAAAATGGCTCAATCACTTTATGTAATGGGTAATGTAATGAGCAAACAAGCATTTAATGGAACAAGTGGTTATGCTATGGCACAAGGTCAAAAGGTACCTTATGACGAAGAGCAAATTGCAAAAGGTAAAACAGATGCACTTCCTTTTCCAGAACTTAATCTAGGTGAAGCAAAGTTAGTTAGGATAGAAGCGGTAGATGGTAGTGACGCTTATGTTGTAATGCCTTCAGAAAATGTTGAAGATTATTATGATGTAAAATCAGGACTAAAGGTTAAATCTACCCAAACAAGATCACAAGGTGCTCAAACAATGGTTGTAACAACTCTTTATAAAGACTATCAAGAAAAAGAGGGTATTATGTTCCCTATGACTATTTCACAGTCTTTCGGACCACAATCTATAGATTTTAAAGTATCTAATATAGTTGTAAATCCAGAGTTTGCAGACTCAGATTTCGAATAAATCAACATAGATTTATTCAGTTAAATGCAAGAATTTCTTTTTAATCCAACCTTGTTGCGTCATTAAAAAGTACAATTGAAACAAAAGAGTATCTTATTTACTATTTTTGGGTTTTCAATTACAGTACTATGACGACTAAACACAACTGGACTACAGAAGAAATTCTTGACATTTATAATAAACCCTTTATGGATTTGCTGTATGAAGCAGCAACTGTACATAGAGAATTCCACGACCCTAATACGGTACAAGTATCAACATTACTTTCAATTAAAACAGGTGGTTGCCCAGAAGACTGTGGCTATTGTCCTCAAGCAGCGCGCTATCATACAGATATAGAAGGAAATGATCTTATGGGTGTGCAGCAAGTAAAAGCACAAGCATTAAGAGCAAAAGCAAGTGGCTCTTCCAGAGTATGTATGGGAGCAGCTTGGCGTAATGTAAAAGACGGCGAAGAGTTTGAGCAAGTATTAGAAATGGTTCGTACCATTAATAAACTTGAAATGGAAGTTTGCTGTACGTTAGGAATGCTTACCGAAAATCAGGCACACCGATTGGCAGAAGCTGGTTTATATGCCTATAACCACAATTTAGATTCTTCTGAAGAATATTACAAAGAAGTAATTTCTACTAGAGGTTTTGAAGACCGCTTAAAAACAATAGATAACGTAAGAAAAACAAATGTTACTGTGTGTAGTGGCGGTATAATTGGAATGGGTGAAAGTACTAAAGACCGTGCAGGAATGTTGGTAGCTTTAGCAACGTTAAACCCACAGCCAGAATCTGTACCTATAAATGCATTAGTAGCTGTAGATGGTACGCCATTGGAAGATCAAGAGCCAATACCTATTTGGGATATGGTGCGTATGGTGGCAACGACACGTATTGTAATGCCACAAACGCAAGTACGTTTATCTGCTGGAAGAACACAAATGAGTAGAGAAGGACAAGCAATGTGTTTCTTTGCAGGTGCCAATTCTATATTTGCAGGAGATAAGCTATTAACAACGCCTAATCCAGATGTTAATGAAGACATGGAAATGTTTAAAGCATTAGGTCTTAATCCTCAAAAGCCTTTTGTAAAGAAATCTCAGCCAGAAACTGTGGAGTCTCAAGATTCAAAGTACCAAGCATTGGGAGAAAAACCAAAATGGTCTCGTCCTGGTCATAAAATTGAACGTAACGAAGAGGCAAAAGGTAAGGCTAAAGTAGTATAAAGTTTACTTATAGCTTAATTAAAACTGTTTTTTACAGCTGTGTAATAAGCACCTTTTATTTCGTTAATTTTGTTCATTAAAAATGACGCACGTTATTTATGTGCAGAAATTATGAGTGATACCCTTCATTTAGAAGACATACCGAGAGTAAAATCTATTTCAAAAGAAGATTTTATTGAACATTACTTAAAACCACAGAAACCTGTTGTTATAGAGCGTTTAATAGAAGATTGGCCCGCTTTTAAAAAATGGGATTTTGAATATATAGATTCTGTTGCAGGAAATTTAAAGGTGCCGTTATATGACGATAGGCCTATTTCCAGCAAGCTTAAATTTAATGAGCCTCACGCAGAAATGAAGATGAAAGATTATATTAAGCTTCTTAAAAAGCAACCAACTAATTACCGCATTTTCCTTTATAATTTAATGAAGCAAGTTCCGGTTTTGCAAAAGGATTTTAAATATCCTAGTATGGGTTTAAGATGGGTTAAGAGTGTGCCTTTTTTATTTTTTGGAGGCGAAAACTCTAAAGTGTTTATGCATTATGATATAGATTATGCAAACATTTTTCATTTCCATTTTCAAGGCAAAAAGCGTTGTATTTTATTTCCGCAGTCCGAAACTAAATATCTTTATAAAGTTCCTAATGCGTTAGTTGCAAGACAGGATATAGATTTTAGCAAGCCAGACTTCACAAAATGGCCAGCTTTAAAACAGGCTGAAGGATTGGTTTGTGAATTAAATCATGGTGAAACATTGTATATGCCAGAAGGTTATTGGCATTATATGCATTATTTAACACCAGGATTCTCAATGAGCTTGAGAGCATTTCCTAAAAGTGTTACTAACCTTTCTAAAGCTGTTTACAACTTAGGATTTATGCGTTACTTTGATAACCTTATGAGAAAAATAGCTGGAGAACGTTGGATACAGTATAAGAATAGAGAAGCAATAAGACGAACGCATAAGCGTAATAACTTAAGTACAAAGCACTAATTAACTATCTCATTTACTTTTTCAAATACTAAGCTAGACTCCCAGCCACGGTATAGGAGGTAGTCTGCCAGCTTCTTTTTAATTTTTTGGGGTTGTGTTTCTTTAATTTGTTTTAGGCGTTTAAAAGCGAGCTCGTTAAATGTTGTGTAATATTCCTCAGTAGGAATTTCTGTTAATGCAAATTCTATGTTTCGTTTAGATATTTGCCTAAATTTAAGCTCTGAGATTATTCGACGCTTTCCCCATTTTTTTATCCTAAACTTTCCTCTTGCAAAGCTTCTTGCAAAGCGCTCTTCATTAAGATAGTTTTCTTGTAGTAGTATATAAATAATATGATCTCTTGCATCAGGAATCATATTCATTTTTTTAAGTTTTTCTTCAACTTCTTTGTGGCATCGTTCTCTATATGCACAATAGCGCTTTAAAGCTTGCTCTGCTTCTTTTACGGTGTAAGATGTTTGGGATTTAGAGTTCATGTTTAAGCAAGATACAAATTATGCATTTTTAATATTGTATGATATTGAAAGTGTGGTATAAAAAAACCCACATCAAAATTAATTGATGTGGGTTTTAATATTTTATAACTTCATGAGTTTTCCATCTTTATCATGAAAGTGATATTCAAGATATGTGTAAGCATCTCTTGGTAAAACTTTTACCCAACGCTTATGGTCAAAAAACCAATTGGCGCGTGGAGAAGGAAATCCTCTAGTTAAATAAGCGGCAATAAATGGATGAGCAGTAATACTCATTTTTTTATGCCCTTTTTTAATTGCTTTTTGCAAGTCCGTTTTAATTTTCTCAACAATAATTATAGGAGCTTCAATTTCTTCGCCTCCGTTGTTGCTAGGGTTTACCTCGCGTGTTTTAATGTTGGTTTCTGGTCTTGTACGCTGTCGCGTTATTTGTATGAGTCCAAATTTACTTGGAGGTAATATTTTATGTTTTGCGCGGTCGTCACTCATTTCATCTCTTAGATGGTCAAAAAGCTTACGTCTGTTTTCAGCTTTTCCCATATCAATAAAGTCGACAACAATAATGCCTCCCATATCTCTAAGGCGTAATTGTCTTGCAACCTCTGTTGCGCTAATCATATTTACCTCAAGTGCTGTGCCTTCTTGGCTTTTGCTCTTATTGCTTCTGTTACCACTATTTACGTCGATAACGTGCATGGCTTCAGTATATTCTATAATGAGGTAAGCACCTTTACTCATAGAAACTGTTTTGCCAAAGGACGTTTTAATTTGTCGCTCGATACCGAATTTTTCAAAAATTGGCACTTTGCTGCTATCGTAATACTTAACGATAGACTCTTTTTCTGGCGCTATTTCGCCAACGTAATCTTTTATCTGAGTATGTAAGGTCTCATCATCTACGCATATAGACGTAAAGCTGTCATTAAATACATCTCTTAGGATGGATGACGCTTTATTCATTTCGCCTAATACTTTTGTAGGATAGTTTGGCCTATACATTTTTTTGCACATAGCCGTCCAGCGATCCATCAAATTTTGAAGATCTGTATGGATGTCGGCTACTTTTTTGCCTTCTGCAACAGTACGAATTATAACGCCGAAGTTATTCGGCTTAATGCTTTTTACAAGTCTCTTAAGGCGTTCTTTTTCTTCTTTAGTTCCTATTTTGGTAGAAACAGAAATTCTATTTGAAAAAGGAACCAAGACAATATAGCGTCCGGCAAGCGAGAGCTCGCTGCTAATTCTTGGGCCTTTAGTTGAGATAGGTTCTTTTACAACTTGTACTAAAATGGATTGATTAGATTTTAACGCATCGTTAACGGTGCCATTTTTATCTATATCTTTTTCCAAAGGAAAGTTTTTTAAAGAGAAGTCTTTAAGCTTTCCTGTTGTTACTTGTTTAACGAATTTTAATAATGAACCTACTTGTGGGCCAAGGTCATGATAGTGTAAAAAACCATCTTTTTCATAGCCAACATTTACAAAGGCGGCATTTAAGCCAGGTACAGTTTTGCGTATTTTTGCAGTGAAAATATCACCAACAGCAAACTTGTTATCATCTTCGTCTTGTTGAAGTTCTATTAATCGTCCGTCTTTTAATAAGGCAAAATCTACTCCAGATGAACTCGTTCTAATAATTAACTCTTTGTTCATATTAGTTAGATTTATACACGCACACTGTGCAAATGCACAATACTTGTGTGGTGTTATTTATATTTATGTCACACAGGACAGTAACTATTAGGTATAATAGCTTTCTTAACAATTACTAGTTTTTTATGTAAAACTGTAATCTATGTCAATGAACGTAAAAACAAGAAAAAGTAGTATAAGACTACTTTTTCTTGTGGCGGTTAGCTCTACGACGTTTCTTACGTTTGTGAGTAGCTACCTTATGTCTTTTTCTTTTCTTACCACTTGGCATACGCTGTGTTATTTAAGATTAATTAATATTTTAAATTTATTTCTTTACAGAAACATTTTCTTTTACGCCTTCCATAAATACTTTAGCTGGCTTAAAAGCAGGGATGTTATGTGCAGGAATTTTAATAGTTGTATTCTTAGAAATGTTTCTTCCAGTTTTTTCAGCACGTTCTTTAATGATGAAGCTTCCGAAACCTCTTAAATAAACATTCTCACCACCTTCTAAAGATGTCTTCACTTCCTCCATAAAGGTTTCAACTGTAGCTTGAACTTCGTTTTTTTCCATTCCAATGCGATCTGCAATCTTAGCTACGATATCTGCTTTTGTCATAATATGTATTAATATTGGGGTTTGATAATTTTTTTTGCGGGTGCAAATATAAGCATTAATATCTCATTATTTCAAACCTAATTCTCTTAATTATAACCTAATAAAGTTTTTACCTTGCCAAGATATGCAAAAAGACCTTAATTTTTCCAAAATACTCATTAATTGGTATTTAAAGTACAAAAGAGACTTGCCTTGGCGGCATACTACCGATCCGTATTTTATTTGGTTGAGTGAAATTATGCTGCAACAAACCCAAGTTGCACAAGGATTACCTTATTATTTAAAGTTTACAGAGACATATCCCACAGTTTTTCATTTGGCTAAAGCTTCTCAAAAAGAGGTATTGAAAAATTGGCAAGGCCTAGGCTATTATTCCCGCGCAAGAAATTTACATGAGACAGCAAAATATGTAGCAAATGAGAGAGATGGTAAATTCCCTGAAGATTATAAGGGACTTTTAAGACTAAAAGGCGTTGGAGATTATACCGCTAGTGCTATAGCTAGTATTTGTTATAACGAACCCGTTGCTGTTGTAGATGGTAACGTTTATAGAGTGCTTTCAAGATACTTTGGTATAGAAACTCCTATTAATTCAACAAAAGGTATAAAAGAATTTAAAGCTATGGCAGAGTTGCTTCTGGATGAAAAGCAACCTGCGTTATTTAACCAAGCCATTATGGAGTTTGGTGCTAGGCATTGCAAACCTAAGAATCCGTTTTGTGATACATGTCCTTTTAGTGATAGTTGTAAGGCTGTGCAAGATGATAACGTATTAAGTTTACCCGTAAAACTGAAAAAGACAACAATTAAAAAACGATATTTAAACTATGTAGTTATACTGTCTGACAATGAAAACACACAAATAAAACAACGAGTAGGCAAAGGTATTTGGCAAGGATTGTACGAGTTTCCGTGTATCGAAACTAAAAAAGACATTTCTGAAACGGAGTTCTTGTCTCTTTTTAAGGCTTCAGAAATAAGTAATAATATTAATGAAAACTACAATGTTTCGCTATTTAATGATGTTCCAATAGTACACAAACTTTCACACCAGCACTTGTATACTAAGTTTTGGATTGTAAGAGTAAGTACTATAAACGATGGTATACCTACACATCAACTTAAAGACTATCCCGTTCCTGTTTTAATAGCGCGATTTTTAGAAGATTTTTCATTTTAAGTGACACACAACACTTTGTTAACAATCTACTTAAAATCAGTAGATATTTGTATTTTTACAAAAAATTAAATTATGGCTGGTACGTTGAATAAGGTGATGCTAATAGGGCATACAGGAGATGAAGTTAAGATGCACTACTTTGAAGGTGGCGGCAGCATTGGCCGTTTTCCTTTAGCAACTAATGAGGAGTATACCAACCGTACTACTGGTGAGCGCGTTTCTAATACAGAGTGGCATAACATTGTAGTGAGAAATAAAGGTGCAGAGGTTTGTGAAAAATACCTTAAAAAAGGAGATAAGGTATATATTGAAGGTCGTATTAAGACTAGAAAGTGGCAAGATGATAAGGGAATGGATAGGTACTCTACAGAAATACAATGTACAGACTTTACGTTCTTAACGCCAAAAGACCAACAAGGTGGTCCAGTACAACAACCATCACAAAGTCAAAACCAATCTAATAACACTCAGCAACAATCACAGCCAGCTCAGCAAGCAAGTCAACCTCAAGTTAGCCAATCTTCTTCTGTAGATGAAGACGACGATTTGCCATTTTAATTTAAGTTAAACTAATTTATAAGTATTTGGATCCTGATCCCTCGAGTTTACCGTTATTATTAGTCTCTTTCGACTTTTCACAGATTTTTAGCATTATAGTGCTAATGGTGCTACTTTTATGTTCTGCATTAATATCTGGTTCTGAAGTAGCTTTATTTTCATTAGCACCAACAGATTTTGAGCCAGACGAAACTAAACGCTCTGCCAAAGAACAAATTGTAATAAATTTATTAGATAGACCCAAGAAGCTTTTAGCAACAATTTTAGTAGCTAATAACTTTATAAATATTGCTATTGTGTTATTATTTGCTTCATTAGGAGAATACTATCTAGGCAATTTAAATTTAGAGACTCAAATAATTGGTTACAGTATAGATTTTAGATTTATTATTGAAGTTGTAATCGTCACCTTCCTAATATTGCTTTTTGGTGAGATTTTGCCTAAGGTTTATGCAAATAGGAACAATGTAAAATTTGCTTTTGCAATGGCTTATCCGTTAAGGGTTTTAGATAAAGTATTTTCACCTATTAGCTTACCAATGCGTGGCATTACTTTAGGAATACATAGGCGCTTAGGGAAGCAAAAATCTAACATAAGTGTAGATCAGCTATCACAAGCATTGGAACTTACAAGTGAGGAAGATACTACTAAAGAAGAGCAAAAAATACTACAAGGCATTGTCTCTTTTGGTAATACAGATACCAAACAAGTCATGAAACCGAGAATGGATATTTTTGCCCTAAATGTAGAGCAGAGCTACAAAGAAATTATTCCTGAGGTTATTGAAAAAGGATATAGTCGTATTCCCGTTTTTGAAGAAAGTATAGATAACGTTCAAGGTATACTTTATGTGAAAGATTTATTGCCTTATTTACATAGAAAAGTATTTGATTGGACTACACTTTTAAGAGAACCCTATTTTGTTCCAGAAAACAAGAAGCTAGATGATTTGCTAAATGAGTTTAAAGACAAAAAAAATCACTTAGCAATTGTGGTAGATGAATATGGTGGTACTAGTGGTTTAATCTCGTTAGAAGATATTATTGAAGAAATAGTGGGCGATATTAGTGATGAGTTTGATGATGAAAATCTCATATTTAGTCAATTAGATGAGTTTAATTATATTTTTGAAGGAAAAACTCCATTAAAAGATTTTTATAAAGTCATTAAACTAGAAAACAATTCTGGTTTTGAAGATTTTAAAGGTGAAGCTGAAACTCTTGCTGGTTTTGTTTTGGAGATTTCTGGAGGCTTTCCTCAAAAAGGTGAGATACTAAGTTTCGAGAATTATACGTTTACAATTGAAGCAATAGATAACAAACGTTTAAAACAAATAAAATTTAGCATTCATCCAGAGTGAGGTATTTAGTCGTCATCATATCATTATTATGTTTTTGGTCCTGCCAAGAAGAAATGCAACCTAAACCTAAAGCGTTTTTGGCTTTAGAGTATTCTAAAGCAGAATATAAAAAAGTAGATGTTGGTTGCGCTTATACTTTCGAAATAAACACAATGGCCAAGGTTAAGCCATCTCGCGTAAATAATCCTTGTTGGGTAGATATAGAATATCCAGAACTTAATGGCACATTATTTATAACTTATCAAGAAGTAAATGGTAATCTTGACGCTTTATTACGTGATGGCCAAAAGCTACCATTGCAGCATACCAAAAAAGCAGATGTGATTGAAGGAGATCAATACCTTAATCCATCTCATAATACCTACGGTATGTTTTATGAGGTAGAAGGTAATGCTGCTAGCCAAGCGCAATTTTATGTTACAGATAGCATTAATCATTTTTTAACTGGCGCTATTTACTTTAGGGCAACACCTAATTTCGATTCAATTTATCCTGCTGCTGCATATCTTAAAAATGATATTAAGCAACTTATGGAAACTGTGGAGTGGCAAGACTAGGTCTTTAGTTAACAGTTTCACAATTAATAATTCTTTAGCGTAAAGGCTTTATAAACCTATGTATCTTTAGGTTAAAACAATTTATTATGTCTTTACTAACCATCATTTTAAGTATTTTATTACCACCATTAGCAGTAGCTTTAAAAAAAGGCCTAGGTGTCGATTTTTTAATTAATTTACTATTAACTGCTTTAGGTTGGTTACCAGGAGTAATTCACGCATTTTACGTAAACTCTAAATAAATACAGATTACCCATTAATCGTATAGTAACCCTTTTTAAATTCCGACTTTTGCAAACTTAAATATAGGTTATGCATCAAGATCGTATAAAATGGGTTTACCTTATAATACTCTCATTAGTTTGGGGCAGTTCTTTTATTCTTATAAAAAAAGGATTGTTAGGCTTAACACCATTGCAATTAGGGGCAACTCGTATTTTAATTGCAGGCATGGTGCTTATTGCTATAGGTTTTAAACATTTAAAATCAATTAAGAAAAGTGAGTGGAAGTGGGTGATACTTTCTGGCTTTTTAGGGACGCTAATACCGGCTTTTTTAATTGCATTTGCCGAAACAGAGATAGATAGTGCAGTTGCTTCTATTTTAAACTCTACAACACCACTATTAGCGCTTATATTAGGCGTTCTAGTATTTGGCGTAGCTTTTGTTAAGCGACAAGCAATAGGTGTATTTATAGGCTTATTAGGTTGCTTAGTCTTAATATTTAGTGGTGCTAATGTTAACCCTCATCAAAATTATTGGTTTATTGGGTTTGTATTAGTGGCTTCGGTTTGCTATTCAATAAATGTAAACCTTATTAAACAGTATATGCAAAATATACATCCTATAGGAATTACTGTTGGTAATTTTATAGGGATTATGATTCCTGCTTTTATAGTACTAATGTTCTCAGATTTTCCTTTTTCTGAAGTTACATCAAATCCGAAACTATACAATGCACTAGGTTATGTAGTCTTACTGGCCATTATTGGTACGTGTATGGCTAAAGTTTTATTTAATAAATTGGTACAAATGAGCAGTGCAATTTTTGCTACATCTGTAACTTACCTTATACCTATTGTTGCTTTATTTTGGGGTGTACTTGATGATGAAGATTTTGGATTTTGGCAGTTTGTAGGAATGGGAATTATATTATTTGGCGTATTTCTAGTAAACTCTGGAAAAAAGAAAGTATAAAAAAAGCCCGCAATTTGCGGGCTTTTTAATAATATACTATTAAGAATTACTCACCTGCAACACTAATGTTGTCTACGTGATATCTTGTAGTTTCTGAGTCTGTACCTTCATAGAAGAATGCAATATAAACATCACCATCATAACCTGAAAGATCTACAGCAGGAATAGATTGGAAGCCTCCAAATCCAGATCCTGGTCCGTCAGGAATGTTAGCATTTAAATCTGTCCAAGTTGCTGTTGAAGCATCTCCAGTGAAATCTGTAGAGATAAGAACAGAAAGAATGTTACCATTATCAAACGCAATTTCTAAATCGAAACGTAAAGTTTCATTTTCTGTTGCATCTAAGTTAATAGCTGGTGTTACTAAATATACATCTGCTTCTGCTTGACCGCTGTTAAAAGCAGAAATACGAGCATATGTGTTATCGTTAAAAGAAGAAGAGAACCAATCTACAGAACCACCGCTAACATTTTGGTTTGTCCAACCTTCATTAGCAACAAGATCTTCGATAGATGCACCTTCAAAGTTTTGAGTAAAGAATGGTGTTGGAGGATCGCAACGCTCACCTGTTAAGTTTACAGTTTCTGGAGAATTTACATTAATTATGTAGTCTTCCCCAAAGAAGTTTAATGATAAAATACCATCTATAGATCCAGATCCAGAAGGAAGTGTTAAGCCTTTAAAGTCTGCAAATGTACTTGTGCTAAAAATAATAGAGTTAGTAACATCTGTTCCAGCTTCATTACATTCTTGCAAAATACGCTCACCATCAAACTCATCTGAAGTCTCACCAGCGTAAGTTATACCATTATTTACATCATCTTGAGTAAACTGTACGCTTGGTACACTTAAATAAAGGTTTAAGTATTGGTTTGCATATGCGTCATCTTCATCTACGTCTGCTTTAATTTCGCTAATTGTTTTTACTAAAGGAACAATTTCTGCAGTTTCTGTAGAACGTACAATAACTTGGCTTTGTAAAGAAGGCGCAATTTTACCAATACGGTCACCATCTTGAACACCTAATGTAAGTACACCACTATCTAAACCAACACTAAGACCATCTAATCTTATAAACACTTTTCTACCAAACTCATAAGATGTAAATAATGGGTTTACATCAATTAATAATTTAATACCAACTGTTGGATTTTCAGCTTTATCTTGAAGAATTATTTCTTCGAAGAAGTTACCACCTTCATCAGAAGAGATTACATAACCTTCCATATAAGTTGCTGTATCATCACTTTCATCATCATAAGTGAAGAAATTAAATGTATCCTCATTGTAGAAAAAGTCTTGAGCTTGTACAAAATCTGCTTGTACAGCACCAATACCTATTACTTGACCATCAAGGTTTACTTCTTGTGGTGCTGTATTAGGAATATCAAAATCGTCATCTTGAACGCAAGATGCAAGAACTACTATACTTAGTAGAAATGTTGCTAATAATTTAAAATTCGTTTTCATCATTATTGTATTTATAGTGTTGTTCTAAAGTTTATTATTAAAATCTTACGTAGACGTTAGCATAGTAAGTTGTGCCGTTTCCGTAGAAATAACGTGGTCCAAACACACGACCGTTTTCTCTATTAACATCTTCTTGTAAACTTCTGAAGTTAGATGTTCTAGATTGCTCAAAACCTCCAGTTTTATACTCTTCGTCAAAAATGTTATTTATAGTAATAAAGAAGCCTACAAAGTAGTCGTCTATTTTCCAAGATTTACCACCTACTGCATTAACTAAGATATAATCTCCAAAGTCTTCTTGCTGTAATAAAGCTCTTGCTTCTGTAGGATCATAATCGTTAAATGGTTGTCCATCTATATCTGTTGTAAATGCATCAGATCTCGTAATAGTACTTACATCTATATACGCATTATCAAAATAGTTGGTTGTAACACCAAACCACCAGAAGTTAGGATCACGGTATTCAAAACCTATTTGGTACGCTTGCTCTGGACCACTAGCAACGTGATAATCTTTTAGTTTAGCAGTACCATCTCCAAATCTCAACTCGCCTACACTGTTAATGTTAGGGTTGTCATTAGATGGATCATCATCTGTATTTACTCTGTTAAAGTCGTCACTTGTATAATACACATCTGGGTTGTTGTTAAATGTATACTGTCCAAAAGATGCTGCAGCTTTTAGTTTAATAGTTGGAGTTACTTGTGCTTCAATACCAAGTTCTGCACCTATATTACGACGCTCTATGTTTGTTAAAACTTCTTGAACAAATGCACCTTCACCGTTGTTTACATCTTCTGTAAAGTAAAATGCAATATCTGTACCGTCTTCAAAACCAGTGTAAAAACCAGTTAATCTAGCTTTAATCATTGGGCTTCTATAAATGTAGCTAAGGTCTGCAGAAGTAATTTTTTCAGACTCTAATCCTGTAACAGTATTATTGTTTTGTCTTGCATTACTAAATGCGCTTCTAATTGTAGGTGCATTTGTAATATAACCACCATTAGCATCAATTAAATGACGACCTGTAATTTTATAGGTTAAACCAGCTTTTGCACCGTAGTTAGAGAAATCTAGCTTTTCACTTTCACCAAAAGAGGTGTCTGCAAAGTTACCGTTACGGTATAAACCATTTCTCTGGTAAGATGTCTGAGATAATTTAGTAGATACGAAAAAGTCTACTTTGTTGTATTTAAATTGTGCTTGTGCAAAACCACCAACAACATTAGCATCTATCTCGTAGTTGTACTTGTAACGATCTCCTTCGCCAACAATTCGGTTAGGGTTGTTTAAATCACTCTGAGCAGCATCTGTTGAGTTTGTATTCTCGTTTGCTGTAATCTCTGTAAAGTTATCTATATCTAAATAGCCTGTTCCTCCTAAAAGGTCTGATATTCTTGCGTAGTTAGCACTGTTTAAGTTTCTGTAGTTAAGACCTGCATTTAAAGTGATATTGTCTGTAAGTGTAGAACTTAAGATTGTGTTAGCCTGTATTTGTGTATCATCAATTACATCTTCTTGTATTGCATAAATTGAATTACCTCCAGTTGCAGCAGATAACCTGTTAGCTTCATATAATGCATTGAAATCAAATTGACCATCGTTAATAAATTCCTGTTGTGCTAAATAAGCATTTTGGAAATCTGCTGGTGATGGATTTGGAAACCTTAATTGGTAACTTGGTAAGTTTTGGTAGTAAGAAGGATCTGGGTTTCTTGCACCACCAAGGTAAGTAGATTGCCCGTCTGGTGTTGTTACTAAAGTAGTACCTCCATTTTCTACACGTGAGTTTGCTATTTCACCAAACTGGTAGCTTACGTTTGTGTTAAGGGTTGTATTTTCAGAAAGATCCCAATAATGGTTAAGCATTATAATAGGCTCTTGTATGTTTCTTACTCTTGTGTTTCTTATTTCACCGTCTTGGTAACCCCAAAGTGGGTTGTACTCACGACCTTTAAGGTTGTGCACTTCTTCTGTAATAGCTGTAGAACGACCTCTTCTGTTTGGTGTATACCAAGCAGCAAGGTTTAAGCTATGATTGTCATTTATTTTCTTTTCAACAGCTAAGAACACAGAGTTAGCGTCATAAAAAGTACCATCTATGTAACCTTCATCACCAAAACGTCTAGATGCTAAAACAGTATAAGCCCAACCGTTAGATTGTAAACCAGAGCTATAGCTACCCATAACACGACCCGTATAACTACGGTTAGCAGTTGCATAAGATACACGACCACCTTCACGATACTTAGAAGCTCTCATTATAATATTTGTAGTTCCTGCAGGACCACCAAAAGAATACTCGTTAGCAGATAAGCCCATTGAGAATTCCTGGTTACGTTGAACATCATTTAAGCCACCCCAATTTCCCCATTGTGGACGACCGCTAAATTGCTTGTTCATATTAAGACCATTAATAAGAACTTCACCAAACTGGTTATCTAAACCACGAGGTCTAAAAAATGTTGCACTAAAATCATAAGCAGCAGCATTTAAAAATATGTCTCTAGAGGCTTGTAATAATCCAGAGATGTTAAATGCAGTGTTTTCGTTATCTTGATCAAGCTCGTTGTCAGATAATGAAATGGTTCCGATTTGAAGTTGTTCCTCATTAATATCAATATCCATAGAAAGGACATCTAAATTAAGGGTTTCGCCTTCATTAATAGTAATAGGAAAACGCTTTGTTGTGTAACCTTGCTTGTAAAGAACAATGACTTGTTCTCCAATTACTCGGCTAGCATCAAAAGAAAATTCTCCTAAACCATCAGTTTGAGTTTCGATGTTAGAGTTTTCAATTGTAACTGTAACATCTGGTACATTTTCATTTGTAACGCCATCTACAGCTTTACCTTGTACAACAGTTTGCTGAGCAAACGCCGTAAGGCTAAGTGTAAACATAAATACAAATACAATGTGGGTTTTACGTAGTAAGTGCCTCATTAATACATGTTTTAGATTAAGAAATTATTATTAAGGGACGGCAAATGTACATTATTCTTGCTTAATTCTTACTTTTGACGCTTATTTTGAACAAGGCTTTACATTAATATAATATAAACTATGAAAACTAAAATTACAATCTTCCTAATTGCTTGTCTTGCATTTAGTTGCGGTAGCTCTAAAGTTGCAACTACTGAAAGCAAAGTTTCAACTGAAAAAAAATACAATGTTTTAACGGTTGCTTTTTACAATTTAGAGAACTTATTTGATACAGAGGACGATACAGAAAAGAATGATGAGGCTAGTCCTATAATGGAAATGCAAAACGATAGGGAGCAAGCTTACCAAAGTAAGTTAGCTAATATGGCTAAGGTAATTTCTGAAATAGGTGCAGATGTTGCTAAAAACTCTCCAGCAATAGTGGGTTTATGTGAAATGGAGAACAGAAAAGTTTTAGAAGATCTAGTGAATCAGCCAGGATTAGTCGAAAAAAATTATGGTATAGCTCATTATGATTCTCCAGACAGACGTGGTATTGATGTTGCTCTTTTATACCAAAAAGACTTATTTAAGCTACAGAGCGCTACAAATCATGAGTTGTTAATTTACGATAATAATGATCCTGAAAAACGTGTATATACTAGAGACCAGTTATTAGTAACCGGTTTATTAGATGGAGATGAAATGAATTTTATTGTAAATCACTGGCCATCGAGAAGTGGTGGTGAGGCACGTAGTAGATACAAAAGAGAAAAGGCTGCAGCTTTAAACAAGAGTATTATTGATTCTTTACAAGCGGTAAACCCTTATGCTAAGATTATCACTATGGGAGATTTAAATGATGACCCTACAAATACAAGTGTGACTAAAGTTCTTGGTGCTAAAGACGAAAAAGAAAATTTAGAAACTAAAGATCTTTATAATCCTATGATGGATTTGTTTAAGCAAGGTATTGGTACTTTAGCCTATAGAGATGGTTGGAATTTATTTGACCAAATGATTATGTCTAAGCCATTATTAGATGAAGATTTTTCTTCTTACAGGTTTTACAAAGTGGGAATTTATAATAAAAACTACTTAGCTAATCCAAGAGGACGTTACAAAGGATATCCTTTTAGAAGTTGGAGCGATGGTGGTTTTACAAACGGATTTAGTGACCACTTTCCGGTTTATGTTTACTTGATTAAAGAAGTAAACTAAAGAATAAACTCAAATAAAAAAGCCCTTTTGATGTATTTCAAAAGGGCTTTTTTAATAATATAATTAATTAACAGATTAAGATTTTAGCAATGTATCAAGCTTTGTTCTTAATTCTGGATTAGAAGGTCTAGGTGCATCTGCAGATACAATATGACCTTTCTTATCTATCAAAATAAATCTTGGGATACCTTGAATACCATAATCCTGAACAAACTTAGATTCCCAATTGTTATCTGCAAATAATTGTATGCCTTGTAAGTCCTTTTCTTCAATCATTGCCTTCCATTTTTGTTTGTCCTTTTCATTATCTATTGAGATACTAACAAACTTAACTGGTTGCCCATGATAGTCTTTTTCAACTTGCTTTAATGATGGTATTTCTGCGATACAAGGTCCGCACCAAGTTGCCCAAACATCTATATAAACATAATTACCGCTTAAGTCTTTTAAACTTGTAGTTGAGCCATCTATATTTTCAAAACTAAACTCTGGTGAAATTTTACCAGGAGTAATATCCTTTAAAACATTATAGCGCTTGTTAACCTTTTCTAGGTTTTCTTTAGTAGGATTTGTGCTAATATACGTTGAATAAATTTTCTCTAAATGCTCATCTGGTCTTAAGCCATAACCGCTTAGATAATTGGTAAGTACATTGTCTTTAATTGTACCATTAGCATATTCATCATTAACTGTTTCAACAAAAGTAACACTGTAGTTTGCTGTGCTATCTTCTTCTTGTTTTTTAGAAATAATGGTGTTTAAATGAGTAGCCACTAATCCTCTGTAAACTTCAGAGTTTTTATATGCAAGAGTATCCTTGTAATTTAAATCTTTTAGTGAGCTATAAAACCCTTCAGAAACTTTAAATGAATCATTTTTAGTCGCGTATTTATGATAGGTTTCATAATTTAAAATATTACCTGCTTCTGCGTATCTTATATCGTCTTTTTCTAACTCAAGAAATGCAGTGTTTGTAACATTGTTTGCACTTAAGATGCTGTCATAACTTTTGCTGGAGCTTGATAGTGCATTCTTAAATTGAGCTTCTTCTTTAGCGTAAAGAGATTGCATGTCTCTATTGGCTTCATTATAAAGATATTTAGCAGCCAGATAATTATTTTCATTTGCAAGATCTCCGCTATAATTTATAGTTTCATCAAACTCATCTGTATTTACAGTTACATTTAAGGTTTTTCCTTTTTCAAGGTATATTGTTGTGCGCTCTCTTCCTGCAAAAAAGTAATAGTAACCATTTGCTGAAATGTTTAAGGTATCCTTAAAATTACCTTCTTTATCAACCTTTAGTTCGTAAGCTTCTCCATGACCATTAACGGCAACGATATCTTTAGAGTTGTTTGTTAGTGTACCACTTACTATTGTATGTTGTTTATTTTCTGTAGCACAGGATACAATTACAATTGCTACTAAACTTAAGATGAAATACTTCATAAATGGATTAATTAAAATGTTAACCAAGAACTCCAAGGAATTCGAGAAAGTAATAGAATAAGTGCTAACGTATAGAATATAGCTAACATCTTAAGTTTTGGTGTGCTGGTAAGCTTTTTCTTATGTTTAGAATAACCAACTGTAATAAAAACAACAGTAAGTATCATTACTAATGGATGTTCGAGATTGTACAATCTTAGATCTGAGTTTTTCATAATTGTTGAAACCTCTGTATCACTATCAAACCACCTTACTTTATCACTAACAAAGAATAAAACAAAGCCAATTAAAAACTGAATATGCGTTACAATTAAAGCAAATAATGCGAGTCTAAAATCTCGTGGTACAAATTCTCGTTTTGTAACGTAACCTATTACTGCATTTATAGTGGCAACAGTTACCACAATTACGACTAGATACGCCCAATAGGAGTGAATAAATTTAATGATTTCCATAAGTTCTGGTTGGTTATAGTTTTGCTATGATGTTTGTGTTCTCTTCTTTAAATTCTAATGCATCTAAACGGCGTTTTAAGTCGTCTATATGCATAAAATATTCTGTTCTTAATGCTTCCTCTAAGGGCTCTGCACTAGGTAAGTCTTGTTTTAAAGGATCTACTTGTACGCCATTTTTCCAGAAACGGTAACAAACATGAGGTCCGCCAGTATTTCCGGTCATACCTACCCAACCTATAACATCTCCTTGTTTTACATATTGACCAACGTTAACTTTACGTTTTTTCATGTGTAAATACTGGGTTTCATATGTAGAGTTGTGCCTTAATTTTACATAGTTTCCATTTCCGCCTCTATATTCAGATTTGGTTACTACGCCATCTGCTGTAGCTAAAATAGGAGTGCCAACACTTGCTGCATAATCTGTACCTCTATGAGGCCTTAGTTTATACCCGTAATATTTAATTCGCCTTTTTAAATTGAATCTTGAAGAAATCCTACTAAACTGCACAGGTGCTTTTAGGAAAGCACGTCTTAGGTTATTGGCCTCTTCATCATAATATTCGCGCTGACCAATAATTGAGTCATGTTTAAAATTAAACGCATAAAACGGTTCGCCTCTATGCTCAAAATAAACAGCTTTAACGCTTCCTAATTCGGCATATATAGTGTCATTTATATACTTTTCTTCATAAATAACTTTAAATCTATCGCCTTCTTGTAATCTTAAGAAATCTATAGTCCAAGCATAGACATCTGCCATTTTGTAAGCAAGAACAACACTTAGGCCGCTATCTTCCATAGTTTTTGATAGCGAACTGTTTATGATGCCTGTAGCTTCTTTTTCTACTACCGTTAATTTTTTTTGACCCTTATACGCGCCAATACTATCTGAAAAATTAACAACGGTATAATCTACCTTGTCATTTTCATATATAAAAGCTTGTGCTGTTTGGGAGGTGTCTTTAGATTTTAATATAGCATAAGGTCTTCCTATACCTATTCGAGCTGGATTAAATGTTTCTTTTACAGAGTTTGTAATGTTAAACACTGTTTGGGCAGGAACGCCATGAGCGTCTAATATAGTACCAAAAGTGTCACCAGATTTTACGGTATCTCTTACAAATTCATACTCTTCTGTATTAAAGCCATATTCCTTAACAATTGGTTTTGGAGCAATGGCCAATGGTTCTGTTTCAGGTTTAGGCTCGTTTCCGCAAGAGCTTAAAATTAAAATTAATGCGATAAGTGATAAGAGGTGTTTCAATGCTTAATTTTTTCTGTGTTAAATAAATGTTCTACCCATTCTTGTCCCCAGTTGTCTAGCTCTTCTTCTGTCCAGAGTGACGGGAAGAATACAATCTTTTGAAAGCTAGGTGGCAAAAACTGCTTCCAATTAGTGCCTCCTGTAGCTTGTATGGCGCTACCTTCTTTGTCTAAATACCTATAGGCAGCACCCATATGCATAAGATTCCAGTTTACATTTGCGTTTAGGTCTAAGTTTTTTAACGCTTCAATAAGTTTTTTATTTTGTTTTTCAGACTCTGGAAGCTCTTCATATTTATGAAAAATAGTTTGACCTTTTACTTCGTTGGCAATTCTTATAAAACGAGGTGTATAACGGTATTCAAATTGTTTAAGTGTTAAAGTTTTCTCTTTTGTTTTTAAATCTGTTGCTCCACGTTTCCAATACAATTGTTCGTATAGGTTCTCAATATCTTTAGAAGTTTCTAAATCTTTTCTAAGTGAAGGGTGTACTAGGTTATTTAGTGGAGTTGCATAAACCTCGATCATTCTAAATTGTGCAGATTGAAATCCGCTTGCAGGTAATAAAGACATTCTAAACTTTAGAAACTGCTCTCGTTCCATACCACGAATCATAACATCAAAAGAATCTATTAGAATTCTGAAATATCTATTTATTCGTGTAATTTTTTCAATAAAAAACTCTGCCTTTTGGCCTTTGTCATCTATGATTTGCTTTTGCTCATGGATGATTAGCTTAAAGTAGAGTTCAGTAATTTGGTGATAGCCTATAAATATTTCTTCGTCTGGAAAATGTGTTTTAGGTATTTGTAGGCTAAGAAGTGTATCTAAATGTATGTAATCCCAATAGGTAAGATAGCGTTCGTGCAACAAACCATCTAAATAGGAACCCATGTCTTGCCCAGAGTTCTTGAACTTTTTTTCTAATTGAATTATTTTTTTGGCAATTTCAGGGTCTATGTTACTCATATGTTTTAATTAACGACAATCTGGAACGGATGTTTCAAACCTTTAAAAGCACTTAAGTCTGCTTCTAAAGAACCTACAGCTAAGTCTGCCTCTATTTTAATAGGTAGCATATTAGGGTCGTCACTAACCCAAAATGTTAAGCTTTCTTCCTCTTTAAAAACACGACCTGCTTGTACGTAGGGCCTAAATTTAAGACATTTTATTTTTCCAAATTTGGTCTTAATAGTTTCGCGTTCCAAAAACTTAAGTTTAAACTTAAAATTTTCTTCGTCGAAAAATAGATTTAGGGTTTGCTCCTCGCCAGATGTTAGGGTTGTAGGGTCTAAATTATTGCGAAGATAATAAAATGCAGAAAGCATGTCATGCACCTTTTCTTTTGTGGTGAATGTTTTTTTAGTGTTGTACTTTTTGTTGTGTACTAAAGCAGTGTTTTTGGAGTGGTCAAAATTAATTTCAATATCCTTAGTGTGACCTCCTTCATTTATTTTTCTAATAAATTTATAAGGTTGGCCATTGGTTTTGTCTACGTATGTTTCATAATTATCGTCTACTTCAAAAAATAAATGCAATAATCCGGTAGATTTTCCCTTGCCTACAATATGGTGAACAGGTGTTCCTTTATAGGTGTCTTCTTTAACCTCTAAAGTTGCCTCACTAGCATTAAACCAACCATAATGTATCCTAAATTGAAGCCACTCATTAGTATCGAAAGCTTTTTGCTGAGCAATTGATACAGTTGTAGTTAGGAGTAATGTAAATGCTATTAAAGTCTTCATGTGGTTATAAGATTTAGTGATCTTTTTAAGATGATTTACAATTACTGTTCCAAAGGTAAAAAAAGAAAAAAACTCCACCGTTACCGATGGAGTTTTTAATTGTATTAACCAACTAAATCTTAAATTATGAAATTCACTCCTTTCAGTAACCACTCCGAAAAAAGCTCGGCAAAAGTATAAACTTAATAGATATTGAGCAAATACTTTTTAACCATTAACATAATCTATTTATGATTAGCAGTCAAATATAAAACTATAAATCATATTTTCATAAAATTTCTTAAAAAATTTATAAAGTTCCTCTAAGATCTTGCTCGCGTTCTATCGCTTCAAACAGCGCTTTAAAGTTTCCTTTTCCAAAAGATTGTGCTCCTTTTCGCTGTATGATTTCAAAAAACATTGTTGGTCTGTCTAGAACAGGTTTAGTGAAGATTTGCAATAAATAGCCTTCATCATCTCTATCTATTAATATTCCTAAATCTTTTAATGGTGCAAGATCTTCGTCAATTTCACCAACACGATCTAAAACGGTGTCATAATAAGTTTCTGGTACGTATAAGAACTCTACACCTTGATCTCTCAAGTTTGTAACAGTTTCAATAATATTATCTGTTGCTAATGCAATATGTTGTACGCCTGCGCCATTGTAAAAATCTATATACTCTTCAATTTGAGACTTCTTCTTTCCTTCAGCAGGCTCATTAATTGGAAATTTAATCCTACCGTTTCCATTACTCATTACCTTACTCATTAAGGCTGTATAATCGGTAGAAATATCTTTATCATCAAACGAAACCATTTGTGCAAAGCCCATTACTTTTGCGTAAAACTCACACCATTTGTTCATTTCATTCCAGCCTACATTACCAACCATATGGTCTATATACTTTAGGCCTACATTATTAGTGCTGTAGTTTGGTTTGTAAGGTTTGTAACCTGGTAAAAAGACACCTTCGTAATTTTTACGCTCTACAAATACGTGAACAGTCTCTCCATAAGTGTGTATTCCAGAAAGAACAACTTTCCCGTATTCATCTTCTACGGTGTAAGGTTCCATATATGATTGTGCTCCACGTTTAGTAGTTTCTTCGTGGCTTTTTGTGGCATCGTCTACCCAAAGTGCAACAACTTTTACACCGTCGCCGTGATCACTTATATGATCATTAATAGTACCGCCAGGTTGTAGTGAAGATGTAAGTACAAGTCTTATTTTTCCTTGCTGTAAAACATAAGAAACGCTGTCTTTGCGACCAGTTTCAAGTCCAGAATATGCTATTGGCTCAAAACCCCAAGCAGTCTGGTAATAATATGCTGCTTGTTTTGCATTACCTACGTAAAGCTCAACAAAATCTGTTCCTAATAAGGGTAGAAAATCTTCTGCGCCTTCTATTACTTTTTCTAGTTCTGGTGTTTTATTATCTATCATTATAAAGTCTTTTGTATTTTTTAGTGTTCTAACCAAGATTGATGGTAAGATTTATCTGCTATTTTAGCACCTTCTTCAGTTACCATTAATGGTTTAAAAGTATCTACCATAACAGCAAGCTCTTCAGTTTCTGTCTGCCCTATGCTACGTTCTACAGCACCTGGATGTGGGCCGTGAGGTATGCCGGCAGGATGCAATGATATGTGTCCTGGCTCAATATCATTTCTGCTCATAAAATCACCATCTACATAATACAGCACTTCATCACTATCTATATTGCTATGGTTGTAAGGTGCAGGAATGCTTTCTGGATGGTAATCGTATTTTCTCGGACAAAAACTACATACTACAAAGGCATCTGTCTCAAATGTTTGGTGTACTGGTGGCGGTTGGTGTATGCGACCAGTTATGGGTTCAAAATCATGTATTGAAAATGCATATGGATAATTATAGCCATCATACCCAACTACATCAAAAGGATGCGTGGCATAAACCATATTGAAGATTTCGTTATTCTTTTTTACTTTAATTACAAAATCTCCAACCTCATCATGAGTTTCTAAGTCTTGAGGTTGTCTTAGGTCACGCTCACAAAATGGAGAATGCTCTAACAATTGTCCAAACCAATTCCTGTAACGTTTAGGAGTGTATATAGGACGACGTGACTCAACTATAAATAGTCTATTGTTTTCATCATCAAAATCTATTTTATAAATAACACCTCTAGGTATTAAAAGGTAATCTCCATATTTAAAATCTAAATTACCTAAATGCGTTCTTAAGACACCGCTACCTTTATGTACAAATAATAACTCATCACTATCTGCATTTTTATAAAAATAGTCTTGTGTTAAATTTTGAGGCGATGCTAATGTAATATCTACATCGCTATTTGTAAGCACAACCTTTCTGCTTTCTAAGTAATCTGGTTCTGGTATTACCTGAAAACCCTTAAGGCGTAAAGAATGCATATTGTTTTTGGTAGCTACTTTAGGAGTAACATCATAACTGCCGTCTATTTTCTTAACCTGTGTAGGTCTATGTTCGTGGTATAAGTTACTGCTCATACCATCAAAACCAATTGTGCCAAAAAGCTGCTCATAGTATAATGAGCCATCTGGTTTCTTAAAAATGGTATGACGCTTATGAGGAATCTTACCGAGTTTATGGTAAAAAGGCATGTGTTTTAATTTTTATCTTAATATACAAAATCTGAACTTAGACCTAAAATGCTTAGTTACAAATATCGATAAATTTAAGGACAATTAATTGCATCGCCAATTTGTGTAGGTGTATTAATTATTAAGATTAATAGGAATGCTGTTTCTTTAAACCTATAGTATAAATAAATCATGAGGTTACTCTTCATTTTAGTAACTTTGAAGCTATTCAACATCTCAAGATTTTCAACACATTCTCATGACCAATACTCCAGAAAACACTCAAAAACGTTTATTTCTTCTTGATGCCTATGCTCTAATTTTTAGAGGCTATTATGCGTTGATAAAAAACCCTAGAGTAAACTCAAAAGGGATGGATACAAGTGCCATCATGGGTTTTATGAATTCATTGTTTGATGTTATTAAACGTGAAAAACCAGACCACTTAGCCGTAGCTTTTGATAAAGGTGGTAGTAGTGATCGTGTAGAGATGTATGAAGATTATAAAGCTAATCGAGATGAAACTCCAGACGCAATTAAAATAGCAGTGCCATACATACAAAGTATACTAAAAGCTATGCACGTGCCTTGTATAGAAATTGAAGGTGTAGAGGCAGATGATTTAATAGGAACACTCTCTAAGCAAGCAGAAAAGGAAGGCTACCAAGTTTTTATGGTTACACCAGATAAGGATTATGCGCAATTGGTTTCAGAAAATATTTTTATGTACAAGCCTGCGCGTATGGGTAATGGTATAGAAATTTGGGGAATACCAGAAGTGCAGAAAAAGTTTGAAGTAGAGCGACCAGAGCAAGTAATAGACTACTTAGGGATGATGGGTGATGCTAGTGATAATATTCCAGGTTTGCCAGGTGTTGGAGATAAGACTGCCAAAAAATTTATTAAGCAATATGGAGGATTAGAAGGTTTATTAGAAAACACAGATAAGCTTAAAGGTAAAATGAAAGAGAAAGTTATTGCTAACGCAGAGTTAGGAAGACTTTCTAGAAAATTGGCAACAATCATGCTAGATTGTGATGTTACTTTTAATGCAGAAAACTATGAGTTGTCTGAGCCAGATGCAGAAGCTGTAGCAGAAATTTTTGATGACCTAGAATTTAGAAGACTTAAAGATCAATTTGTAAAAATTTTCTCTGGTGAGGCAGAAGCCAGTGTTGGTGCAGCAGTCTCTAATACAGAAACGGCTAAGAAGATTGAAACAGCTTCGAAAAAAGCAGCTCAAGCAGGTGCAGGACAATATAACTTATTTGATGCTAATAGCACGATAGCAGATGATGTTGAAGAGGCATCATCAAGGCAGACCATAAAAACAAAGGAACACCATTACCAAAGTGTAGCAACATCTGGAATGGGCTTAAAGCTATTTCTACAAAATTTAAACAAACAGACATCGGTTTGTTTTGATACAGAAACTACGGGACTTAATCCTTTAACTGCCGAGTTGGTAGGCATTGCGTTTTCTTGGGAAGCTGGTAAAGGATTTTACCTGCCGTTTTCAGATAACAAAGAAGAGGCACAACAATTAATAGAAGAATTAAGGCCATTTTTTGAAAACGAAGACATTCAGAAAGTTGGGCAAAATTTAAAGTATGATATTAAAGTACTACATAAGTATGATATAGAAGTTCGCGGACCTCTTTTTGATACCATGTTAGCGCATTATCTTATAAATCCAGACATGCGCCATAATATGGATGTGCTTGCAGAAACATACCTCAATTACTCACCGGTTTCAATAGAAACTTTAATTGGTAAAAAAGGTAAGAATCAAAAAAGTATGCGAGATGTGCCTTTAGAAGATCAAACCGAGTACGCGGTGGAAGATGCAGATATCACACTTCAATTAAAAGAGCATTTTGAAAAAGAATTGGGAGATGCCAATACCCAAAAATTGTTTGATGATATTGAAATTCCATTACTACGTGTATTGGCAGCAATGGAGTTGGAAGGTATTAATTTGGACAAAGCATTTTTAAATAGTTTAGCTGAAGACTTAAACAATGACATTGCAACTTTAGAGGCTTCGATTTATAAAGAAGCTGGAGAAGAATTTAATATTGGCTCGCCAAAACAACTGGGCGAAATTCTCTTTGATAAACTTAAACTAGTAGAAAAGCCTAAGAAAACCAGAACAGGACAATATTCAACTGCTGAAGATGTACTAAGTTATCTTGCCGCAGATCACACAATAATTCAAAATGTACTTGACTATCGTGGGTTGGCAAAACTTAAAAGTACATATGTAGACGCACTACCAGAGCAAGTTGAAGAAGATGGTAGAGTGCATACAGATTATATGCAAACCGTTGCTGCTACAGGTCGTTTAAGTAGTAATAACCCTAATCTTCAAAATATACCAATACGTACAGAACGAGGAAGGCAAGTAAGAAAGGCATTTGTACCTAAAAATGAAGACTATGTACTACTCGCTGCAGATTACAGTCAAATTGAATTAAGGATTATCGCGGCATTAAGCGAGGAAGACACAATGATTGAAGCCTTTAAAAATGGTGAAGATATTCACGCCAGTACTGCAGCAAAAGTTTTTAATGTACCTATTAATGAGGTAACAAGAGAACAGCGTAGTAATGCTAAAACCGTAAACTTCGGTATTATATATGGTGTTTCAGCTTTTGGGTTAAGTAACCAAACAGACCTTACACGAAGTGAATCGAAAGACTTAATCGACACGTATTATAAAACCTACCCAAAGCTTCGAAACTACATGAGTAATCTAGTAGATGATGCTCGTGAAGATGGTTATGTAAGTACCGTATTAGGAAGGCGTCGTTATTTAAAAGATATAAATTCTAGTAATGGTGTTGTAAGAGGTGCTGCAGAACGAAATGCTGTAAACGCGCCAATACAAGGTAGTGCAGCAGATATAATTAAAGTGGCTATGATTAATATTCATAAAAAATTAGCCGAAGGAAACTTTAAAACTAAAATGTTACTTCAGGTACATGATGAATTGGTTTTTGATGTTCCAAAAAATGAGTTAGAAGACATTAAAACTTTAGTAAAAACAGAAATGGAAAGCGCTTACACCTTAAACGTACCTTTAGATGTAGAGGTTGGCGTAGGTAACGATTGGCTAGAAGCGCATTAATAAAATAAACTCTTAAAACATGAAAAAGACCTTACAAATAGTAAACATAGTTGTGTTTGCTATTACAATATTTATGAATTATGCGTCCAGCGCAGGTCTTTTTAACGGTGCAACTCAAGCAGAAATAAGTGCTAAGTATAGTAATATGTTTACGCCAGCTGGTTATGCATTTTCAATTTGGGGTCTTATTTACTTGTTGCTTTTCGGCTTTGTGATTTACCAATCGAGAAGTTTGGTTGTTAAAGTTAGGGATGATGATTTTATACAAAAAACAGGTTGGTGGTTTGTACTAAGTTGCTTAGCTAATAGCTTGTGGTGTTACTTGTTTGTTTCAGATTATATATTAGCTTCAGTAATTACCATTTTCTTCTTGCTGTTTTGTCTTTTAAAAATTATATATAAAAATAGTATGGAGCTTTGGGATGCTCCAATATCTGTAATTGTATGCATTTGGTGGCCGTTTGTGTTTTATAGTGGCTGGTTAACAGTTGCATGCATTGCAAATGTTTCTGTATATCTTACAAAAATTGAGTGGACTGCTTTTGGACTATCACCTCAGTTTTGGACAATAGTTATGATAGTAATTGCTACTGGTATTAATTTAGCCATTACTTGGACCAGGAACATGCGAGAATTTGCATTGGTAGGTGCTTGGGCAATAGTGGCTATTGGTGTGGCAAACTATAATATAGAGGAAGCTGTTGTTTATTGTGCTTTAATTACTGGAGGGTTATTACTTGTAAGTAGTAGCGTTCATGCTATTAAAAATAAAGATACATGCCCTTACCAAAAATGTTTAGAGTACTTAAATAAAGAACCGAACTCTTAATACCTGTAAGCTTCATAAATTACTACTACATTATCTACTGCATTGGTGATATTTAATGTAAAACCATCATCATTAAATGCTGTAAGCGTAGCAGTTGTTAGCCCTAAATTACCTCCATTTTGATTGGTGTACCTTAAGCCAATACAATTTGTTGAAGAGGCGTAACGTGATATATCATTAATAGAGTTTCCAGAACCACCGTTAAAAATAGATTGCTGTAAGATTGATCCATCAATTTCATAAGCATAACCCTTCATTGAACCGTGAGTGTTTTCCTTAGTGTTGTTGTTATTGTTACCAGTACTATTGCTAGCGCTTTGGTTATAATCATCAACATTGGCATACGCCGTGAAACTAATTCGAGTGGGCTTAAAAGGTAATCCTGTAAAATTAACTATGCCTGTTGAGGTAATTCTAAATTTACCTATATGAATATGCGGTGTATTATCTACAAGTTTATCCCAATCTGAACCATTCCAAAAGTAAAATCCTTTTTCTGTTAATGTACCGTTACCATTATTGTAAACCATTGTTCCTTCAACTAAAGCTGTGCCGTCTGGATTTAAAACCGTGCCAGTGTCTGCAGAAGAGTTTAATGCAACTCTTGGTATTAATATACCAGAATCTGTGGAGGTTATATCTAAAGCTGCTTGAGGTGTTGTAGTAGAGATGCCTACCTGTGCATTTGTATTAGAAACAAATAGAATAAATGAAAGTATAAAGGTAAAAATGGTGCGCATAAATAATTTAAAATCTAATGAAATAGAAATCTTAATACTATGTTAAAAAAAACAAAGATAGAAATTTGTAAAACGTTAATGTGTATTTATATCCGTTAAAAGACCAAATATCGTGCCTAATACCAAAATTTTATACCATTGCAGCTACATCTGTTCCCCAAGTTGGGTATGCAAAGACCATTTGTTTAAGCTCTGCAGCTGTCATCTCTTTAAATATAGCCATTGAGAAAAGGTTGATAACTTCTGAAGCTTGTGGACCAATTAAATGTGCACCTAAAATCTTATCGGTCTCTTTGTGTATAATTATTTTATAGGCGTATACAGAAGTGTTTACTCTTCTAGCATTATACCAATCTTTACCATCTCCAGATTTTACAATATACTCTAAAGACTCATTTTTAGCATCGGCTTCTAAAATGCCAACACTTGCTACATTAGGTATTGTAAAACACACCGATGGTGTAGGAGGAAAAGTAATTTTTTTCTTAGAAGTTGTTTTGGAGTTTAATTCTGCTAAAATATTTGTGGCTACGGTACTTCCTTCTCTGCCGGAAAAAGGCGTTAGTGGTACTGCGTGATCACTAACATCTCCACAGGCATATACATTTTTATTTGTTGGGTTTTGCAAATAGCTATTTACCTCAATCCCATTTTTATTAAATTCAATATTACCTTTCTGAAGTTTAAGTTTTTCTGTAGCAGGAACTCGTCCAGCTACATTAAAAATAAGTTCTGCCTTTGCAGTTTGCAGTTTACCATCTTTTAGATACTCAACTTCGTAGTTTTTTCTTAAATGTTTTACTTGTCTTACATCAGCCTCAAAAATAAATTTAATACCTAATTTTTTTGAAGCCTTTACAAGTTCTTCAACTATATCTTCATCAAAATTACCTAAAGGTCGTTTGGCAAAATCAATAACTGTAACCTTTACACCGCAACGTGCAGCCATATGGGCAAACTCCATCCCGATATAACCTGCGCCTACAAATATCATAGTTTCAGGAAGTGTTTCTAACTCAAGAAAATCATCACTTACTTTCATGAGTTTACACCCATCAAATCCTAAGTTTCTTGGATGTAAACCTGTGGCAATAACAAACTTATCTGCAGTGACAGTTTTTCCTTCTACAGAGATAGTGCTCTGGTCTATAAATTCAGGAGATTGGTGGTATAAAGTGATATTTAAATCTTCAAGCTTTTCTTCTGTTACAGCTGGCACTGCATCTGTAAAGTTACATTTATAGGCCATAAGATCTTTCCAAGAATATTCTGGCATTGTGGTAATGCCTTTTCCTAAAAGATCATTACTTCTCTGTAAGATATGGGTTAGACCATAAATAACTTTTTTAGGGTCGCAACCTCTATTAGCACAAGTACCTCCAAATTCTCTGTCGTCTGCAATTGCAACGTTTAATCCTTCTTTAGCAAGTTTTTTTGCACAGGTTTGTCCTGCAATTCCAGATCCTATTATAAAGACGTCAAAATGTTTGTAGGCCATAACTTTTTATGTAAAATTAAGAGTTGGTGTATAACAGCCGTGTTATAGAAATTGTAAATAATAGGCTGCCTAAACACAAATTCTCTTAAATAAGTCACGCTATGTTTTTAAAGCTTACATAACAGTTAGGGATTCTTAAAATATCTAGACACAAAAAAAGCACCACTAAAAAGTGATGCTTAGACATTAAACGCAATAAACGTTTTAATTAACTCTTGTATAAGTTGTTGTAAACACTTCTGTTTCGTCTCCAAAAGAATCTGTAAATGAAAATGTAAGTGTCGAGTTGTTTAGAGTTTCTATTGAACCACTATCTGAACCGCCATCGTAGCTTATAGTAACGGTGTTTCCAGAAATAGTGTAGGTTGAAACATCTGGTGTTTCTGTTTCACATTCATTTTCGTCATTAGTATAAACATATACAGAAGTTACAGTGTCCTCACTAAATGTAATTGTGCTAGAGGTTTCGCAATCATCTAAAGGTTCTGGCTCTCCGTTAATTACTTCAGAAGTTAAGCGCCACTGACCAATAATTAGTGTGTTGAAATCTGCAACATCTCCATTGTTGGAGTCGTCGTCGCTACTACAAGACGCAGTGGTGCAGGCTATTATTGCAGCTAATAAAATAAGTTTAAATGTTTTCATTTTGAGTTTTGTTTATTTTGCTGCTAAATTATAAAAATATAAAGACTATAAAATGATATTACCCAAAATCAAAATTAAGAGCTTATTTTAGAGTACACTTTAGTTAATGTGCCATCGTCTGTACTTACGGTAAGTTCTAATAATGTGGTATTAAGTTGGGTAATTTGAACTTGAGAAACATCTCCAGATGATAATGTATAAGTGAGAATAGACTCACTTATGGCATAAGTACCAATTAATATGCTAAAAACACTACAGGTACCATTTGTATTTGTGAAAACATCAACAAACCCAAATTCATTATTACTATCAAAATTAAAGGTGGTCATTAGTTCACATTCCCCTAAAGAAATAAGTTCTTCATTCTCGTAGCTTTCAATTAATTGCCATTCCCCAACAATTAAATTTTCAAAATTAGACGTTTGGTTCGTACTATCATCATCATTGCTGCAACTGCATAAACATAAAAGAAAAGTAATTGCTAGGATAAGGTTCTTCAAAATATAGTTTTTCTAAATATACTAAATGTATGTTATAATCGCGGTTGTGGTACGCTATACATTTATTGTAAAAACTTATAGATAACATTCTATAATTTAGAGGTTACAAGTATCTTTGTAGTATACATGAGTAAGACATCTATTTCCCAAGCCTTTTCTCGGTCTCCTCAACTTAGGAAACTGCAGGACACTATTGCCCAATCTCAAGAAAATTATCATAAAACAACCCTTACTGGACTTGTTGGATCTGCTGTATCTTTTGCTATTGCAGAAGCTTTTAAGCAAGCAGATAAACCATTCTTGGCCATATTTAACGATAAGGAAGAAGCAGCTTATTATTTAAATGATTTTGAGCAACTTATAAAAGATGATGAGGTGCTGTTTTATCCCGGAAGCTACAGAAGACCTTACCAAATAGAAGAAACAGATAATGCCAATGTACTACTTAGGGCTGAGGTTTTAAACAGACTTAATTCCAGAAGAAAACCAGCCTTAATCGTTACCTATCCAGATGCACTTTTTGAAAAGGTGGTGACCAAAAAGGAGTTGGAGAAAAACACGCTAAAACTTAGTGTTGGAGAACAGGTTTCTATTGATTTTGTGAATGAAGTATTGTTTGAGTACAAGTTTCATCGTGTAGATTTTGTTACTGAACCAGGCGAATTTTCTTTACGTGGTGGTATTTTAGATGTATTTAGCTTTAGTCACGATGAGCCTTTTAGAATTGAATTTTTTGGGGATGAGGTAGATAGTATAAGAACTTTTGATGTAGAGACACAGTTGTCTTTAGAGCAAACCAAAAAAATTTCGATAATACCTAATGTCGAAAATAAGTTGCTTCAAGAATCCAGAGAAAGCTTCTTGAAATATATTCATCATAAAACTATCATCTTCAGTAAAAATACAGAGCTTGTATTTGGAAGAATAGATTCAAACTTTGATAAGGCTGTACAAGCTTTTAAAACATTAAATGCAGAAACTAAACACAGTGAACCAGAAGAGTTATTTGCTACAGGAGCACTGTTAAAAGAGCAACTTAAAGGATTTACGCATTTTGAAATTTTAAATAAAAGTACTGGTGCGGCAGACACCATACAATTTCATACAAGACCACAACCAAGCTTTAATAAGCAATTTAATTTGCTTATTGAAAATTTAAATGAAAACCATGAAGATGGTTATCACAACTATATAGCTTGCGTGAGTGAACAGCAAGCCAAGCGTTTTCATGATATTTTTGATGATGCAGAGCTTAACGTAAAGCAATATGAAACAGTAACAGTTTCTTTATACCAAGGTTTTATAGATGATGAAAGTAATAGCGTTTGCTATACAGATCATCAAATTTTTGAGCGTTATCATAAATTTAATTTAAAGAATGGCTATGCTAAAAAACAAGCCATTACTTTAAAAGAGCTAACCAACCTTACTGTGGGAGATTATGTTACACATATAGATCACGGTATTGGAAAATTTGGTGGTCTACAGAAAATTTATGTTGAGGGTAAGAAGCAAGAAGCTATTAAGTTAATTTATGGAGATAGAGATATTCTTTACCTAAGCATACATTCACTACACAAAATAACCAAGTATAATGGCAAAGATGGGCAAGCACCTAAAGTTTATAAATTAGGTAGCCAAGCTTGGAAAAAACTGAAACAAAAAACCAAGTCTAAGGTTAAGGAAATAGCTTTTAACCTTATAAAATTATATGCAAAACGACGCCTAGAAAAAGGGTTTGCATTTGGTCCAGATACCACAATGCAACTTGAGTTAGAATCTTCTTTTATATATGAAGACACACCGGATCAAAGTAGTGCTACAGAAGATGTAAAAAAAGATATGGAAAACGAGCGGCCAATGGATCGCTTAGTTTGTGGTGATGTAGGTTTTGGTAAAACCGAAATTGCCATAAGAGCAGCATTTAAGGCTGTAGATAATGGTAAGCAAGTAGCAGTTTTAGTACCAACTACAATCTTGGCGTTTCAGCATCATAAAACATTTAGTGAACGTTTAAAAGATTTTCCTGTCACNGTGGAATATTTAAATAGGTTTAGAAGCGCTAAAGAANGACGAGAAACCATAGCAGATTTAGAGGCAGGTAAGGTAGATATCATTATAGGAACTCACCAATTAGTAAATAAGACTGTAAAGTTTAAAGATTTAGGGCTGTTAATTGTAGATGAAGAACAAAAATTTGGTGTGGCTGTAAAAGACAAGCTAAAAACCATAAAAGAAAATGTAGACACACTTACCTTAACAGCAACACCAATACCTAGAACGCTTCAGTTTAGTTTAATGGCTGCAAGAGATTTAAGTACCATNACAACGCCACCACCAAACAGATATCCTGTTGAGACTAATGTAATTAGNTTTTCAGAAGAAAGTATTCGTGATGCTGTGCAATATGAAATACAACGAGGNGGTCAAGTTTATTTTGTACANAACCGTATAGAAAACATTAAGGAAGTTGCTGGTATGATACAACGTGTAGTGCCAGATGCAAAAATTGGAATTGGTCACGGNCAAATGGAAGGAAAAAAACTGGAGCAACTTATGCTAAGTTTTATGAATGGAGATTTTGATGTTTTAGTGTCTACTACAATTATTGAAAGTGGTTTAGATGTACCAAATGCCAATACCATATTTATAAACAATGCCAATAACTTTGGTCTTTCAGACCTTCACCAAATGCGTGGCCGTGTTGGTCGTAGTAATAAAAAGGCATTCTGTTATTTTATTACACCACCATATTCTGCAATGACAGATGATGCCAGAAAACGTATTACAGCATTGGAGCAATTCTCAGATTTAGGAAGCGGTTTTAATATTGCCATGAAAGATTTAGAAATTCGTGGAGCAGGAGACTTACTTGGAGGTGAGCAAAGCGGATTTATAAATGAAATTGGTTTCGATACCTATCAGAAAATTTTAAATGAAGCTATNGAAGAGCTTAAGGAAACAGAATTTAAAGATCTTTANGACACTAAAGAAGAAGATAGAGTTTTCTTAAAAGACACCACTATAGATACAGATATTAGCCTTTTATTTCCAGATGATTATATAAATAATATTTCTGAACGCTTAAACCTTTATACAGAGCTAAACTCTATTTCTGAAGAGAAGGAACTTGAGGCATACGAAAAACGCCTGTTAGATCGTTTTGGAGAGTTGCCACAACAAGCAGAAGATTTATTAAACTCTGTAAGGGTAAAATGGATAGCTACGCAAGTGGGTATTGAAAAGCTAATACTTAAGCAAGGTAAAATGATTGGCTACTTTATAAACGATCAACAAAGTCCTTTTTACCAAAGTAATACCTTTACTAAGGTTTTACAATATGTGCAAACACATCCTCGTCAAGTAGTGATGAAAGAAAAGAAAACAAGAAACGGCTTAAGGCTTTTAGTTACTTTTGATAAAGTAAAGACAATTGATAAGGCTTTAGAGGTTTTAAAACCTTTAGATTTTAAGTCTCAAAAAGCACAACAAGAACAAGTGTCTTAAAACAGAATTTTAGTTGTAATGCATCATCTTNTAACAAGGTTTGAACGAGCTCATAAAAAAGCCAGGCATAATATATGGATTGGNTGGTTTGCTATTTTCTGTAGGATTGTACTTGCTATTGGTTTTATTCCTGCGGGTTTTACAAAGATTATTGGAGANCGTTTCACAGCGCTTCCAGATATGCATCCTATGGGAAGCTATTTAACNGCGTTATTNCATACAGGATATTACTATACAGCAATTGGTGTTGCTCAAGTACTTGCTGGCGTNNTATTGCTTATTCCCAGAACAGCAACATTAGGAGCACTTTTGTATTTCCCTGTTATTTTAAATATTGCGCTACTATCTTTCTCTGTAAGGTTTGATGGTTCTTTNTTGTCATCACCATTAATGCTCTTGGCCAATATATTTTTACTTTGTTGGGATTACCATAAGCTTAAATTTATCTTTCCGTGGTATCATAAAACATCAACNGAAAACTTAATAGTTGCTNATGAAAAAACAAAGNACTTTCCTTGGAGGTTTGTTGTAGGTTCTTTTATNGTGTTTGTGGTAATTGTAGGGTCTATTGTTGTAATAAACAAAACACTACTTATGCCTAGAAATTCAATTTCAGACTGCCAACAAGATTGTANGNATNCCACTAATCCNGAGGCTTGTCTTGTGTTTTGTGATTGTGTTCATAACAATGGCTCGCCATTAAATGAATGCTTAGAGTGTTATGAGAAAAGTTTATAAAANTATAGGTATTGAANTTCTCTAGAAAANCTCAATGGATTATTGTAATCATAGCTACCATTATTACTATCGTAGGTTTGGTAACAGGTTGGTATATGTTTTTCTTAGTGTTTTTGCCATTAGGATTTCTGTTNGGTAAAAAGGAAGACGATAACCACTAAACCCTTTGGATAGTTTTATATTTGCGTTTTCAAACCAGCCTTAAACTTAATACATAATAGGATTTTTTAAATCTCTTTAACTATTGTATTATACTCATTGAGCAAATTAGAATACTAAATNCCTAATAATATTTACAATGNTAGACTTTATAATAATTGGTGCAGCACAAGCAGGACTTTCCATGGCTTATTATTTAAAGCAACAGGGCAAATCGTATTTAGTTTTAGACAAAGAAGNTGAANTTGGTGCNAGTTGGTTAAATCGTTGGGATTCATTAACCTTATTTACACCAACAGAATTTAACCATTTAGCAGGTATGCCATTTCCTGCTAAAAAAGGNTATTACCCTAACAAATATGAGGTAGCAAGTTACTTTAAAGCTTATGTAAATGAATTTAGCATACCNGTACAATTAAATTGTTTGGTAGAGAAAATTGAAAAAAGAGACGGCAAATTTATTCTTACATCTAATAATGGANTATATGAAGCAAAACAGGTTGTAGTAGCAACAGGTCCTTTTCATATCCCATACACGCCGCCTTGTTCTAAATTAATGTCTAAAGACATATTTCAAATACANAGTAATTNTTACAAAAACCCTAAACAATTACAAGAAGGACCAGCAATGGTNGTTGGTGCTGGAGATAGCGGATTTCAAATTNTAGATGAAATATCCGATAATGGNAGGAAAACTTATTTTTCTGGAGATACAGACGTAAAAACACTACCTCAAGAAATCTTAGGTAAGACATTATGGTGGTGGTTTACCATTACAGGGTTTTTAAGTTTTAGTAAAAACTCTTGGATTGGTAANAAAATAAATCACTCTAAGCAACCAGTAATTGGTACAGATGTAAAAGAGATTTTAGCAAGACCACAAGTTACCGCTGTAGGTAGAACTAATGATGCTCATGATTATATAATTGAAACAGAAAAGAAACAGTTAACCGATGTAAGAAATGTGATATGGGCAACTGGCTATCGTCCAAATTTTAGTTGGATAGAAGGTTTAGAGCTAGATCATGAAGGTTACCCTAAGCACAAACGTGGTGTAAGTACTATTGAAGGNTTGTATTTTATAGGATTACCTTGGTTGCACACAAGAGGATCTGCAACTCTAGGTGGCATCAAAAAAGATGCAGAATATTTGTCNAAACAAATAAAATAAGAGTTACAGANTCTTTTAGNTTAAAACAGTATAAGACTACTGTTGTTCTCCATTCTGATAAAAAAAGCGCTCTTCTGTAATTTTACCATCTTTTACCTTATAAACACCTAGTTCACTCATTTTAGAACGTTGTCCACTAGGTTTGTGAGTTGTNTCCATATCAAAGCGTGTTGTAAAGTATCCATCTGCTACAGTTGGTTCACTGGCTTTGCTACTATGAACTTCAAAATTTTCGTACCACCANTCACCTTTTTTCTGTATTTCTTGCATGCCTTCGCATTTTGCCATAGCATCATTTGGGTCTGCTTCCATTTCCCAACTTACGGCATCTGGGCTGTAAAGCTCTTGATAGCATTTTGCTTCATTNCCTTCATTGCACCATTTAACTAATTGGTCTGCTACTTCTTGGGTTGTCATAATCTTTTGGTATTAAGGTTAATGACACTAAGATACACTATTTATTTAATGCTGAATATTATTAGATTGTAACCTTTTTTTAGGTTTTCTAGAGCTTATATAAACACCTGTAAAGATTAAAGCAGCAGCAAATATGCGAAGCGTTGTTAAGATGTCCGAACCTACTAAAACAGCAATTAATGTTGCAAGTAGTGGTTGNAAATACATAAAAGCACCTATAGTAGATGGGCTTAGTATTTTTAANGCATAAATATTAAATAGATAAGTTAAAAANGTAGTGCCAATTATTACAAAAAGCATTNTCCAAATAGAGCNTAAGCTTAACGCTGTCCATTCCACTTGGGTAAATTCAGAAAGGCCAATAGGTAAATTTATAATTACAGCAAATAAGAAAAACCACTTCATAAGAGTAACAGGCCTGTACTTATTAGCAATGGGCTTCACTAAGATGAGNTAAACAGAATAAGAAGAGGCATTTAATACAAACAACAAATTACCTAAAGGAATATTAGGGGCATTAGGTTGCTCTTTCATTCCGAATAAAATTAGAAGCAANGCGCCTGCAAGTCCCAACCCAATACCTATAGATTTTAGTAGGGTAACACGTTCCTTTAAAAAAATAGCAGAAAGCACTAAAAGCAAAACAGGAGATAATGTTATAACTACAGAGCTATTAATAGGAGTAGATAGGCTTAATCCCTTAAAAAAGGACAGCATATTAATTGCCATGCCAAACAGAGCACAGGCTACAAAACGTAACCAATCTTTACGATCTATCTTTTCTCGAGGTAAAAACAAACTAGCAACCCAAAATAATAATGCAGCACCAGACACTCTTAAAAGNATAAAACCAAAGGGTTGTATAACAGTTGGCATTAAATCTTTGGCAATAGTGTGGTTTGCACCATAAATAGCACTTGCTGCAAAAGCTGCCAGCAATGCAAGAATACGGTTGTTCATAGGTTGGCTGGTATTGTGCTTTAGTCTTTAAGGAAAATGTAAGACTAAGCTATTCAAAAAAAATTATAAACTTTCTTTAGCTGCTTCAATAACTTTCTTACTGTTACCAATAAAAATTTGATCGTTATTAATAATCACAGGCCGTTTTAAAAAGGTATAGTGTTCAAGAATAAGATCTCTAAAATCATCTTCTATAAGATCTTCATCTTTAAGATTACGTTGTTTATAAAGTTGTGCTCTTTTACTAAAAAGCGCTTCATAACTTCCGGCAAGATTTTGCATTTCCTCTACATCTTGCTCGCTTAAACCCTGTGTTTTTATATCCTGTTTNATAAANGAAGAAGGAAGGTTTAATTCTTTCATTATACGCTTACAGGTGTCACACGTAGATAGATAATATATTTTTTTCATAACGTGGTTATTTTTATGATTTTACAAAGGTATCTTTTCCCAATTTGAAATGGTATTTTTGATATGTTAGAATTTTTATAATAATACCTATGAACGCTATTTTAGATCTTACATACCGCAATAGAAAAGCCATGTTGAAAATCATAGAACCACTTTCTGTAGCACAACTTAATTATATTCCAGAAGCATTCAATAACAACATTATTTGGAATTTAGCTCACGTAATTTCTGTGCAGCAAGGTCTGGTTTATGGATTGTCTAACCTCAACTTTAAAATTGAAAAAGACTTTGTAAAAGCATATACAAAAGGCACAAAGCCAATGGGAGATGTTTCTGAAAAGGATGTNTCAATTATAAAAGAGCAACTATTATACACTATAGAACAAACAGAATTAGATATAAGTGCAGGCCGTTTTCAAACTTATAATGANTATCCGGTAATGTTAGGAAACACGCTAACCAATGTTACAGACGCCTTACAGTTTAATAATTATCACGAAGGTTTACATNTAGGAGTAATTATGTCTTTAAAAAAGTTTGTGTAAAGATTAATCTAAGTGTTTACGCAAACAGTTAAAAACAATACAATGAAATTTAATACAAAAGCAATTCACGGAGGACAACACGATATAGACCCAGCATTCGGGTCTGTAATGACGCCTATTTACCAGACTTCTACTTATAAGCAGACTACACCTGGCGGTCATAAAGGGTATGAGTATTCTAGAAGCGCCAATCCAACACGATCCTCTTTAGAGCAAAGTTTAGCAAGTTTAGAAAACGGAAAGTATGGATTAGCTTTCGGCTCTGGCTTGGCTGCGGTCGATGCTGTATTAAAGTTNCTTGAGCCTGGCGATGAGGTTGTAACTACAAATAATCTNTATGGNGGTTCTTACCGTTTGTTTACATCGATATTCCAGAAGTTTGGTATAAAGTTTCATTTTGTNGATATGGAAAATGCTCAAGATATTGTTGAGCATATTAATGACCACACTAAAATGATTTGGATAGAAACGCCAACAAACCCTATGATGAATATTATAGACATAAAANCAGTTTCTCAAATCTCGTCTAAACATAAACTTNTTCTAGCTGTGGACAATACGTTTGCGACACCTTACCTTCAANNACCATTAGATTTAGGNGCAGATATAGTAATGCATTCTGTTACTAAATNCATTGGTGGTCATAGTGATTTGGTAATGGGAGCTNTAATTGTAAATGATAAGGCACTAGCAGATAAACTTTACTTTATACAAAACTCTAGTGGTGCAATATGTGGTCCGCAAGATGCATTTTTAGCTTTACGAGGCATTAAAACTTTACACGTAAGAATGCAAAGACATTGTGAGAATGGAAAAGCTGTAGCTCATTTTCTAAAAAGTCACCCAAAGGTTGAAAAGGTATATTGGCCAGGATTTCAAGAGCATCCTAACCATATAATTGCTAAAGCACAAATGAAAGATTTTGGAGGCATGGTATCTTTTTCAACTAAAGAAGGATCTTGGGAGTCTGCAATTCAGATTTTAGAAAACTTAAAAGTATTTACATTAGCAGAATCTCTTGGTGGAGTAGAAAGTCTTGCAGGACATCCGGCAAGTATGACACACGCAAGTGTCCCTAAAGAAGACCGTTTAAATATGGGTATTGTAGATTCTCTTATACGATTAAGTGTAGGTATAGAAGACGAATCAGATTTACTAGCAGATCTTAAGCAAGCATTAGGATAAAAAATTAAATTAATAAGATGTTATTTAAATTAATTAAATATGCTTATTCGAGATAATAAATGTATCCAAAACGAATCCAAAAAATCCAGTCATTAGCTCTGTTATCTGGGTTTCCTGGTTGTTGTGGAGAAAAACCTTCAACCCAATCTGAGCCATAATAATGCCATCGTCCTTCAAAAATAAGATCGCTTAAAGGTCCAAGTTTATAACGTGCTCCAAGACCACCAACTATAGCATAAGTAGAGCTGTCTTCTGGAACAATACTAGCTTCTCTGCCTACAGTAGGGTCTGGTAAAAAAGAATTAAATGTTGTGCTTGGTGAGCCTAAAGGACCTAAATCTGAATATACTTCTGGTGTGTAGTAAACATAATGTACACCAGCACTTATAAAGGGTGCTAGCCTATAACCGTTTGCTTGAAAAGACCTAATGCTTAGTGGCCAATATTCTAAACTTGATCCTATTTCAAAAACTTTTGCTTTACCGTGCTGAGCTCTTAATTTAGCACCTTGAAATGTGTTGCTTTCTGCATCATCACCAAAAAAATCTAGGTTAGTAGCGTGGTAATCTGCTTCAGTTCTAAGTTTAAAGTGGTCATTAAAATACTTGTCTCTTGTATAGCAATTGCAATCTGCGCGATATGCAAAATTTATGTAATGTAATAAGCCAATTCCTAATCCAGAATTGTGAGTATTTGTTTGTATGTCATAACGCTGTCCAAAATCTGAGAAGAAGGCAACAGGACCAACTGCAACACCTATTTCTTGAGAAAACCCAAGTTGTGCGTTTGTGGTTTGTAATGACACTAAAAGAAGGGCCAAACCAAGTAAAATATCCTTGATTTTCATTTTAGTAGGTTTAGTTTTGAGACAAAACAAATATATAAATAGTTACTTAACAAAATAGAAAGGTGTGTGTTTTAAAAGTTAAGAATAAAAAATTCTTAAAAAATAATAGGAATATCACAAAATTAAACGCCCTTTTTTATATAACCATTATATTTGCACTTTATTTATTTCAAACGTTTTCGCAAACCGAAACAATACTTTAATTATGGAACAAGAAGTAAAAGAATTTTTAGACAGAGTTTCTCTAAGAAATGCTAATGAGCCAGAATTCATGCAAGCAGTTCATGAAGTTGCAGAAACTGTCATCCCTTTTATAAAAGAAAATAAAAAATATCAGAATAAACGTTTATTAGAGCGTATGACTGAGGCAGAACGTATTATCATGTTCCGTGTAACTTGGTTAGATGATAACGGTAAAATACAAATGAATAGAGGATTCAGAATTCAGATGAATTCTGCTATCGGTCCATATAAAGGTGGTTTACGTTTTCACCCAACAGTTAACTTAAGCGTACTTAAGTTTTTGGCTTTTGAGCAAACATTTAAAAACTCTCTTACAACATTACCAATGGGTGGTGGTAAAGGAGGTTCAGATTTTGACCCTAAAGGAAAATCTGATAATGAAGTTATGCGTTTTTGCCAAAGCTTTATGACAGAGCTACAACGTCATATTGGTGCAGATACAGATGTTCCTGCAGGAGATATTGGTGTAGGCGGAAGAGAAATAGGCTTTATGTACGGACAGTACAAAAGACTAAGAAACGAATTTACAGGTGTATTAACAGGAAAAGGCCGTGAGTATGGTGGTTCTTTAATGCGTCCTGAAGCTACAGGTTACGGTAACGTATACTTTGCGCAAAATATGCTTAAAACAAAAGGAGATTCTTTTGAAGATAAAACAGTTGTTATTTCTGGATCTGGTAACGTGGCTCAATTTGCTGCAGAAAAGGTTATTGAGTTTGGAGGAAAGGTTGTAACACTTTCAGATTCTTCAGGGTATATCTTAGATAATGATGGTATAGACCAAGAAAAACTTGAGTTTGTAATGGAGCTTAAGAATGAAAAAAGAGGTCGTATTAAAGAATATTTAGATAAATACACTAATGCAGAATACTTTGAAGGTAAGACACCTTGGTCTGTAGCTTGTGATGTTGCCTTGCCTTGTGCTACTCAAAACGAGTTAGAGGAAAGCGATGCTAAGACATTAGTTAAGAATGGATGTATGCTAGTTGGTGAAGGTGCTAATATGCCTTGTACTCCAGAAGCTGTAACTGTTTTTCAAGATGCTAAGATATTATTCTCTCCAGGAAAAGCGTCTAACGCTGGTGGTGTAGCAACATCTGGATTAGAAATGTCTCAAAACTCTATGCGTTATAGCTGGACAGCAGAAGAAGTAGACAAAAAATTACATGAGATCATGAACAACATTCATGACCAATGTGTAAAATACGGTAGCGAAGAAGGTGGCTATGTAGACTACGTGAAAGGTGCAAATATTGCAGGTTTTGTAAAAGTAGCAGATGCAATGCTAGCTCAAGGCGCTGTATAAACAAACAAATAATTTATTTAAAAGCCATTTACAGTTTTGTAGATGGCTTTTTTTTATTTTTAGACTATATTAAACTATAGTGAATAGGATTACAAAATTTGTTTTTAAAAACCCTGAACTATCTATTATTGCTTTTGCAGTTGTAGTGAGACTCATTACGTTTATTTTCTACCCCAATACAACACTATTTAATGATTCGGAAAACTATTTAGATTTAGCAAAGCGCTTGCTTGAGGCTAATCTAATAGGATACGAAGGTTACAGAACACCAGGTTATTCAATGCTTATTCTTCTAGGCTTTCAAAATTTATGCTTAGTTGTTTTAATTCAACATCTTCTAGGTATTTGCACCAGTTTATTTATGTATTGGCTTTTAAGAAGTATTGCCCTTCATAAGGGAGTAGCCATAGGTGCTGCTATTTTATATTCGTGTTTATTGCATGTTGTTTTTTTTGAAAAAGGAATTCTTACAGAAACTTTTTCAGCATTTCTGCTAACTGCGATACTTTATATCTTACAACTTCATATTATAAAGAGAAAGTTTAAACCAAGTCATTTTGGAATTCTCTCAGTGTCAATATTGTTGCTGGTAATGACAAAGCCATTTTTCATTTACATCCTGCCAATTATTATCCTCTTTTTAGGAATAGCACTTTGGAGTCAATTACAATTTAAAATCATTAAGCCTATTTTAATTATTACAATACCAACACTTTTAGCAGTAGGAAGTTGGGCGTTTTTAAATAAACAAAATACAGGATACGCAACGTTAAGTAGCTATTTTGGGTACAACCTAGCACAACAAACAGTTAACTTTATACATAAAGCACCCGATGATTATGTAACTGTAAGGGATATTTATGTAGAACAAATAGAGAAAGATAAAGAACAGTTAGGGTATACATATTATTCAATTTGGGACGCATATCAACCTATGATGAAAGCTACAGGTTATAATTTTTATGATCTTTCTAATGAGCTTGCTAATATGTCTAAGGCAACAATTATAGCCAACCCAAAGGATTATATTAAGCAAGTGTTTTTATCCTGGAAACTTTTTTGGGGAGTAAAATTATATTGGGATCAGTCTCATATCAGTAATCCTGCAGTGGTAATAGTGTATAAAAGCATTTGGTTTTTGCAAAGACCGCTTATTGTTTTTGGTAAAATTTTATTTGTAGGGCTGTTCTTATGGAGTTTTATTAAAGGTGTTTTAAGAAAACGTATATCTGTACATTTGTTATCCTTTATTTTTGCGTTGGTAATTTTAGGGTCTATATTACAGGCTGCTATCATATATTCAGATAATTACAGGTTTTCGTTTCCTTATTTACCTGCAATAATAATTGTCCTTGCAAGTTATAGTGTAAGGCTTACACAGCTTATTAGAAAAAAGAAATGAAGTTAGTTTTTAAATTGTTAGTGCTGGTTCTGCCAATGTCATTAATTGCTCAGGATTTCTCAGAGAATTGGACAGAGTTTTATTCCTACTACAACATTAAAGATGTTAGTAATGGAAACAATAAGATTTATGCAGCAGCAGAGAACGCAATACTTATTTATGATATACCAACAGATTCTGTAAGAACTGTATCTTCTGTTAACGGATTATCTGGAGAGCTTATTACTGCAATACATTATTCAGAAACATACGAATCCTTAATTATTGGTTATGAAAATGGGTTAATTGAAGTTATAAATGATAATAGTACAGAGGTTACTTCGGTAGGAGGTATTATAGAAGAAGTTTCAATTTCACCATTAGATAAACGTATTAATCATTTTATGGAGTTTGAAGATAATATCTATGTATCAACAGACTTTGGAATTGTCCTATATAATCTTCCTAACTTAGAATTTGGAGACACATATAGGATAGGAGATAATGGAGAAGAATTACAAGTAAAACAAACAACAGTTCGTGGCGAAACAATATATGCTGCAACGTTTTCAGGAGGTATAAGATATGCAGATGTCACTAGTGAAGATCTTATAGATTTTGAAGAGTGGCAAGGCATAACAACATCTAGTTTTGATGCAGTACAGGTAGTAGGAAGCCAAGTCTATGCTGCTCAAAATAACGGAAGCTTACACCGTATAGAAGGAACCAATTTAGTGTTTGAAGAATCTTTAGGAATAAGAGCTAGAGATTTGCGTGTAAATAATGAAAACGAACTAATACTAACAACCCAAAGCTTTGTAAGGGTTTATGATGAAAATTTAAACATTTTAAATGCCATAACAACGCTTCAGGATATTTCACAGAACTATGTGGCAACTACTGTGGTAAATGGCGAGTTTTTTATTGGTCATGATGAGGTTGGCTTAATTGCAACAAGCACAACGTTATCTCCAGAATTTGTAGTTATAAGTCCAGACGGACCATTATTAAACAGCATATTTAATATGGAAGCTTTAGACAATGAGCTGTGGGTTACTTTTGGTGAGCATAACATATTTTATAACCCTTACCCTAGAAGCGATAGAGGTATAAGTCATTTGGTAGAAGATGAATGGCGAAATATTCCTTATGACAGTTTAATGGGTGCTTTAGATATTATTGAAGTTACCTCAAACCCATTTAACTCCGAACAAGTCTTTTTTAGCTCTTTTGGCGATGGGCTTTTAGAAGTGAATAATGAAGTGCCAACGCAATTTTTTACAGGAAATAATTCTGCAATTTTCGATTTTATTCCTAATGGTACAGATGGGAGCCGTGTTAATGGTACGGCATTTAACTCAGAAGGTACTCTGTATTTAGCTCAAGGATTTACAGATATTGCTTTATATAAAAAGGAACAAGACAGTGATGTTATTATGCCTATTGATGATTTGATAGATAACATTCCAACCTTAGGAGATGGTTTGTTAGGTAAAATAGTAATAGATAGAAATGATAATTTATACATAGGATCACAAACACAAGGTTTAGTAGGCTACCAGCCTTCTACAGGAATAGTTACACAATTAAAAGATGATGTTGGCGGAGCTGGCTTACCAGATAATGATATTAGAGCTTTAGAGTTTGATCAAAATGGAAGACTGTGGATAGGGTCTTTAACAGGCCTGCGAGTTCTTTTTAATCCACAAAGTATCTTTACAGAAGATAATGTAACTGTAGAGCCTATTATTATTGAAGAGAATGGTGTGCCACAAGAATTGTTATTTAGTCAGTTTGTAACATCTATTGAAGTTGATGGCGCAAACAATAAATGGATAGGTACAGCACAATCTGGTGTTTTTTACTTATCACCAAATGGACAAGAAACCTTATTAAGGTTTACAAAAGAAAACTCACCATTACCATCAAATATTATTACAGATATACGTATAGATGAAGCTTCTGGTAGAGTATATATTGGTACTCCAAATGGTCTTTTGGCTTATAATGCTACAGCAACTAGCCCTCAAGATAATTTAGAAAATGTTAGAGCTTACCCTAACCCAGTAAGACCAAACTTTAATGGCGTAGTGGTTATAGATGGTCTTACAGCAAGAGCTAATGTTAAAATAACAGACATTACTGGAAATCTTGTTTATGAAGATACTTCTGTAGGTGGAAGTATTGAGTGGGATACTACAGCATTTGGAAGACATAGAGTAGCTTCTGGCGTTTATTTAATTTTAATTACTGCAGAAGATGCGCTGGAAACTAAGGTGCATAAACTTATGATTATTCGCTAATGCTCGTAACTACAAAAGCAATAGTTATAAGTGCAATAAAGTATGGAGAAGCAGACCTTATTGTAAAACTCTTCACAGAAAGTAGTGGTTTAAAATCTTATCTTCTAAGAGGAATTTTAAAAAGTAAGCGAGGTAAATTTAGGGCTTCACAATTTCAGCCATTAACATTGCTGGAAGTCGTAGCAAAACATAAAGATAAAGGAACTCTTGAAACACTAAGAGATGCTAAAATCTTAGCAACATATCAAACACTTCACACAGACTTATTAAAGTCAACTGTCATCATGTTTTTGGCAGAATTACTAAGGAATGCAATACAAGAAGAGGAAAAAAATCCAGAGTTATTTAGCTTTCTAGAAACCGCTTTTTTATGGTTTGATAAGTATAATTCATCAAACTTTCACTTGTTATTTTTAGTCAAACTAAGCTTGTTTTTAGGATTTTACCCAGAAGGAACTAACAAAAATGCATCATTTTTCAATTTGTTAGATGGTACGTTCCAAGGAGTTTCAACCAATTCATATTGTATTTCTGGAATTCATAAAGATACTTTAGAACTGTTATTAGGCATAAATTTTGATGGTTTAGAAGAACTAAAACTAAACCAAACCAACCGTTCGGGTATGTTGTCTATGTTGCTTCTTTATTATGAGCTGCATTTGCAAGGCTTCAGAAAACCGAAATCCTTAACGGTTTTAAAAGAAATTTACTCCTAATGCGTCTACTTATACTAAGCTTATGTTTACTGTGTGTATGTACTTTAAAAGCACAAGAAGTTATAGTGTTGTCTGAAGATACAGAAGACCCATTATTTAATGTGGCTGTTTTTAATCTAGATAAATCAAAAAGTAGTGTAACAGATTTTAACGGTAGTGTTAGTCTCAAATCATTTACACTAACTGAAACTATAATCTTTAAGCACCTTGCTCATAAAGTGTTTAAAACCACTAAAGCAAGTATTTTAAAAGAAGGAAATACGATTTATTTAGAAGCTTCAGAAAACGCATTAGATGAAGTTGTAATGTCTGTGTCTAAATTTTCTCAGAAAGAAAAAGAAGTCTCTCAAAAAATAGTAAGTATTAAAGCTAAGGATATTATAGCTGCAAACCCTCAAACTTCAGCAGATTTACTTGAGAGTACTGGTCAGGTCTTTGTTCAAAAGAGTCAACTTGGTGGTGGTAGTCCAATTATTAGAGGATTTTCAACAAATAGGTTGCTTATAACTGTAGATGGTGTTCGGTTTAATACGGCAATATTTAGAGGAGGAAATGTACAGAATATTATTTCTATAGACCCATTAGCTGTAGAGAACACAGAGGTTATTTTAGGACCTGGCTCTGTAGTTTATGGTAGTGACGCTGTTGGTGGTGTCATGAATTTTTATTCTAAAAAACCTAAGTTTTCTAATGATGCTAATCTAAAAACTTCTGGAAATGCATTGGTGAGATATGCTACTGCAAATGCTGAAAAAACAGGCCACGTAGATATAAATTTTGGAAAAGAAAAATGGGCGTTCTTAACTAGTGTAAGTTATAGTGATTTTGACGATTTAAAAATGGGGAGTCACGGTCCAGATGAGTATTTAAGACCAGACTATCAAACTACTCAAAACGGAGAAGACCTGGTTGTGCTTAATGATGATCCTAAAGTGCAGGTAGAGACAGGTTTTAATCAAATTTATCTTATGCAAAAAGCTAGGTTTTCTCCTAATACAAAATGGGATTTTAATTTAGGAATAAGCTATTCTGAAACCTCAGACTACCCAAGATATGATAGGTTAATACGTAAGAGTGAAGGAGAGTTTAGAGCAGCAGAGTGGTATTATGGACCTCAATCTTGGCTGTCTACAAATTTAGATATAAGGCAAACGCAATCTACATTATTTTATGATGAAGCTAATCTTACGCTAGCTTACCAAAAATTTGAAGAAAGTAGAAATGATAGAAATTTTGGTGAAAATATACGTTTTGAAACAGATGAAGTTGTAAATGCCTATTCTACCAATCTAGATTTTACAAAATCACTAGGGAAGCATAAGGTGTTTTATGGTTTAGAGTATGTTCATAATAAAGTAAGCTCCTTCGGAAAACAAACAAATATAAATACAAACGAATCTGTTGAAGATGCCTCAAGATACCCAGATGGCTCTACTTGGCAATCTGCAGCTGCTTATGCAAGCGCACAATGGTCATTGAAAGAAGACTTAACATTAACAACTGGTGCCAGATATAATCAAGTGATTGTTAACGCAACATTTAATGACCGTTTTTACGATTTCCCATTCGACAAAGCAGATATTAACACAGGTGCACTTACAGGTAGTGCGGGATTATCTTGGCAACCAACAGAATTATTTGGAACAAAATTAGGATTTTCAACCGCATTTAGGGCTCCTAATATAGACGATGTAGGGAAGGTTTTTGATAGTGAACCAGGTTCTGTAGTAGTACCAAATCCAGATTTAGATCCAGAATATGCATATAATACAGAAATAGGATTTACACTAAACTTTAATAATAATGTAAAGTTTGATATAGGTGGTTTTTATACGCTTTTAAATAATGCATTAGTTAGAAGAGATTTTACATTAAATGGAGAGTCTACCATAGATTACCAAGGAGAACCTAGCCAAGTACAAGCCATACAAAATGCAGCAAGTGGAAAAGTATATGGCTTCGAAGCAGGTACAGAAGTAAATTTCAATAAAAACCTTCAGCTTACATCTCAAATAAACATTACAGAAGGCACACAAGAATTAGATGATGGTACAGAAGCACCTTTGAGACACGCGGCTCCAGTTTTTGGAAATACACACTTTAAATTCAGTAAAAACAAAATTACTTTAGATGCATTTGCAGAATATAATGGAGAATTTAGTTTTGAAGAATTAGCACCAAGTGAGCAGGATAAACCATATTTATATGCAATTGATGAGAATGGAAATCCATATTCGCCATCTTGGTACACCTTAAATTTTACAGCTCAATACGATGTTTTAGATAACCTAAAAGCAACAGCAACTGTAGAAAATATAACAGACCAGAGATACAGAACTTACTCTTCTGGAATAGCAGCGGCAGGACGAAATCTTATACTTGCCTTAAGCTATGATTTTTAATAAAAGAATTTAAAAATCTTAACTCAAGTTTTTTCAAATTATAAAAACGCTTTAGTGTGAAGTAACTACAATGTTTACAGAGACTAAAGACCCCAATTTTTACCCAAAAATTCATTACTTTCGCACTTCATTAGAAAATGCACAGTAATGAGTACGAAGTTCACTGAATACAAAGGACTTGACCTGCCTAAAATAGCATCAGAAATTCTTGACTACTGGAAAGAAAACAAGATTTTCGAAAAATCTATCAGCTCTAAAGATGACAATAAGCCCTTTATCTTTTTTGAAGGACCACCATCTGCAAATGGTTTGCCTGGAGTTCATCACGTATTAGCACGTAGTATCAAGGATATTTTTCCTCGTTACAAGAGTATGAAAGGTTTTCAAGTTAAGCGTAAAGCAGGTTGGGATACTCACGGCTTACCAATTGAACTTGGAGTAGAAAAAGAACTGGGCATTACTAAAGAAGATATTGGTACTAAAATCTCTGTAGAAGATTACAATAAAGCTTGTAAGAAAGCAGTAATGAGATATACAGATGTTTGGAATGACCTTACCGAAAAAATGGGCTATTGGGTAGATATGGAAGATCCATATGTTACGTACAAGTCTAAATACATGGAAACCGTTTGGTGGTTGTTGTCTCAAATTTATAGCAAAGGTTTGCTTTATAAAGGCTATACCATACAACCTTATTCTCCAAAAGCAGGAACAGGTTTAAGCTCTCATGAGCTTAACCAACCAGGAACATATCAAGATGTGTCTGATACTACTGTAGTGGCACAATTTAAAGCAGATGCTTCAACATTGCCCGAAGAGCTAAAGGCATATAAAGACAATTTATTCTTCTTAGCTTGGACAACAACACCTTGGACACTACCAAGTAATACAGCATTAACAGTTGGACCTAAGATAGATTATGTGGTTGTAAAATCATATAACCAATATACTTTTGAGCCAATTACAGTAATTGTAGCTAAAAAGTTAGTAACTAAACAATTTAACAAGCGTTTTAGCGCTGTTGAAACAGAAGAAGAACTTTTAGCCTATAAAGAAGGCGACAAAAAGATACCTTACTTAATAGTTTCAGAACATAAAGGAAAAGATTTAGTAGGTATACGCTATGAGCAACTATTATCTTATGCTAAGCCGTACGAAAACCCTCAAGATGCATTTAGAGTAATTTCTGGAGATTTTGTAACAACAGAAGACGGTACAGGAATAGTGCACACAGCACCAACTTTTGGTGCAGATGATGCTTTGGTAGCTAAGCAGGCATCACCGCAAATACCACCGTTATTAGTAAAAGATGATAATGACAACCTTGTGCCACTAGTCAATTTACAAGGAAAATTCACGAAACATATGGGTGAGTTTGCTGGTAAATATGTGAAAAATGAATACTATGATGAAGGGCAAGCACCTGAGAAATCTGTAGATGTTGAATTAGCCATAAAGCTAAAGGAAGAAAATAGAGCATTTCACGTAGAGAAATATGTGCACAGTTATCCAAACTGCTGGCGTACAGATAAGCCAATCTTGTACTATCCGTTAGATTCTTGGTTTATAAAAGTAACAGATGTTAAAGATCGTATGCACGAGCTTAACACAACAATTAACTGGAAACCTAAAGCAACAGGAGAAGGCCGTTTTGGAAATTGGTTAGCAAATGCTAATGACTGGAACTTGTCTAGATCTCGCTATTGGGGAATTCCACTGCCAATTTGGAGAACAGAAGATGGTAAGGAAGAGTTAATGATAGGCTCTGTTGAAGACCTTAAAATTGAAATGAAAAAGTCTGTTGAAGCAGGCATAATGGAGAAAGATATTTTTGAAGAATTTGTAGTAGGAGATAACTCCGAAGAAAATTATGATAAGATAGACTTACATAAAAATATAGTAGACCAAATTATCTTGGTATCTTCTAAAGGAGAACCAATGCGTCGTGAAGCAGATTTAATTGATGTTTGGTTTGATAGTGGTAGTATGCCATATGCACAGTTTCACTATCCATTCGAGAATAAAAGACTTGTTGAGACCACGTGGCGTAAAGCAGATTTTATTGCAGAAGGCGTAGACCAAACAAGAGGATGGTTTTACACCTTGCACGCAATTGCAACAATGATTTTTGATGATGTTGCATACAAAAATGTAGTTTCTAATGGATTAGTTTTAGACAAGAATGGTCAAAAAATGTCTAAGCGTTTAGGAAATGCTGTGGATCCTTTTGAAACACTTTCTGTTTATGGACCAGATGCAACAAGATGGTACATGATAAGCAATGCCAATCCTTGGGATAACCTAAAGTTTGATATTGAAGGTATAGAAGAAGTAAGACGCAAATTCTTTGGAACGCTTTACAACACCTATTCATTCTTTAGTCTGTATGCAAACCTAGATGGCTTTACATATGATGAAAACCCTATTCCTTTAGAGCAACGCCCAGAAATAGATCGTTGGATATTATCTGAGTTACATTCACTTATTAAAGATGTAGACTCATATTATAATGATTATGATGCCACACGAGCAACTAGAGCAATATCTGAGTTTGTACAAGAAAACCTTAGTAACTGGTTTGTAAGATTAAGCAGAAGGCGTTACTGGAAAGGCGATTATGAAACAGATAAAATATCAGCATATCAAACACTTTTTGAGTGTTTGTTAACCGTATCTAAACTCGGAGCTCCAGTCTCTCCATTTTTTATGGACAAACTTTACAGAGACTTAATAATGGCTTCAAATAAGGAACCGTTTGAAAGTGTACATTTGGCCGAATTTCCGATAGCAGATGAAACGGTCATTGACAAAAGTTTAGAGAGTAAAATGAAAAAGGCACAAATAGTGTCTTCTTTAGTACTTTCATTACGAAGAAAAGAACAAATAAGAGTACGCCAGCCGTTACAGCGTATTATGATACCTGTATTAAACGACCAACAGCGTAGCGAGATTTTAGCAGTAGCAGACCTTATAAAAACAGAGGTTAACGTTAAGACTATAGAGCTTTTAGATGATGCAAGCGATATTCTTGTAAAGCAGATTAAGCCTAACTTTAAAGTTCTTGGTCCACGTTTTGGAAAAGACATGCGCTTTGTGGCTTCAGCAATATCAGAGATGAATGCTAAAGAAATCACAAAAATTGAGCAAGAAGGCGAAATCAGTATTGATGTTAATGGGAATTTAACTAAATTGACCCTCGAAGATGTCGAAATCACCTCTCAAGACATTGAAGGTTGGCTAGTTGCAAACAACTCTGGAATCACGGTAGCGTTAGACGTGACAATTTCTGAAGATCTTAGAAAAGAAGGAATTGCAAGAGAGTTTGTCAATCGTATTCAAAACCTACGTAAAGATAGTGGCTATGAGGTCTCAGACACCATTGCTATTAAAATACAAAAAGACGGCAAAATCGAGACTGCCGTAACAGACAATATGGAGTATATTAAAAACGAAACTCTAGCTACAAGTCTCGATCTTGTAGAAGAGTTAGATAATGGTACAGTAGTTGAGTTTGATGATGTAACTACTAAGCTATTTATAGATAAAAACTAAATCATTATGGCACAAACAGATGTAAAAGAAAGATATAGCGATAAGCACTTAGAAGAATTTAGAGCTATTATATTAGAAAAAATTGAATCTGCAGAACATCAACTTAAAATGTATGAAGAAGCATACAATAACTTAAGTGGTAATGGCACAGAAGATACTGCGCCAACATTTAAGGCATTTGATGAAGGTAGTGAAACAATGAGTAAGGAAAGCAACGCACAGTTAGCTAGAAGACAAGAAAAATTTATACGTGATCTTAGGAATGCAATAGTACGTATAGAAAACAAAACGTACGGTATTTGTCGTGTAACAGGAAAACTAATAAATCCTGAGCGTCTTAAACTTGTGCCACATGCTACTTTAAGTATAGAGGCTAAAAATATGCAACAGTAGTTGTTTATTAAAAGATAATTTTTAAAAACGCTCCTATTTGGGGCGTTTTTTGATGTTATAAAATGATGATACGTAGTATTAAAATTTATTTTACAGTCTGTTGTTTTTTCGCAATTCTTGTTCAACATAATAGTTTTGCTCAAAAACAAACAGAACAACAAATTGATGCAAATGGTATAACAACCATCTTGGTAGAAAGTAATGAGGTTTTCAAAATCACATTAAAAACAGCGAAGACACCGTTTGTAACAATTAAAACAACCTCTGAAGGTGAATACTATCAAAACATATCTTTAATTACAGAACTTACTGGAGAAATTTTAAAAGTAACGTCAAAATATCCACAAATACTTACAAGTGGTTATGATAAGCTAAGCGCTCACAAAGTATTGGCTATGGAAGTTATTCTTGAAGTGCCAGAAAATTTATCTGTACAAATACAAAGCAATGTAGCCTCAGTGTTTGGAGAAGGTAGTTTTGAGTACTTACAATTAGAATTAAAATCAGGACAATGTGTCCTCAATAATTTTAATGGTAATTTATTGGTTAACACCTATAACGGAAATATTGCAGTAGCAACAAGCCCATCAAGAGTAGAAGCAGAATCCAGGCACGGTACACTTACAAATAACCTAGATTATACAGGACAACAACTCTTAAAGCTTAAAACTATAGATGGCAATATTACCATCACAAAATCTCAATAAAAAAAGCTTATTTTTGCTCCCGTTAAAGTGCGTTCAATTTTATTATAGCAGCGTATTTACACTATTTTGATAATAAGAAACAATTTATGTCTTTAAAGAAAGCATCCTTACTTATACTAGTGGTTTTATTAATAGACCAAATTTCTAAGATTTACATTAAAACTAATTTTATACTAGGTGATGAGGTAGCTGTATTAAGTTGGTTTAAAATTAGGTTCATAGAAAATCCTGGAATGGCTTGGGGTTTCGAGTTGCCAGGTAACTACGGAAAGTTAATTCTTACCTTATTTAGAATAGTTGCTATTGCTGGTATAGGATATTGGTTGTGGGATAGTGTAAAGAAAAATGGTTCTAAAGTTTTAATAGCTTCAATAGCATTAATATTTGCTGGTGCTTTAGGAAACATTTTAGACTCTGTATTTTACGGGATTATTTTTAATGACAGCTTGCATCAAGTGGCTACTTTCCTACCGGAAGAAGGAGGTTATTCTTCGTTATTTCATGGTAAAGTAGTAGATATGCTTTACTTTCCTTTATACCAAGGTTACTTACCAGAATGGGTGCCATTTTGGGGTGGTGAGTATTTTAGATTCTTTGAGCCTGTTTTTAATATTGCAGATTCTGTAATATTTATAGGGGTTGTAATGTTATTAATCTTCAATAAGAAAGCATTTCCTAAAACAGAAGAGGAAGAAGCTTAAAAAGAATACACCTTTTCTGGTGTTACACAATAATCTAGAGGTATGTCTGTGTTTAAGACATCTTCAAAGGATTCTTCTTCAACTTCAAAAAAACTTAATCCAATTTTAATGGTTTCAGGTTTACATAGTGCTAAAAAGGCATCATAAAACCCTTTACCATAACCTGCGCGTTGCCCTGTTTTGTCAAAAGCTAATAAAGGTATAAATACAACATCTATTTGTGTAGAAGTGATTTCAATACCATCTAATGGTTCTGGTATATTGTAGGCGTTTAACTTTAACCGTGTATTGTCCAATAACAAGATGCTTTTCATAGCTCTTGTTTTAAAGTCTGTTTTAGGTATTACTACTTGTTTGTCCTTACCATTTAAAATATGTAGCAGGTATTCTGTATTAATTTCGGCTTGTGTTTCAATTGCTAGGAAAATGTGATAAAAAGAATGTTCCCAGATAGGAAGTTGCAATGCTTTATTTGCAATTCTCATGCTTAATTCTTCACGAGTTTCTACACTTAGGTTTTGCCTACGTAGTTTATTAGTTGTCCTCGCCTTCTGCTTCTTCATTAGATTGACTTGAAGTTGAAATATGAAAAATGGCATCTCCTTGATATACCATAGGAGATTGATTTACATTAATAATATACCCTTCATTATTAGTTTTAACCTTATGTCTAAATTGACCATATGGGTCTGTTATTGTGGCAATATATTCTCCTTTTTCTACGTGTTTACCACATTCTATTTTTGTGTGTAGCAAACCACTATATTTAGCTCTTATCCATGTGCTAGAGTCTATAATTACTGTAGGAGCATTTACGTCTGGCACACTAAATTTATCATCTAACATACCTAGGTGATTTAAGATTCTCATAGATCCATCAACACCATATTTCGCAATGGTTTTATCGTTATCCTGAGATTTTCCGCCTTCAAAAAGTAATATAGGAATATTTAGTTTTCCGCAAGTTTCTCTGTAAGATTTTGGGATTGTTTTAGAATACATAGTGAAAGGCGCGTTAAATACCTTAGCAAAATCTAAAGCTTCTGCATCTCCTTTTTTCACTCTAATCTGTGGTGCATTAAATCGACTTGCACCACCAGTGTGAAAGTCTAAACAATAATTAGCAACAGGTAAAATATTTTTTGTGAATTGGTAAGCAAGTCTACTTGCTAAACTACCATTCTTAAAGCCTGGAAATACTCTATTAAGGTCGCGACCATCTGGAAATTCACGATTCATATTTAAAAATCCGAAGACGTTTAAAACAGGAACACATATAATAGTCCCTATTTTAGGTTTATTAATGCCTTTAGATATTAGTTGCCTTACTATTTCGACACCATTTACTTCATCACCATGTATACCACCAGTTATAAGTACTGTTGGGCCAGGAACTTTAGAGCGCTCAATAATTATAGGCACATCTACATTGGTTGTAGTGTAAAGCTTAGCCATATTAAAATTAATGGTAGCTTTTGCTCCTGGTAAAATAGTTTGGTCAAAAATGTAAAGTACGTTTTGATCGTCTATATGAGCCATTATATGTTCTTTTCTATATAACGAACAATTGATTTTGCAATGTCTTTTCCAGTTGCTGTTTCAATACCTTCTAATCCTGGAGATGAGTTTACCTCAAGTATCAATGGGCCACGCTCACTTTGTAGCATATCTACACCTGCAACACCTAACCCCATAACTTTTACGGCTTTAATTGCTGCAATCTCTTCTTCGTCTGTTAATTCAATAATGCTTGCAGATCCTCCACGGTGCAGGTTGCTTCTAAATTCTCCTTCTTTACCTTGACGTTTCATTGCACCAACAACTTGTCCATCTACCACAAATGCTCTAATGTCTGCTCCTTTTGCCTCCTTTATAAATTCTTGTACAATAACACGAGCTTGTAAGCCATTAAATGCTTCTAAAACAGATTCTGCCGCCTTTTCAGTTTCAGCTAAAACCACACCTAATCCTTGTGTGCCTTCTAGTACTTTAATAATAACTGGAGCGCCACCAACATGACTAATAATTTGCGAAACGTCTTTAGAGTAATTGCTAAAGACAGTTTTTGGCATACCTAACCTTGCTTTGGTAAGCAACTGTAAACTTCTTAGTTTGTCTCTACTTCTTACTAAAGCTTGAGATTCTGTAGTAGTAAAAGCACCCATCATCTCAAATTGGCGTACAACAGCTGTACCGTAAAATGTGATAGAGGCACCTACTCGAGGTATTACAGCATCTACGTGTTCTAATACACGACCTTTATATACAATAGTTGGTTTTCTCTTTTCAATAATAAGATCACACTTTAAAGGATCTATAACCTCTACATCGTGCTTTCTTTTTTTACATGCTTCAATTAAACGCTGTGTTGAATAAAGGTTAGCATTTCTAGATAAAATTTTGATATTCATAAGATCAATATAATTGAAGCCTTTAATTTTGAGTGCTTCGTTAAATTAAAGGTTATAAAATTTCTGAAGAAACATCTTTAGTGTTTTCTTGGGAAGTTGCTTCAAAAGAGAGGTTTGAAAACTCTGTGTCTACTATAAACTTTTTGGTTAAAAATTTTCTACCAATAAGAACAGGATAGCGCATATCATCTCTACTACTAAGTGATAATGATATCTTATAAACTTTATTAAAAATCTTAATGTTAGAGTCTATACTATATCTTACATCTACCTGGCCGTTGCTACTTCTTACATATACTACATCGTAATTGGTAAAGCTAAATTTTTTACCATTATAGTTTGGGTGAGTGTCATCTAAAAACTTACATTTTAAAACACCATCAACTTCTTCTATATCCTTGCAATGTATGCTAGAGGTGTAAGCGCCAGTATCTATTTTAATAGATATTTCATTAAGATTTAACTTAGGGAAATTAACCACGTCTACACGTCCTATAACCTTTTTGTCCATAGTATTTGCAAGGTAATAAAATTTAAAACCAAAGCTGCAAAGTTACAAGATAGCAATGGGATATTTAGTAGCGCCAAAAATTAAATACAAAGTTTAATTACTAAAGAGAAGAGAAAACTTTAAAGTTTATAATGTCTTTCAATATAGCTTATTATAGATTTAGAAACACTTTTTTGTGTTGTCTTTTCTATACCTTCTAAACCAGGTGTGGAGTTTACCTCTAAGACCATAGGGCCATTTTTAGACTGTAAAATATCTACACCACAAACCCCTAAACCTAAAGTCTTAGCCGTTTTAATCGCAACCTGTTCTTCGGCTTTTGAGAGTGAAACACTTTTTGCAGTGCCGCCTCTATGTAAATTACTTCTAAAATCTCCTTTAGCACATTGGCGTTTCATTGCGGCAACCACCATGCCATCTACCACGATAACCCTAAGGTCTGCGCCTTTAGATTCTTCAATAAACTCCTGCAATACAAAACGGGCATTTAAGGATTCAAGTGTTTCAATAGTAGTTAACGCATGTTTTCGGCCTTCGGCTAATATAACGCCATTTCCATGGGTACCTTCAAGAAGTTTAATTATGATTGGCCCGTCAGGAAACTGATTTAATAATCCTTCGGCATCACCATAAAAATTACCAATAACAGTTTTTGGAGTTGGTATTTGTTGTCTTACCAAAAGTTGAAAACATGTCCATTTATCTCTAGAGTTAAGGATTGCTTGAGAGGAAACAGTGGAAAAAACTTGTAAAGCTTCAAATTGTCGTACTACAGAAACACCAGTTGCAGTTTGTGATGAGCCAATGCGTGGAATAACGGCATCCAGATCATTAACTATCTCATCATAATACCTTAGTACAGCCTTACCACTTTCAATAGTTAAGTTACAAGCCAAAGGATCTATAACTTCCATATCGTGACCTCTAGATCTTCCAGCTTTCAGCAAGCTTTTGGTAGAGTATAAGTGCTCGCTACGCGAAAGTATGGCTATATTCATAGAGCTTGCAATATAGTATTTTCTTAAAACGCGTGGAAAGTTTTGTATCTTTAGTGATAGTAAAATAATATAGAAAATACGTTATGGCAATAGCAAAACCATTCAACTTAAATAAGTGGGTTGAAGAACATAGAGAACACCTAAAGCCACCAGTTGGTAATAAGAATTTATATAAAGATGCAGAAGATTACATAGTGATGATTGTTGCCGGACCTAATGCTCGAAAAGATTATCATTACAATGAAACAGAAGAACTTTTTTATCAGTTAGAGGGTCATATTGAAGTGCATATTCAAGAAGATGGCGAGAAAAAAACAATGAGACTTGGACCTGGAGATATGTATTTACATCCAGCAGGTGTACCTCACTCACCAGTGCGTCATGAAAATTCAATTGGTTTGGTTGTAGAGAGAAAGCGTAAAAAGCTTAATGTAGATGATGGTTTATTGTGGTATTGCGATAACTGCAATAACAAACTTTATGAAGTAAAATTCCCTTTAAATGATATTGAAAAAGATTTTTTAAAACACTTTAAGGAATTTTATGGCAGTAAAGAAAAACGTACTTGTGACAACTGCGGAACTGTTATGCCTGTTGATGAACGATTTGTTGCAACTGAATAAGTTGCATAAGTTTTTCAGCCCAATTCTATTTACCTATTTTTGTGAAAACAACTTAAAACAATAGACTAAATGAGCGCAGTAGCAACTGAATTCGGAATAGACGAAGCTTTAAAGCAATTAGGCATAAATGAAGTTAATAATGGCACATCTACAGGATCAGATTGGTTTTCTTCTGGTGAAGAAATCTCTTCCTACTCTCCAGTAGACGGACAATTAATAGCTAAAGTAAAAACAACAACTAAAGACGACTACGAAAAAGTTGTTACAACAGCATCAAGCGCATTTAAAACTTGGCGTAAAATGCCAGCTCCACAACGTGGTGAAGTTGTAAGACAATTTAATGAGGAGCTACGTCGTCTTAAAGAACCATTAGGTAAGTTAGTATCTTATGAAATGGGAAAATCTTACCAAGAAGGATTGGGAGAAGTTCAGGAAATGATCGATATCTGTGATTTTGCAGTAGGACTTTCCAGACAATTGCACGGTTTAACAATGCATAGTGAGCGTCCAGGACACCGTATGTATGAACAATACCACCCATTAGGAGTAGTTGGTATTATCTCTGCATTTAATTTTCCAGTAGCTGTTTGGGCTTGGAATACTGCTTTAGCTTGGGTTTGTGGAGATGTATGTATTTGGAAACCTTCAGAAAAAACACCATTAACAGGTGTAGCTTGTCAAAACATTGCACAACGTGTATTTAAAGAAAATGGTTTACCAGAAGGTATCTCTTGCTTAATTAATGGAGATTATAAGGTTGGTGAATTTATGACTACAGATAAACGTGTGCCATTAATTTCTGCTACAGGATCTACTAGAATGGGTAAAATTGTAGCATCTAAAGTAGGAGAACGTTTAGGGAAATCTTTATTAGAATTAGGTGGTAACAATGCAATTATCGTAACACCAGATGCAGATATTAAAATGACTGTAATTGGTGCTGTGTTTGGCGCAGTAGGAACAGCAGGACAGCGTTGTACATCTACACGTCGTCTTATTATTCACGATTCTATGTATGATAAGGTGAAGAAAGCTATTGTCGATGCTTATGGACAATTAAAGATTGGAAATCCTTTAGATGAAACTAATCACGTTGGTCCACTTATAGATAAAGATGCAGTGGCTAACTACAACAAAGCACTTGAGCGCGTAGTAGAAGAAGGCGGAAAAATTATTGTTGAAGGTGGTGTTTTAGAAGGTGAAGGTTACGAAAGTGGTTGCTACGTAAAACCAGCTATAGCTGAAGCTCAAAATGACTTTGAAATCGTACAACACGAAACTTTTGCGCCAGTGTTATATTTAACAAAATATTCTGGTGATATTGAAAATGCTATCGATTTACAAAACAGTGTAAACCAAGGTTTGTCTTCTGCAATTATGACAAATAATTTACGTGAAGCAGAACACTTCTTATCTGTAGCAGGTAGTGATTGTGGTATTGCAAATGTAAATATTGGAACATCTGGAGCAGAAATAGGTGGAGCCTTTGGTGGAGAGAAAGAAACTGGTGGTGGCCGCGAAAGTGGTAGTGATGCTTGGAAAGTATACATGCGTCGCCAAACTAATACAATTAACTACACAACAGAACTTCCTTTAGCACAAGGTATTAAGTTTGATCTGTAATTGTTGTACAAACAATATGCTCTTTAAGGTTTATTACGATTAAAGAGTAATTACAAATACTAAACCTCATAAGCTTTTAAGTTTATGAGGTTTTTTATATTCTTAATAATAGTTACTGCAGAAAAACATTCTTTTATAGATATCCTATCACTAAGCATTATATTTGTAGTCATTTCAAAATTAAAGGCTAGAGTTATGATATTAGGGTTTACTGTAAATAGAATGTGGGTGATTGTATTTTTATTAGTGAATTTAACACTCTCTGCACAAGAGTTTACAAGACAAGATACGTTACGAGGTAGTATAACTGAAGAACGTGCGTGGTGGGATTTAAAACACTACGATTTAAATGTTGAGGTATTTCCAGTAAGTAAATCTATAAGCGGAATTAATACGTTAACCTATACAGTACTTTCAGAAGGAAATGTTTTACAGATAGATTTACAGTCACCAATGTCTTTAGATAAGGTAGAGCAAAACGGAACGCCTTTAAAAGTAGTTTCAGAAGGAGCAGCACATTTTATCACATTACAAGAAAAGCAGGAAATAGGGGAAGACTATAATATTGTTCTCACATTTTCTGGTAAACCTCAAGAAGCTAAAAATGCACCTTGGGATGGTGGTTTTTCTTGGAAAAAAGATGGTAATGGCAAACCATTTATTGCTACATCAAACCAAGGAATTGGCGCTAGTATCTGGTGGCCTAACAAAGATCATGCGTATGATGAGCCAGACAACGGTATGACAATGGCATTTACAGCACCAGCAGAATTAACAGTAGTAGGTAATGGTCGGTTAGTAAAAACCGAAGATAACGGTAATACAAAAACCTGGTATTGGCAAGTTGTTAATCCTATAAATAATTACGGTGTAAATATAAATATTGGAGATTACGTTAATTTTTCTGAAGCCTATGATGGTGAAAAAGGACCTTTAGATATGGACTATTGGGTCTTGAGTGAAAATTTGGAAAAAGCAAAATCTCAGTTTAAGCAAGCACCGAAAATGATGGAAGCTTTTGAGCATTGGTTTGGCCCTTATCCATTTTACGAAGACAGTTTTAAATTAGTTGAAGTTCCTTATTTAGGAATGGAGCACCAAAGTAGCGTTACTTATGGCAACAAGTATAAAAATGGTTATTTAGGAAGCGATTTAAGTGGCACAGGTTGGGGTTTAAAGTTTGACTTTATTATAATTCACGAAGCTGGTCACGAGTGGTTTGCAAATAATATAACACATATAGATGTGGCAGATATGTGGATACATGAATCTTTTACAGCATATTCTGAAAGTTTGTTTTTAGACTATTATTACGGTGAAGAGGCAGCATCTGAATATGTTATAGGTACCCGAAGATCCATAAGAAACGACAGACCATTAATTGGAACTTATAATGTTCATCACGAAGGTAGTGGAGATATGTATTATAAAGGTGCAAATACACTGCACACGTTAAGACAATTGGTTGATGACGATGCAAAATGGAGAGATATTTTAAGAGGTCTTAATAAAGAGTTTTATCACCAAACAATCTCTTCTGAGCAGTTAGAAAATTATTTGAGTGAAGAAACAGGAATAAATCTAACCCAGTTTTGGGATCAGTATTTAAGAACCACTAAAATTCCTAAATTAGAATATAAAGTAGATGGCAGTAAAATGTCTTTTAGGTATGCTAACGTTGTTAAAGGTTTTGACATGCCTATAACAATTTCTGTAAATGGAAATGAAAAATGGATAGTTCCAACAGAAGAGTGGACTACAGAAACCTTTCCAGAAACTATAAAGAAAGTGGTTATTAAAAAAGACTTTTATATAGAGTCTGAAAAACTTTAAGGCTAAGAAAGTCTTGAGTTACTTGCCGGCAACTACAATTACTATTTCACCTTTAGGTGCTTTCTCTTCAAAATGTTTAAGTACTTCAGTCGCAGTTCCTCTAATGGTTTCTTCGTAAAGTTTGCTTAATTCACGAGATACAGAAACGGGTCTGTCTGCACCAAAATATTCAGCAAAGTTTCCAAGTGTTTTTACCAACTTGTGTGGAGACTCATAAAAAACCATTGTTCTAGTTTCTTCAGCTAGAAGTTTAAGTCGTGTCTGCCTTCCTTTTTTAACGGGTAAAAACCCTTCGAATACAAACTTGTCATTTGGTAACCCACTATTTACCAATGCTGGTACAAATGCAGTTGCTCCAGGAAGGCACTCTACATCTAGATTAGCTTCAATACAGGCACGTGTTAATAAAAATCCAGGATCGCTAATAGCAGGTGTTCCAGCATCTGAAATTAATGCACAAGTTTCTCCAGATTGTATTCGCTTAACAACGCCTACAACGCTTTTATGTTCGTTATGCATATGGTGTGAGTGCATAGGAGTAGAAACTTCAAAATGTTTTAGGAGTTTGCCACTAGTGCGAGTGTCTTCAGCTAAAATAAAATCTACATCCTTTAGGGTTTGTATTGCCCTAAAAGTCATATCATCTAAGTTTCCTATTGGTGTAGGTACCAAAAATAGTTTACTCATAAATTAAGCTCTAACAGTTTTTCCAAAGAAAAAAGATATTAATAAAAAGATAAGGGCAATTAACGTTGTAGTTGTGTCTTCACCAGCTTGTTGATGAGCAAAAAATGCTAACACAATATCAAAGAAAAAGCCCGCGTAAGCCCAAGATGTTAACCAAGCATTACGTCTCCATAAAATCATTACAACACCAAGTACTTTTGCAATGGCTAAAGGGATAACAATATATGTAGGATAGTTATAGCTTTCAAAAAGGCCTTTTACTGTGTCTGTTTCTAAAAAATAAAAAGAAGCAGAATAAAGCATTAATGCACATAATAGAGCTGTAGCTACCCAGTAAATAATTTTTTGAATTCTCATAATCTATCTTATTTAAGTCGGTTAGTTAAATTTCTTTTCGACAATTTCTTTAAACCTATTTTCATAAAGCTCTTTGCCTTCCCAATTCTTATAATCTGGCTTAACAACAGTTTCTAAAAAATGTTGAGCATTCTCATTACTTTCTATAGTGTTTAGTTGAGACAATACTCTATTATAGTCACCAGCACTTCCATTAAATAAATGCTTAATAAATGCTAAGCGATCATTTAAACCAATAGCAATTCCTGTATTAAGGCGATCATTTAAGGATTTAGATTTTTTTGTGTCCTGAGTGGCTTTCGCAGTCTCTTTTTTTGGTGTACTTGGCTTTTCTGGTGTTCCTATAGGTTCAAATTCTGGTAAATCATCATAGCTAACGCCACCAATATCTACCATATCATTTTTCATAAGCCTATTTTTAGCTTCTAAGGCTTCTAGTTGCTGCTGTCTTTTTTGATACTCTACTTCTTCTTGGGACAACGTGTTTGGTTTAATTTCTTTTTCGGTAGCCTTTATAATATCTAAATCTGGTTGTGCCTCTTCTCTTACTTCTTCAATTTTAGAAGTTGTGTTGTCTTTTAATGGAACAATAACATCTTCAGAAGGTGTAATTTCATAATCGTTATCTGCATTCTCAATTGCTTGTACAATATCTTTTCTGCCAATTGTAGGTTGTGGGCCATCAAAATGACGTTCTGTAAATTCTAAAATTGTAAGCTTATCATGGAGTTTTGCAGCCATCTCTTTTAACGTCTTGATATCTTCTGTAGATTTCAATTGTAAAATTTGATGAGCAAGACTTGTTAATTCGGCTTTAAGCGCTTTCTTCATAATTTATGAGATTTCAAGGTAGAGCCAATTGATTTTGGTTAAATTTGTGGCACTTTCAGAATTGAAAATTACAAAATGTTTCTTGAAAACACGGTAAATCACAAAGAGCAATTTGGCTGGATAGAAGTCATTTGCGGATCTATGTTCTCCGGTAAAACCGAAGAGCTTATCCGTAGGCTAAAACGCGCAAAATTTGCTAGACAAAAGGTTGAAATTTTTAAACCAGCTATTGATGTACGCTATGATGAAGACATGGTAGTCTCTCATGACGCTAACGAAATACGTTCCACTCCAGTACCTGCTGCCGCAAATATAAGATTGTTGGCAGATGGTTGTGACGTGGTTGGAATAGATGAAGCTCAATTTTTTGATGATGAGATTGTGGCGGTCTGTAATGATCTAGCCAACAAAGGTATTAGAGTAATTGTTGCTGGTCTAGATATGGATTTTAAAGGCAATCCTTTTGGACCTATGCCTAATCTTATGGCTACAGCAGAGTATGTTACTAAAGTACATGCGGTTTGTACACGTACAGGAAATTTAGCGCAATATAGTTTTAGAAAGTCTGAAAATGACAAACTTGTTATGTTGGGCGAAACAGAAGAATATGAACCTTTAAGTAGAGCAGCATATTTTAAGGCAAGGTTACGAGAGAAATTAAAAACCATGCCAGTAAAAGAAGCTCAAGAATTAGAGGCTAAAAAAACACCAAATAATTTATAACCAAAATGCCTAAGGCCCAAGAAACAGTCCTAGAGATAAATCTTAGTGCTTTAGGGCACAATTACAACTACCTAAAAAGTAAAGTAAATACTTCTGTAAAATTAATGGCTGTTGTAAAAGCCTTTGGCTACGGTAGTGATTCTGTAATGGTTGCTAAAGAGTTGCAGACATTGGGTGCAGATTATTTTGCGGTGGCATATATTAGTGAAGGTGTACGATTAAGAGATGAAAATATCACGACACCTATTTTGGTATTGCATCCATTAGCTAATGCATTTAAAGAATTAATTGAGCGGTGCTTAGAACCAAGTATTTATAGTTTAAAAACGCTTAGAGAATTTATAGCTACTGCACAAACACTCAAGCAAAAAGAATATCCTATTCATTTAAAATTTAACTCTGGTTTAAACAGGTTAGGGTTTAATGAAAAAGATGTGCCAGAAATGTATTCATTGCTTAAAAACACTACTGCAGTAAAAGTGACCTCACTTATGTCTCATCTTGTGGCGAGTGAAGATCACAACCTAACAGACTTTACACACAATCAAATTTCCTCATTTGTTTCATTTACTGAAAACTTTAAAACTGAATTTGGATATATGCCTTTGAGGCACCAAAGCAATACATCGGGGATTTTAAATTACCCTGAAGCTCATTTTGATATGGTGCGTTCTGGTATAGGACTTTACGGATACGGAAATTCTTCAATAGAAGACCTTGCTCTTAAACCTATTGCAACATTAAAATCTGTAATATCTCAATTACATAACATTCCTAAAGGCAGTTCTGTTGGGTATAATCGTGGATTTATTGCAGATAGAACTACTGTGTCTGCAACAATTCCTTTAGGACATGCAGATGGTATAGGAAGACAATATGGTAAGGGCAAAGGTTGCTTTATAGTTAATGGTAAAAAAGCACCAATATTAGGAAATGTATGTATGGATATGACTATGGTAGATGTTACCGGTATTGAGTGCCAGGAAGGTGATGAGGTAATAATATTTGGGGCTTATCAAAATGCATCAGAATTTGCTAAAGGAGCACAGACAATTTCCTACGAAATACTCACATCTGTATCTCAACGAGTAAAAAGAACCTTTTGTCGATAAGGTCTATCAAAAGTTGATAATGCTTTTATAATTTATTTAATAAGAAATATATTTAACCAAATAACTTAAAACCAAAACTATGGGATTTTTTTCTGATTTTAAATCATTCTTAATGAAGGGTGATATTGTAGCTTTAGCAACAGCAGTAATTGTTGGAGGCGCTTTTAGCAAAATTGTTGGCTCTTTAGTAGCAGACGTTATAATGCCAGTTATAGGCCTACTTCTAGGAGGTAGAAATGTAAACGATTTATTCTTGGTATTAGACGGCAGTGGGACCTATGAAACTATTGCAGCAGCTAAAGAAGCTGGAGCAGCAATAATGACTTGGGGTAATTTTGTACAAGCAATTATAGACTTTGTAATTATAGGATTTGTAATTTATATGTTACTTAAAGGTTACGAGAAAACAAAGAAGAAAGAAGAAGCAGCACCTGCAGCACCAAAAGGACCTTCTCAAGAAGAATTACTTATCGAAATTCGTGACGAATTAAGAAAGAAATAATATTAAAAATACGCAGCGTCACCGCTACACTGCACATTTAGTTTTATTAAACCCCGAACTTTTGCGAAAAAGATTCGGGGTCTTTTTTTGAATAAAATATACACGCATATAATATCATATTTAGAGTACCTACATAACCATCTATTCCTTAATTTTACAATATGTATAAATCAACTTAAAATTAAAACGATGAAAGTTGCTGTTGTAGGCGCTACCGGAATGGTAGGCCGTGTTATGATTAAAGTCTTAGAAGAACGTAAATTTCCAATTTCAGAGCTACTGCCTGTAGCTTCAAAGAAATCTATAGGAAAAAAGGTTATTTATAACAATCAACCTTACGAGGTTATAAGTATGGAAGATGCAATAAAACAGCGTCCAGATATCGCTATATTTTCGGCAGGAGGAAGCACTTCATTAGAGTTTGCACCAAAATTTGCAGATGTTGGTACTACGGTTATAGATAACTCTTCTGCGTGGAGAATGCATGAAGGTGTTAAGCTTGTCGTGCCAGAAATTAATGCAAATGAGTTAACTACAGAAGATAAGATTATAGCCAACCCTAATTGTAGTACAATACAATTAGTCATGGTTTTAAAGCCGTTACATGATAAATACGGTATTAAAAGGTGTGTAGTTTCTACCTATCAATCAATAACAGGAACAGGTGTTAAAGCTGTTGAACAGTTAAGAAATGAGCTTGCTGGTGAAAAAGGTGAAATGGCTTACCCTTACCCAATTCATAAGAATGCTATACCACATTGTGATGTGTTTGAAGAAAACGGGTATACTAAAGAGGAACTAAAACTTACTCGTGAACCTCAAAAAATTCTATCAGACAAAAGTATTGCGCTAACTGCAACAGCAGTAAGAATACCAGTTGTAGGTGGTCATAGTGAGTCTGTAAACCTAGAGTTTAATTCTGATTTTGATTTAAATGAAGTAAGAGCTATTCTTTCAAATACAGAAGGTGTTAAAGTACAAGATAATCCAGACGTAAACACATACCCAATGCCTATTTATGCACAAGGTAAAGATGATGTATTTGTAGGAAGAATACGAAGAGATCACTCTCAACCAAACACATTAAATTGTTGGATTGTTAGTGATAATTTAAGAAAAGGAGCAGCTACAAATGCTGTGCAGATTGCTGAATATTTACTAAAAAACAACCTTATTAAAAACACCAGTACTGTAAGTTATGAAGTGTAGTTAGGACTAAGTTTCCGTAACTAACTTTAAATACTTAAAAATGAAATGGGTAAACCTTATTCTTAGAATTGGCCTAGGCTTAATGCTTTTAATGTTCGGTCTAAATAAATTTTTCTGGTTTATGCCAGATTTCGATTTTACAGGTTACCCAGAAGCAGATCATTTATTTAAAGCATTGCGATATGCTGGTGAGCAAGCTACAGGAAAAGGATACTTAATGCATTTAGTAGGCTTGTCTGAGGTTGTTATAGGAGTAATGCTTGTTACAAAAAAATGGGTGCCTTTGGCGTTAGCTATGTTAGTGCCAATATCTATTAACATAGTGCTGTTTCATGCGTTTTTAAACCTTCCTAATATTGGTCCAGCAATTTTAGTAGCTATTGTAAATGCCTATTTAATGTACAAACATAGGGATGCATATAAATCTATACTTACTTAGTAAGTAAATTCATAAATAATTAAGAGGTTAATCCTCAGGCATAAAGCTTGAGGATTTTTTTATATCTTTAAAAGAACTAACCACCAAATTAATAATTTATGAATTCAACCTTTACTAAAATTGTACGCTACCTATTAGCACTAATGTTACTTGTTTTTGGGCTTAATAAATTTTTAAAGCTTTTGCCAATGCCAGAGTTGCCTCCAAACGCAGCAGAGTTTATGACAGAGCTTGCAGCAACAGGTTATGTATTGCCAGTAGTAGGTGCAATCGAAATTTTTATTGGGATCTTATTATTAATTAATAAATGGACACCTTTTGCATTGGTTCTTCTAGCGCCAATCTCTGTAAACATATTGTTATTCCACCTTTTTCTTGATTTACCAGGAATAGGAGGCGCATTAATTGTTGCTATTTTAAATGGAATACTTATATATAAACATTGGTCTAAGTTTAGACCACTATTTGCATAAATAGTATATATGTGTTAAAAGCCTCTTAATCAAAATTAAGAGGCTTTTTTTAATTTGTATTTTTATGCTGAATTAAACTCACACTAATGAAACAACTCATCCTTGTAACAATAACTGCAGCAACAATATTTAGCTGTAAAACAGAGACTAAAACCGATAGAACCATAGCAGTGACATACCCCGAAACAAAGAAAGTAGATACCGTAGATGTATATTTTGGTAATGAGGTGAAAGACCCATATCGCTGGTTAGAAGATGATCGCAGTAAAGAAACCGAAGATTGGGTGAAAGCTCAAAACCAAGCTACATTTGGATATTTAGACAAAATTCCTTTTAGAGAAGATCTTAAAAACAGATTAACCGAACTGTGGAATTATGAAAAGTTGGGATCACCCTTTAAAGAAGGTGAGTATACCTACTATTTTAAAAACAATGGGTTGCAAAACCAAAGTGTGATTTATAGGTATAAATCTACCGAAAGCCCTGAAAATGCTAAAGTATTCCTGGATCCAAATAAGTTTAGTGAAGACGGTACAACATCATTAGGAGGATTAAACTTTTCTAAAGATGGAAGTAAAGCAGCTTATTCAATTTCTGAAGGCGGTAGTGATTGGAGAAAAGTAATTGTTGTAGATGCAGAAACCTTGGAACGTGTTGAAGATACTTTACAGGATATTAAATTTAGTGGTGTGTCATGGAACGTGAATGAAGGATTTTATTATTCAAGTTATGACAAACCTAAAGGCAGTGAGTTGTCTGCAAAAACAGACCAGCATAAACTATATTATCACAAGCTAGGAACCTCTCAAAAAGAGGATAAACTTATTTTTGGAGGAACACAAGAAGAAAAAAGAAGATATGTTGGTGGCAGTGTAACAGAAGATGGTAAGTATTTAATTGTTTCAGGAAGTGTATCAACCTCAGGAAACGATTTAAGAATAAAAGATCTTACCAAGCCAAATTCAGATTTTAAAACTATAATTTCTGGCTACGAAACAGATTCATACGTTATAGAAAATGAAGGCAGTAAACTATATATTGTAACAAACCTAAATGCACCTAATAAAAAAATTGTGACTGTTGATGCTGAAAACCCATCACCAGAAAATTGGGTAGATTTCATTCCAGAAACAGAACATGTGCTTAGTCCTAGTAAAGCTGGTGGCTACTTCTTTGCAGAATATATGGTAGATGCTGTAAGCGAAGTAAAACAATATGATTATGATGGTAAATTAATACGTGAAGTTAAACTTCCAGGAGTTGGAACAGTTGGTGGCTTTGGTGCTAAAAAAGAAGATAAAGAACTGTATTTCTCTTTTACAAATTATGTAACACCAGGCAGCATATATAAGTATGATATTGAAGATGGGACTTCAGAGCTATATGTAAAACCAGAAATAGATTTTAATCCAGACCATTATAAGAGTGAACAGGTGTTCTTTAACTCTAAAGATGGTACAAAAATACCAATGATTATAACCTATAAAAAAGGGACAGAGCTTAATGGTAAGAACCCTACGATATTATATGGTTATGGAGGTTTCAATATAAGTTTAACACCAAGTTTTAGTATAGCAAACGCTGTGTGGATGGAGCAAGGTGGTATTTATGCAGTTCCTAATTTGCGCGGTGGTGGAGAATATGGTAAAGCTTGGCATGATGCTGGTACTAAACTACAAAAGCAAAATGTATTTAATGACTTTATAGCTGCGGCAGAATATTTAATTGAGAAGAACTACACATCAAAAGAATATTTGGCAATTAGAGGCGGTTCAAATGGTGGATTATTAGTCGGAGCCACAATGACACAACAACCAGATTTAATGCAAGTAGCATTACCTGCAGTAGGCGTGATGGATATGTTACGCTATCATACCTTTACAGCAGGCGCAGGTTGGGCATATGATTATGGAACGGCAGAAGATTCCAATGAAATGTTTCAATACCTAAAAGGATACTCGCCAGTACACAATGTAAAAGAAGGTGTTTCTTATCCTGCTACAATGGTAACTACTGGAGATCATGATGATCGCGTAGTACCAGCGCATAGTTTTAAGTATGCTGCAGAGTTGCAAGATAAACAAGCTGGAAATGCTCCTACATTAATTAGAATTGAAACTAATGCTGGCCATGGTGCAGGAACACCAGTAAGTAAAACTATAGAGCAGTACGCAGATATTTTTGGTTTTACGCTTTACAATATGGGTTATGATGAGTTGCCGGTAAAGAAACAATTTAAAGACTAAGATAATTCCTAAATATAAATTATAACCTGTTAGATTACTCTCTAACAGGTTTATTTTTGCATTATGCTAAACGTAAATATACAAGCCTTTAAATATGCTAAAACACCTGTTTTAAAAGCTATAAACTTTAAGCTTATTAAAGGTGAACATATTTCTATTTTAGGAGAAAGTGGATGTGGTAAAAGTACATTGCTGGAACTTGTGTATGGAACGCTTCAACTTAAAGCAGGAGAGATTTATTGGAATAATAAGAAGCTGCTAGGTCCAGATTTTAATCTTGTACCTGGAGAACCTTTTATAAAATATGTATCACAAGACTTTAATTTGATGCCTTATACAACTGTAGAGGATAACATTGGTAAGCACTTGTCCCGTTTAGATATGTCTCTTAGAAAAGAACGTATTGCAGAACTTTTAGAAGTTGTAGAAATGACTTCATTTAAAACTAAAAAAGTTAAAACATTAAGTGGAGGTCAACAGCAACGTGTTGCACTAGCAAGAGCTCTAGCTAAAGAACCAGAACTACTTTTGTTAGACGAACCGTTTAGCCATATTGATAACTTTAGAAAAAATAAGCTGCGTAGGCGGTTGTATAAGTATTTAAAAGACAAACAAATCTCTTGTATTACAGCAACACACGTAAGTGAAGAGGCATTATCATTTTCTGATAGAATCTTGGTAATGAAAGACGGTAAATTTGTTGCACAAGACACGCCTGAGACTATTTACAAAACATCCCAAGATTTATATGTTTGCTCTTTTTTTGATGATGTATTTAAATACAAACAACAAGTTTATTACCCTTATCAAATTACGGTTGAAGAATTAGGAAAACATAAGGCAACTGTAAAGCAATCTTATTTTAAAGGTGATTTTTGGTTAATTGAAGCTGTATTTAATAATGATAATTTGCTTTTAAAACACAATACTGCACTACCAATACATACAGAAATACTTATAAATTTTAATGATCGTTAGTAAACACTCTTAATAGTCATGGTTTCACCATTAAACTCAAAAGTGTCTTTCTCAGTCTTATTCATAAGAAGCATACCAATAGGAGATTCTTTTGAAATGACATAAACTGTTTCGTTGTCTAAGGTAATAGCACCCACAGAAACAGCAATGTAGTATATAGCTTTAGTGGTTTTTACTAAACTTCCTATATGAATGTTTTTAGAAGGTTTAATATCACGTTGTCTAATATTTTTAAGAATTTGATATTGTTGTTCTGCAACATCTAAACGAGCTCCAAGTTGTTCACGCTCAATATCCATCATGGCTCTATCTGTCTCGTGTTTGTCTCCAGCAGTACTCTTTGTTTCAGACTCTAAAGATTCTACAATATCTGCTATTGCATGTTTAATCTTTTCTAGTTTGGTAGATACTAAAGATTCACAATGGGAAAGTAATTTAATTTTAAATTCAGATGTTATAGCCATAGGTTAAAAGGTCTTCTGCAGCTAATTGCAGTGGTTCGTTAGTGGTAATAGAGTAAGCATTTACATCTTTTATTAAAGATTCAATTTTAAGTACTTGCTCTTTTAAATTTTTCTTGATGTCACACTCCCAAATAGTGAGAACGGTCCAATTAGATCTTATTAATGTTACGTAATTATTCTGGTCTCGTTTAATATTAGCATCAAACTTATCTTTCCAAAACTCAGTGTTAGTTTTGGGAAGATTTAGGTTGCACTTAGGGCACCTGTGCCAAAAACAAACATTTACAAATATGGCGATTTTTTTGGTTGAAAAAACAATATCTGGAGAACCTGCTAATTTTTTAAAATGTAATCTATAACCTCTTAGTCCTGATGCCCATAATGCTTTTCTTAAAAGTAATTCTGGTTTGGTATGCTTGCTTTTATTTCCTCGCATAGAGGTGTTCACAGATTTGCTATTTATATGTAAAGACATTACAGCTTTTTTATAGCAATTACTTCAAAAATTAAACCAGATTTATTTTTTAGTTTCAGTACTGGTTTTAGTTAAAATCAACGGGCCATAATAATACATTTGTTGTCTTATCCAGGCTTTTTGTCTTTTTACATATGGTGATGCAGGGTTGGCTCTATAGCGCCTTGGGTTAGGTAAAATTGCAGCAATTGCAGCTGCTTCATCTATACTTAATGTAGCAGCAGATTTTCCAAACCAATACGTACCTGCTGCAGAAGCTCCGTAAACAGAATCTCCCATTTCAATACTATTTAAGTACACCTCTAGAATGCGTTCTTTATCCCAAATAAGCTCAATTAAAAACGTGAAATAAACCTCGAGTCCTTTTCTCGTCCAACTTCGTTGTGGCCATAAAAAGACATTTTTAGCTGTTTGCTGAGAAATGGTGCTTGCACCGCGTAGTTTTTTTCCTTTTTGGTTAGCTTCATATGCCTTTTCAATTGCTTCGGTATCAAATCCATTATGATACACAAACTTTTGATCTTCTGAACAAATAACCGCAAGCTGAAGGTTTTTAGATATATCTTTTAACGGCACCCACTTATGAGTCCATTTATTTTGTTCATTATTTTCAAAATACCTGATAACCATTAAAGGTGTAATATAAACAGGTATGAATTTGAGTAGGGCAACCCATATAATACTCATTGCAAAAAACCAAAGTAGAATTTTTCCAAAAAATTTAAAAATACGTTTTATCATTCTGTTGCTAAATTTGCTAAATCTTTACCTACAAGACTTCCTATAGCAACACCCATACCACCTAAACGGACACCGCAGTAAACATTTTTAGATACTTTTTTTAAAATAGGCTTTTTTTGATTTCCTACACCTAATATTCCGCTCCATCGCATGTCTATTTCGTAAGGAGTTTTTGGTAATATGTGTTTTTTTAAATATGTGTCTAATGTACTTTGTATTAATTCTGTTTCTCCAAAATTAGTGGTCTCTTCTTCTTTTAGTGCTAGGTTTCTTCCACCTCCAAATAATAACCGGTTACCCACATTTCTAAAGTAAAAATAGCCCTCATCTATATGAAATGTGCCTTTTATATTTAAGTTCTTAATTGGCTTAGTGATTAATACTTGAGCTCTTCCAGGTTTTACATTAGAGATGTTAAGTTGCTCAGAAAACCCGTTAGTGGCAATTAGCAATGTTTTTGTTTTAAAGTCACCTAAATTAGTTTGTAAAAGCACATTAGTGGGTTGTTCCACATATTCATTAACATTACAATTATTTAAAATAGTAATATTGGCATCTTGTGCTTTCTTGATAAGCGCCTGCATCATTTTACCAGTATTAAGTTGGCCTTCAAAAGCATTTACTATAAGCTTTGAATTTATTCCAGAAAATCCAAATGTGTTTTCAGTAACAGAAAACAGAGGTGCTTTATACAATGAGTATAGTAAGTCATTTATCTCATTGAGATGATCTAGGCTTTTTTCTAAAAGCGACTTGTGTTTTTCAAGAAAAACTTCATAGCCGCCAAGCTGTTTGTATTCTAAGTGATCATCTCCCACTATGTTACGAAGTCTTTCTAACCCTAAAAAACGCTGTTCAACTAGTTTAAAAATATCTTCAGAAGAGTGTGTTTTAAAATCTTTCAGTAATTCAGAGATGCTACCTAAACAAGCAAAGCCAGCATTTTTGGTGCTGGCACCTTGTGGCCAAGGGCCGCGTTCTAATATAGTAATAGTTGCTTTTGGAAATTTTTCACGAAGTGTTAATGCAGTATTTATACCAACAATACCACTTCCAATTATAATAAAATCGTTGGTTGTAAACCAGGTTTGCCTATCCCAATAGCTTTTTGAATTAAGTATTTCCATATATTGTAAGATACTTATTGTTCCATAAATCCACTAAAATATCTAATAATTTTACGTTTAATATAAAGCAAAAAAAAGACCTCGATATCGAGGCCTTAAAACATTGGTTAGTTAGTTAACGTTTTATTCTTCTTTCATTTTAAAGTCTTCCATAAACTTAGTAGTATAATTTCCAGCTATATAATCTGGATGATCCATAAGTTGTCTATGAAAAGGAATAGTTGTTTTTACGCCTTCGATTACAAACTCATCTAAAGCACGCTTCATCTTATTAATAGCTTCTTCTCTTGTTTGAGCCGTTGTAATAAGTTTTGCCACCATAGAATCGTAGTTTGGAGGAATACTATAACCTGCATAAACATGAGTGTCTAAGCGAACTCCATGTCCGCCTGGAGCGTGAAGTATCTCAATACGGCCAGGAGAAGGTCTAAATCCATTATAAGGATCTTCTGCATTTATACGACACTCTATCGAGTGTAGTTTAGGAGTATAGTTTTTACCAGAAATTGGCACACCAGCAGCAACTAAGATTTGCTCCCTAATTAAATCAAAATCAATAACTTGTTCTGTAATAGGGTGCTCTACTTGAATACGGGTATTCATCTCCATGAAGTAGAAGTTACGATGCTTATCCACTAAAAACTCTACAGTACCTGCACCTTCATATTTAATATACTCAGCAGCTTTTACAGCAGCTTCACCCATCTTTTTACGAAGGGCAGTTGTCATAAATGGAGAAGGAGTTTCTTCTGTAAGTTTTTGATGACGGCGTTGTACAGAACAATCTCTTTCTGATAAGTGACAAGCTTTACCTGTACTGTCTCCAACAACTTGTATTTCAATATGTCTAGGCTCTTCAATAAGCTTTTCCATATACATACCATCGTTACCAAAGGCAGCGCCTGCTTCTTGTCTTGCGCTATCCCAAGCATCTTCAAGGTCTTCAGGTTTCCATACGGCACGCATACCTTTACCACCACCACCGGCAGTAGCTTTAAGCATAACTGGATAACCCATGTCTTTTGCAACTTTCTTACATTCTGCAAAATCTTTTAAAAGGCCATCTGATCCAGGAATACAAGGCACACCTGCAGCTTGCATTGTAGCTCTTGCAGAAGCTTTGTCTCCCATTTTATCAATCATATCTGGAGAAGCACCAATAAACTTAATATCGTGCTCTTCACATATTTTAGAAAACTTCGAATTTTCTGCCAAGAAACCATATCCAGGATGAATAGCATCTGCATTTGTTATTTCTGCGGCAGCAATAATATTTGGAATTTTTAAATAGGATAAGTTACTTGGTGCTGGTCCTATACAAACAGCTTCGTCTGCAAACTTAACGTGCAAACTTTCTGCATCTGCAGTAGAATAAACAGCAACAGTGCTTATACCCATTTCTTTACAAGTACGTATAATACGTAATGCAATCTCGCCTCTATTGGCAATTAGAATTTTTTTGAACATAACTGTTTCAGCATTTGAAGTTGATATAATCATACCAACTCAGATTAAAACAAAAGGTGATTAAGAAGGATCTACCAAGAATAATGGTTGATCAAACTCTACAGGAGAAGAATCGTCTACTAATACTTTCACGATTTTTCCTGACACTTCACTTTCTATTTCATTGAAAAGCTTCATTGCTTCAATAATACAAAGTACATCACCTTCTTTGATAGAGTCTCCTACTTCACAGAAAAGATCTTTATCCGGAGATGGTTTGCGATAAAAAGTACCAATAATTGGAGACTTTACAGTAATATACTTAGAGTCATCTCCATTATTAGAATCAGCTGGTGCAGCAGCTGCGGCTTGCGCTACAGGTTGTGCTGGTGCTGGTGCAGATGCAGCAGCCATCTGTTGTGGCATTTGTGCAGGCATTTGCATGTGCTGTACGATAGTTTCTTTTTCGTCTGAACCAGTTTTAATGGTGATTTTTACATCTTCCATTTCGAGCTTTACCTCGCTTGCGCCAGATTTGGCTACGAATTTTATTAAATTCTGAATGTCCTTTAACTCCATAATGATACGTTGTTTAGGTGTTTATTTAGTTTTGTTAGGAATTATATGCCCACTTAAGGTAAATTGAACCCCAAGTAAAGCCACCTCCAAAAGAGGCGAAAATGAGGTTGTCACCTCGCTTTAATTTTTTTTCGTAATCGTGTAATAATAATGGTAATGTGGCTGAAGTTGTATTACCATAGCGTTGTATGTTCATAAGAACCTTAGACTCGTCTAGGTTCATTCTTCTAGCAGTAGCATCTATAATCCTTTTATTGGCTTGGTGTGCTACTAACCAGCTTACATCCTCATTTGTTAGGTTGTTGCGCTCCATAATGCTTGCACTTACATCTGCCATGTTTGACACAGCAAATTTAAATACTGTTTTGCCATCTTGCTGTACAAAATGTTGTTTGTTAGCCACAGTTTCTTCGCTAGCTGGCAATATGGATCCGCCTGCATCTATTTTTAAAAATTCACGACCAATACCGTCACTTCTTAAAATTTCATCTTGTAGTCCTAAACCATCTTCATTTGGCTCGAACAAAACTGCGCCACCGCCGTCTCCAAAAATTATGCAAGTTGCTCTGTCTGTATAGTCTATGATAGAAGACATTTTATCTGCGCCTACTAATAGTACTTTTTTGTAGCGACCACTTTGTATATAACTGGCAGCTGTTGACATACCGTATAGAAAGCTAGAGCAAGCTGCTTGCAGATCATAAGAAAAGGCATTTTTAGCTCCTATTTGAGAAGCTAAATATGCTCCAGAAGATGCTACTGGCATATCTGGTGTTGCTGTTGCAAAAATAACTAAGTCTATTGTTGTTGGGTCTAGATCTATTTTTTGAATTAGATCTTCTGCGGCTTTTATACCTAAATATGACGTGCCTTTTCCTTCTTCCTTTAACAAACGACGTTCTTTTATACCAGTTCTAGTGGTAATCCATTCATCATTTGTATCAACCATAGTCTCTAAGACCTTGTTGCTTAACACGTATTCTGGGACATAGCCTCCTACAGCTGTGATTGCTGCTGTGATGTTGCTCATATAGTTCTTTTTAGTAAGAGCCAAAATTTGGCTATCACGCTAAAAAATGGTTGGAAAATTACTAAAATTTCCCGTAATGACTCAAAAAATAGAAGTTTTTTATAATTCGTGCATAAAAAACAAAAACTCCCAAAGGGGAGTTTTTAATATAAATGAGTGTAAGAAGCTTATGCTTCTACCTCTGTAGTATTGTCTATAAGAACTTGACCACGGTAATATAATTTACCTTCATGCCAGTGTGCTCTGTGAAACAAGTGAGTTTCACCTGTTACAGGATCTTTTGCCAAAGTTGGAGCTTTAGCCTTATAATGAGTTCTTCTCTTATCTCTTCTAGTTTTCGAGATTTTTCTTTTAGGATGTGCCATGGCTATGGGTTATTTATCTTTTAGTAATTCTTTTAATTTATTCCAACGAGGATCAACCTCTTCGTTCTCTTTTTGTTTAGGACTAAGTTCTTCTAGCTTCTTTAAAACAACTGTCTTTAAAGTACCGTCTTCAATGCCTGGATGAATTCGCTTTAATGGTACAGCTAAAACTATGGCTTCATAGATATATTGCTGTACATTTATTTCATATTCACCGTGAGGTAAAATAAGAAGCTCTTCATTTTCGTCATTAAACTCTGGGCCAAATTTTACAACCAGCTTTAATTCATTTTCTATAGGCTGGTCATACGGCTCATTAGTTAAGTCTCCATTAACATTAACAGTACCAGAAATATGAAAAAGCAACTCAAACATAGTTGGTTTTTTTTCAAAATCTAAGGTCACATTAACATTAGCGTCATTAAACTCGTCGTACTCAAAAACGTCAAAAAACGATTGTCCTATAGTATAATTAAACTGATGTTTTCCTACTTTCAATCCCACAAAAGGGATCGTAAATTCTTTTAACTGCTTCATCTCTACATCTATTCTCTTACACTAGCCTTGTGAAAAGGCGGGTGCAAAGATAGTAATTTTACGGAATTAAAAAACTTTATTTCATTCAAAATGAACATGTAAGTTCATTTTATTTTCTCTCTTTCCTTCTTGGCTGTTTTTTTAAAGGGTTTTTAGTGAGCTCTTTATACTCTTTTCTGTTTTTAAAAATTTGCATTCCTGTAAAAACAGCCTGCTTAAATGAGGTTTCGTCTGCTTCTCCTTTTCCGGCTATTTCGAACGCGGTACCGTGATCTGGAGAGGTTCTTACTCTTGATAGTCCTGCAGTGTAGTTTACGCCATTACCAAAAGACAAAGTTTTAAACGGGATTAGACCTTGGTCATGATATGCTGCGATTACTGCATCGAAATTTTTATAATTCTGTGAGCCAAAAAAACTATCTGCAGAATATGGACCATAAACTAATTTACCGTTGTTGTTTATATTTTTTAGGGTAGGTTTTAATACTTCTTCGTCTTCTTTACCTATTACACCATTATCGCCACTATGTGGGTTAATGCCTAATACAGCGATTTTTGGTTGCCTGATCCTAAAATCTTCTTCTAATGAATGATATATGCTATTAACCTTCTTTTCTATTAATTGTGGCGTAATTGTAGAAGCAACATCTTTTACGGCTACGTGGTCTGTAAGTAAACCAACTCTCAAAGAGTCTGAAACCATAAACATTAAACTATCTCCTTGTAATTCTTTGGCAAGGTAGTCTGTGTGACCAGGAAAATTAAATGCTTCAGATTGTATAGTGTTTTTGTTAATTGGTGCTGTTACCAATATATCTACTTGCTTATTTTTTAAAGCTTCTGTTGCAGCTTCCAAAGATTTTAAAGCATAGCTTCCTACTTTAGTGTCTGGCGTCCCGAAGTTGATATTTACATTTTCTTTCCAAACATTATAAACGTTTACTTTACCATCTATAATCTTATTAAGGTCTGAAATACCTTGAAATTGAAGATCTATATTTAAGTGTTTCTTTATAAATGAAAGCACTTTTGAGTTTGCAAAAATAACAGGCGTGCAAAATTCTAATATACGCTCATCTTCAAAAGTTTTAAGCACAACTTCTGCTCCTATGCCATTTAGGTCTCCTATACTTATTCCTATTTTCAACTGTTGTTTTTGGGTCATTAATTATAACTATTTTTGCAAAGATAAAGGTAACTAAATAAATACTGAATGTTTACAGGAATAGTAGAGGAATTAGGTAGAGTTAAAGATTTGACTAAAGAAGGAGATAATCTTCATATTTCTATTGAAGCACATATGTCTTCAGAATTAAAAATTGATCAAAGTGTTGCTCATAATGGCGTTTGTTTAACTGTAGTTGCTGTTACTGACAATACTTATAGTGTTACAGCAATACAGGAAACCCTTAACAAGTCTAATTTAGGGTCATTAAAGGTTAATGATTTGGTTAACCTTGAACGCGGAATGAAGTTAGGAGCTCGCCTGGATGGACATATTGTGCAAGGACATGTTGATCAAGTAGCTGAATGTATTTTAGCTCAAGAGAAAGATGGGAGTTGGGAGTACAGATTTAAATATGATCCAGCACTAAACAATGTGACTATAGAGAAAGGATCTATAACTATTAATGGAGTAAGCCTTACAGTTGTGGATTCTGAGATAAATACATTTAGTGTTGCTATTATTCCCTATACCTATGAGCACACAACGTTTAAACAATTACAAAAAGGAGATGTTGTAAACTTAGAGTTTGATGTAATTGGTAAATATGTAAAACGATTACTTGGAAATACGTCTTTGTCTTAAGATAAAATAAATACCAGCTAATACGCCCAATGCTAATGCTATGCCAATGTTAGTGTCAATTGGTACAGGTACACCTGGAAAAGGTGTTAAAGAATTAGGTGGCGGTGGTCCATCATTAGGTCTTGCCGCTATGGCAGAGCAAAGCAGTGTGGTTAAGCTTAATAATGTTTTAATAGTTTGGGGACTCATAAACAATACTTGCTGTAAGCGATAAAAATTCGCAACTAAAATATACAATTTAATGAAGTATCTTAAAAAACACTAGATTAAATTATTGTTTTTTATTTATATGTTTCAAAAACAGAGAATTAATTTAGTAAGTAATTACTTGTTTTCTTCTGCTTTATAAATAGCATATTTTTTTTCCATCTCTGCTTGAAATTCCTCCAAGACAGGTTTAACAGTACTTTCAGGAAGGTCTGCAATTTTAATATACATTAGTCCATCAACAGAATTATTAAATAAAGGATCTACATTAAACGATAGCAGTCTTGCATTTTGTTTTATGTATTTTTTTAAAAGTACAGGTAGTCGATTGTTTCCAGGTTCAATTTCATCTATAATTTTGTCAAACTTGTTTAGGTCTGCTTCACTAGCATCAAATACAAAGTCTTTATCTGCATCTTTAAGCTTTACCTTGAATTCCTTTTTTGGCCGTACAAACTGTGCAAAATAAGGGTCGTAATAATGAGACTTCATAAACTCAATCATTAAACTTTTACTAAAGTTTGAGAAATTATTGCTTATGCTAACGCCACCAATTAGATAATTATGCTCAGGAAAACGTAAAGTGGTATGTACTATACCTTTCCAAAGTAAAAATAAAGGCATTGGTTTTAATTGATATTCTGCAATAATAAATGCTCGACCCATTTCGATAGACTCACTTATAAGTGTGGTTATTTCTGGTTCAAACCTAAACAGCTCGTTCATATAAAAACCTTCAATACCGTAATCCCTGAAAATTTCTTTTCCAAGCCCCATTCTATAAGCACCAGCAACTTTTTGAGCGTCATTATCCCATAAAAATAAATGGTGATAATACTCATCATATTTATCTGTGTCAATAGATTTGTTAGTGCCTTCGCCTATGGCTCTAAAAGTTATTTCACGCAGTCTGCCTATTTCTTGTACAATGTTTGGGATTATCTCTTTTTTTGCAAGAAATACTTCGTAGTTTTTGCTTTCTAGTAAACGCTTATCATTTGCTCTGCAAAACTCTACCTCTTTTTGCATTAAGTCATCTGGAGTCTCTCCAACAATTTTCTTAGGAGCTTTAGTTCTCTTAATTTGTTTAGGAATCTGATCTAGAATATTTTTCTTGTCAAATGAATTGTCCAACAAATAAGTCCTTTTTCTAATGTAAGCTGTAAAATCTTCAAGAGTTTTATATTCTAGTTGGTCTTTTGCTGAAATAGGATGGCCAATCCTTACTTGAATTTTTCGATGCTTTTGAGACAACATCTCACCAGGTAGCTTTGCAGTTCTTAGTGTAGGACTTAATTTAGATAATCTATAAAAAAGTGCACTATTTTTCGCTTTAAAATAAATAGGAATAATAGGAACATTAGCTTTTTGAACTAATTTCATAGCACTAGGTTCCCAAGGTTTATCTGCAATTACGCTATCTTCTTTATAGGTTGAAACCTCTCCGGCAGGAAACATACCCAACGGCTTTCCATCTCTTAAATGAGATAAAGCTTCCTTTAAGCCGCCAACGCTAGACTTTGCCTCTTTATGATCCTCAAAAGGATTTACAGGCATTATGTAAGGTTTTACAGGCTCAAGCCTATGCAAAAGAAAGTTTGCAATAATCCTATAATCTTCTCGCTTTGCAAGTAAAAGCTTCATTAAAATTAAACCATCTATACCTCCTAAAGGATGGTTTGAAACCGTTATAAAAGCACCAGTTTTTGGAATTCTTTTAAGGTCTTCTTCAGGAATATCAAATTCAACTTCTAAGGTTTTTAAAATAGAATCTATAAACTGAACACCATTAAGATCCTTTCTGGTCTCATAAATGGCATTAATCTTAGAAAGCTTAGTGGCTTTTAATAAAACACTTCCTATAGTATTACCTAACAAACCAAGCTTGTCTAGTTTAAGCACTTTAGCAATTTCATTAGCAGAGACTATAGGCATATTAAAGTGTGTTAGTTAATACAAAATTACAAATTATTAAGCCTTTACAACGAGCTGTACAGTTTCCGTCGCAACTTGTTTTAGTAAAACATCAAACTGCCCTTCTATGCGTTTAACTGCAACATCGTCAAAATGTCTTATGGTATATAGTGAAACACCTTCTGTAAACGTTACCTTAAACTTTGCTTTTAAATGATTTATAAGGTTGTTTAATTGTCTAAACTTGTTATCTACACATACTGAAAAACTAATAGCAGAATTTTGAATTAAATCTACCTTCATTTGATATTTATGAAACAAGCTAAATATCTCACTAATGTTATCTTCAACAATAAAACTAAAATCTAATGATGATAAAGAAATTAATACTTGATTTTTCTTTACTATAAAGCAAGGTGTGTGTGGAACTAAAGTTTGTCCTTTGCTAACAGCTGTGCCTTGTGTTGTAGGGTTTAAAAAAGACTTTACGTATAATGGAATTTCCTTTCGTTGTAATGGTTGTAATGTTTTTGGGTGTATTACAGAGGCACCATAAAAAGCCAATTCAATTGCTTCTTCATATGAGATTTGCTCTAATAATGTAGTATTTTCAAACTCTCTAGGATCTCCATTTAAGACACCTTGAACATCTTTCCAAATTGTAACACTTTCAGCATTTAAACAATACGCGAAAATTCCTGCAGTATAATCGGAACCTTCTCTGCCCAGTGTTGTTGTGTAGTTGTTATCATCTGCACCTATAAATCCTTGTGTTATCGTAAGAGAAGATTTGTTTACTTGTGCTTGTATAGCTTCCTGAGATGTTTCCCAATTTACCTTAGCGTCCCTATAGGTGCTGTCTGTTTGTATACAAGACCTAACATCTAGCCATTGGTTTTCTAATCCTATATCTTGTAGGTAATTAGATATAATAGTGGTTGATATTAGCTCACCATAACCAACAACTTGATCATAAACAAAATCATATTTTGGTGATTTGTTATGCTTTAAGAATCGTTTTAAATCAGAGAAAAAGGCACTTACTTTTAAGTAAACCTCATGACTTCTGTTTGAAAATAACTCGTCTAATATAACTTGATGATACATTTCCAGGTCATTAATTTCCTGAGAAAGCTGTGATTCCTTATTAAAATAACAAGAAATAACACGCTCTAAAGCATTGGTGGTTTTTCCCATAGCAGAAACAACTACAACTTTCTGTTTATGACCTGTAACTTTTAAAACTTCAACAACATTTTTTACGCCTTCGGCATCTTTAACAGATGCACCTCCAAATTTAAATATGTTCATTTTTTATAGTCAGTTAGTTTGTAGTATAATTATTAAGTTGCTCTTTGTTCATTTGTACCAAATGCCAATCTTTAAGTATTGTTGCTCCGCTGCGCTCATAAAACTTAATGGCATTAGTATTCCAATCCAGAACTACCCATTCTGCTCGGCCAACACCTTCTTGTTTTGCATAGCTAATAACCTGTTTAAAAAGAGCGTTACCCAATCCTGTTCCTCGTTTTGAGGCTCTTACTACTAAATCTTCAAGATGAAGTGTTTTGCCTTTCCAGGTAGAGTACCTAAAGTAAACAAGTGCCATACCTTCTATAATATTATTTACTCTTGCTACAAAACAAGTAAATAAAGGCTGTTTACCAAAGCCATCATTAATGAGGTCATCCACAGTAATATCTACTGCGTCTGGCTCTTTTTCAAACGTGGCTAATTCCTGTATGAGTTCTAAAACAAAAGGCATATCGTCTTTTGTGGCAAGCTCAATAGTGATGTTTTTGCTATTCATAGCCTGCAAATATAGTAGAGACAAATCATTTAAGTTTAACGAAAACGTTGTAGACCTTTTATTTTTAGATATTTTTGTGAAAAATATCACTAGCAGACCATCTTATGAATAAGACTTTTCAAACATTAGGCGAATTTATCATCGAGAACCAAAGTGAATTTGCATACTCCTCAGGAGAACTCTCTCGCTTAATTAATTCTATAAGGCTAGCTGCAAAAGTGGTGAACCACGAAGTAAACAAAGCAGGTTTGGTAGATATAACTGGAGCTGCAGGAGATACAAATATACAAGGTGAAGACCAACAAAAGTTAGATGTGTATGCAAATGAGCGTTTTATACAAACCCTTACCAATAGGGAGATTGTATGTGGTATTGCGTCTGAAGAAAATGATGATTTTATAACTATTGAAGGGCATAACGAAGACCACCAAAACAAATATGTAGTTTTAATAGATCCTTTAGACGGTAGTTCTAATATAGATGTAAACGTATCTGTAGGAACTATTTTTTCAATTTACAGGCGAGTTACAAAATCTGGAACTCCAGTAACAATCGACGATTTTTTGCAAAAAGGGAATCAACAAGTCGCGGCAGGCTATATTGTTTATGGTACCTCTACTATGATTGTTTATACAACAGGTCATGGTGTTAATGGATTTACATTAAATCCTGCAATAGGAACTTATTACTTATCTCACCCTAATATGAAGTTTCCAGAAGATGGTCATATATACTCCATAAACGAAGGAAACTATATACAGTTCCCACAAGGTGTAAAAGATTATATTAAATACTGCCAGGAAGAAACAGAAGATGGAGAGCGTCCTTATACCTCAAGGTATATAGGCTCACTTGTGTCAGACATTCATAGAAATATGATAAAAGGCGGTATATACATTTATCCAGAAACCTCAAAAGCTCCAAATGGTAAACTAAGGTTGTTATATGAATGTAACCCTATGGCATTTCTAGCAGAGCAAGCAGGAGGAAAGGCTAGCAATGGCTACCAAAGAATTATGGATATACAACCAACAGAACTTCACCAACGAGTTCCTTTTTTCTGCGGAAGTAAAAACATGGTCACAAAAGCAGAAGAATTTATGGAAAAAAGCAGTAATTCATAGAGTTATTTAAGCGTTTTATATATTTAGTTCCATATTTGCTTTATATTCGTTAACAAAAGTTTATCCTTTAGTTTACCCAAACTATTATGTCAAAAAAAGAAACAACTACCGATCAAAACGGAATTATAGATTCTACATCAAAGTTAGAAGCTATAAAAAATCTCATATTTGGTGAAAATATACAGCAATACGATTCAGAATTTGAAGCTTTAAAGAAAGACATTGACGCCAAAAGAGAAGCACTGCAAAACTATGTAGATGAAACTCGAGATGAGTTAATGAAAAGCATAGACTCTTTAAGTACAGATGTAAATATTAGAATTACTGAATTAGAAAGTACTCTTGAAGATAAAGCAGAAGACTTACAAGCTAAAAAAGTAGACAAAGACACTTTGGGAGATCTCTTAATTTCTTTGGGAGAAAAGATTCAAAAAAAATAGCATCATAAACGCCAATCATGGTGAATGAAAGCGATAAGCTCAAACTACTAAAAGAACTACTACTTACAGACGACACAACGTTTGCAAATAGAATATCTGAGCGTATAAATCATTTAGAAAATCACCTTAATGATAATGATAGGCTTTCTAAAAATGTAAAACCCATAATAGAGGAAGAGCTTGAGCATTTTGTAAAAGAAATGCCTAAAACATTGGGGCCAACAATCACCAAAACTCTTAAGGCAGAAATAAAAAATAGCAAGGATGAAGTTGTAGAGGCACTCTTTCCCATTTTAGGTAAGATGATTAAGAAATATGTAGCTCATGAAATGGAGCTGCTAAAGGAAAGCATAAACTCTAAGACCAAATCTATATTTTCTTTTGCAAGCTTTAAACGCAAGGCAAAATCTAAAATTACAGGAATAAGTGAAGAAGATTTAATTGTTAGTGAACTTGCAAATCCTAAAATTGAAGAAGTATTTGTTATAGAAAAAGGCTCAGGTATTGTAGAAGGTCACTATAGCATTAACCAGCATATAGATAAGGATATGGTTTCTGGTATGATTACCGCCATAAAAAGCTTTGTTGAAGATGCTTTTTCTGGAAAGGCAGAAAACTTAGAGGCAATTTCTTATGAGTTATATACTATTCATATTCAGAATTTTCATAAAAAGTATATCGCGGTTGTTGTTTCTGGCAGTTATACGATTATGTATAGAGAAGTATTAGAAGATAAGTTATTAGATTTTTACGAAGCCTTATCAAAAAACAAAGCAGATAAAACCTGCGATAATATATTAGAAGAATTTTTTGAAGATGAGTAGCGCAAAAAAAATAGTCATACTGGGTCAGTTTGGAGTTGGTAAAACCTCCTTAACAAGACGTTTTGTAGATCAGGCTTTTTCTGAAGACTACTTAGTTACATTAGGTGTACAGATAAAAAAGAAAACATTAACTCTTAAAAATGGAGATGAGTTATCTTTAATAATATGGGATATAGAAGGCACCCGTTCTGTAAAAGATACTAGAGCATCATATCTGCTAGGATCACAAGCAATAATATATGTGTTTGATGTAACTAGAATTGAAACCTATGAAAATTTAGCTGAAGAGATAGAGATCTTAAAACAACACAATATCCCTATTAAGGTATTGGCTAATAAATCAGATTTAGCCGACATTAAGTCTGTCTTAAAATATGTAAAAGAACATAACCTTGATATAAATTACTTTACAAGTGCTAAATCTGGAAAAAATGTAGATAAAGCTTTTAATGAACTTGCAAATGAGCTTGGCGTATGACAAATTCAACCAGTATTTATTCTAGAATAAACACACAAGAAGTGTTTTGCGACCTAGAAGGAAAAATTATCGATTTCAACAATAACATCTTCAATTTTAAAAAAGGAGATAATATTTTTGAAAGCCATCCATTTTTTGAAAGCATTGCTGCAGTAATTGTAGATAATCCAAATACTATAGATTCATTTCCTTGTGTTCATTTAGACATTAATCAACAAGATAGGATATGCGATGTCTCTTTTAAAAAAGAAACACACCAACTTACAATTACATTAATAGACTATACAGAACCTTATAAGGAATTAAATACAATAGCTCAGGAACGAAATGAATCTATTATTGCTAAGCAAATGTTGGTGCTAAAAAACCAGCAGTTAGAACAGCAAAACAGGTTTAAAAATAAATTCCTAGCTAATATAAGTCACGAAATAAGAACACCTTTAACTGCTATTGTTGGCTTTTCAGAATTATTAAAAAAAACCAATCTTAATTTTGAACAATTAGGATTATTAGATGTAATTACCAACGCTAGTGAGCAGTTAACTGCTACAATTAATGATATGTTGGATATTGCCAAGATAGAGTTAGGTGAGCTTAAAATTTCGAATGAAGAGATAAATTTAAAAGAAGTTATACTAGATATAGCTAAGGTTTACAAAGAAAAAGCTAAAAGTAAGGGCATAAATTTTTCTGTAGAGTATGATGAGGAAATCCTTAGTAATACTATAGGAGATAAATTAAGAATTCAACAAGTATTAGGTAACCTTTTAGAAAATGCCATTAAGTTTACCAATGTTGGTAATGTCTCTTTGGTGGTTAAGAAAAGTTTTCAAAGAGCTAATAAAATAGGTGTAGATTTTTATGTAGAAGATACTGGGCAAGGTATTCCAGAAGATCATTTACGTAGTGTTTTTGAAAGTTTTCATCAAGTAAATGCTTCAGAAAAACAAAAGGGTACGGGCTTAGGTTTGGCAATTACAAAAACTTTGGTGGAAGCCTTAGAAGGAAAAATACAAGTAGAGAGTGAGCTAGGCAAAGGCAGTCAGTTTAGAATGTATTTACCATTTAAATTAAACTTAAGAACGTCTCCAAAAACAATAGGTAAATCTATAGAGACATCTGTATTTAAAGACAATAAAAAATACAATTTATTACTTGTCGATAACAGTGAAATTAACCAACTGTTAGTTGTAAAATCCCTTTTAAATCATGGTGGTTTTTATGTAGATGTAGCTCAAGACGGAGAAAAAGCCCTACAATACATTCAGGTAAGAGATTATGACATTATTCTTATGGATCTTAAAATGCCAAACTTAGATGGTTTTGAAACCACTAAGGCTATACGTTCATTAAAAGATAGAGATTTAAAGAAAATACCAATAGTTGCACTTACTGCTTTTGCCTCTCAAGATCAAAAAAAAGCTTGTCTTAAAGCTGGAATGAACGCATATATATCTAAGCCTTTTAAGCAAGAGGAACTTATTTCGGTGGTCGAAAAAATCTTTTTAAAAGCAAATAACAAATAGAGATTCTATCTTAGGAAATCTTTTTGAAAGTTTAAAATAAAGCAAAACAATACCTAAGAATTTATTAAAAGCTTTATCAAACTAGGCATTATGATTAATTTTAGTCAAATGCCAAAACAACCATTACTTCAGTTTAATTCAAAAGGAATTTATTGTGCAGCAGCCAAGGTATATCTAGATCCTTGGAAGCCTGTAGATAAGGCTATTATTTCCCATGGTCACGCAGACCATTCACGTTGGGGTCATAAACAGTATATTACGCATACAAGTAACGTTGCAATTATTAAGCATAGGCTTGGCCAAGACATAAATGTAAATGGTGTAAAGTGGGGCGAGCAATTTGTAATAAACAATGTGAAATTTAGCTTATTTCCAGCAGGTCATATTATAGGAAGCTCCCAAATTAGAGTAGAGCATAAAGGTGAAGTTTGGGTGTTTACGGGAGATTATAAAACAGAAGATGATGGTATTGCTGTGCCATATGAGCCTATAAAGTGCCATTCATTTATAACAGAATGTACCTTTGGCCTTCCAGCATTTAAATGGTTGCCCCAAAAACAAGTGTTTAATGATATTAATAATTGGTGGCAAGACAATCAAGACAACGGTCAAACTTCAGTGTTGTTTGGATACAGTTTAGGAAAAGCACAACGTTTGTTAAAGCATTTAGATCCTAGTATTGGTAAGATTTTTACTCATGCAGCCATTGAAAATATGACCGAAGTAGTAAGACCACTAGTACATATGCCAGAAACTATAAGAATTACAAGAGACACAAAAAAAGAAGATCTAAAAGGGCAAATGGTTTTAGCACCACCAAGTGCTCACGGTAGTCCTTGGATTAAAAAAATGGTACCTTATGTTACAGGAAGTGCAAGTGGTTGGATGACGTTTAGAGGAGCAAGAAGAAGACGCGCAATAGATAAAGGATTTGTGTTAAGCGATCATTGTGATTGGCAAGGGTTGCTCTCAAGTATAAAGGCAACTGGTGCAGAAAAAATTATTTGCACGCACGGTTATACAGATATCTTTTCAAGGTTTTTACAAGAACAAGGTTATGACGCCAGAACAGAAAGCACGCAATTTGAAGGTGAATTATCAGAACTTGAAACACAAAAAGAAGAGGCATCGTGAAACAGTTTGCATCACTTATTAAGACGCTTGATAGTACAAATAAAACCACAAAAAAAGTTGAGGCTTTAACACAGTACTTTAAAACAGCAAATGCAAAAGACAAACTCTGGACAATTGCCATTCTGTCTCACAGAAGGCCACCAAGGCCAGTAAACACAACATTGTTACGCCAATGGGCAAGTGAGCTGTCTGGAATTCCATTATGGCTTTTTGAGGAGTCATACCATATTGTAGGAGACTTGGCAGAAACAATAGCATTAGTAATTCCTAATGCAGAAGAAGATTCAGAGAAACCCTTATCTCAGTTCTTAGAAGAAATAGTTGCCTTAAAACCCCGAAGTGAAGAAGAGAAAAAAGAATATGTAGTTGAAAACTGGTCGACCTTAAACTATTATGAACGTTTTGTGTTCTGTAAACTTATTACTGGTAGTTTTAGGATTGGTGTAAGCCAAAAATTAATGACACGAGCATTATCTAAAGCTACAGAAATAGACGAAGATATCTTGGCTTATAAACTTATGGGAGATTGGACTCCAAAATCCACTACTTTTCAGGAGTTAATTTTAGAAGAAAATGAAGAAGACTACCTAAGTAAGCCCTATCCATTTTATCTAGCTTATGCTATCGAAGGTGAACCAAAAGATTTAGGTAATGTAAAAGATTGGAGTGCAGAACATAAATGGGATGGTATACGAAGTCAAGTTATTATAAGAAATGACGAGCTTTTTGTGTGGAGTAGAGGCGAAGAGCTGGTGACAGATAAATATCCAGAATTTCAAGTGTTTACAGAGGCAATACCTAATGGCACTGTTATAGATGGTGAGTTGCTCCCATTTCCTAATGGAGAAATTGGCTCTTTTAATGATATGCAAAAGCGTATAGGTAGAAAAACAGTATCTAAGGCGCTTTTAAAGAAAGTGCCTGTTATCTTAAAGGCTTATGATTTATTAGAGTGGCAAGGAGAAGACTTAAGATCTAAACCATTTATTGAACGTAGAAAGGTTTTAGAAACTTTAGTTAATAACGTTCAGACAGAAACATTGCCTTTACAGCTAAGCGAGCGTATGAGTTTTTCCTCTTGGGAAGAAATGGCTAAAGAACGAGAAACGTCAAGAGATAAAAAATCTGAAGGCTTGATGCTAAAACGACTAGATTCACCGTATTTAGTTGGTAGGAAAAAAGGCGATTGGTGGAAGTGGAAAGTAGATCCATTAACAATTGATGGCGTATTAACTTACGCAATGAGAGGTCATGGAAGACGAAGCAACCTGTTTACAGACTATACGTTTGGATTATGGAATGATGATAAAACAGAACTTGTAACCTTTGCAAAAGCCTATTCTGGACTTACAGATGCTGAGTTTAGAAAAGTTGATACTTGGATTAAGAAAAATACTATTGAACGTTTTGGTCCTGTAAGAAGTGTAAAGCCTCATCATGTTTTTGAAATTGCTTTTGAAGGGATTGCAGAGTCCAAAAGACATAAAAGTGGAGTAGCTACCCGTTTTCCGAGAATTTTAAGATGGCGACAAGATAAACCCTTAGAAGAGGCAAATACTTTAGAAGATTTAAAACGCTTAATTCCTTAAATTCAATAGTAATATGAATAGAAAGGAACTTTTATTAGTAGCAGAGCAGTGGTTTAAAGATCAAGGATGGTCGCCTTTTCCTTTTCAAAAACAAACTTGGCAAGCTTTTTTAAAAGGACAACATGGGTTGTTAAATGCACCTACTGGAAGCGGAAAAACCTATGCGCTTTGGTTTCCAATTTTGCTTAATTACATAAAAAACAATTCTGAGTATAAAACCAAACATAAAAAAGGGCTAAAAGCTATTTGGATTACGCCATTAAGATCGTTATCACAAGAAATAAAACAAGCAAGTGAGCGTGTTATAAATGGTTTAGACTTACCACTTACAGTAGGTATTCGTACTGGAGACACCTCTCCAAAAGATCGGGCTAAACAAAAACGAGCAATGCCAGACCTGCTAATTACAACACCAGAAAGCTTACAACTATTGCTTTCCTCTAAAGGTTATGATAAGGTATTTAAAGATTGCTCAGCTATTGTAGTTGATGAATGGCACGAGCTTCTAGGCACAAAACGTGGCGTACAAATGGAGTTAGCCTTATCAAGATTAAAAACAGTTGCTTCCACACTAAGAATTTGGGGTATTTCTGCTACAATAGGTAATTTAGACCAAGCTAGAGAAGTACTCTTGGGACCACAAACAACGGCGTTTCAAAATTCAGTATTAATAAAGGCAAACATTAATAAAAAGATTGTTGTTAAGAGTATTATTCCAGATAAAATGGAAACATTTCCTTGGCGCGGTCACCTTGGTCTTCACTTATTAGATGAGGTAATTCCTATCTTAAAAGCATCAAAATCTACGTTATTATTTACAAATACACGTAGCCAATGTGAAATTTGGTTTCAGAGAATATTAGAAAAATATCCTGAATTTGCTGGAGAAATGGCAATGCATCACGGTAGTATAAATAAAGATACAAGACTTTGGGTTGAAGACGCCATAAGAAACGAAACCCTAAAAGCAGTGGTTTGTACATCGAGTTTAGATTTAGGTGTCGATTTTGCTCCAGTTGAAACTATAATTCAAATAGGCGGACCAAAAGGTGTTGCCAGATTTTTACAACGTGCAGGTCGTAGTGGCCACCAACCAGGAAAAACGAGTGTAATACATTTTTTGCCAACGCACGCTATGGAATTGGTTGAAGCTTCTGCATTGCAAAAAGCAGTAAAAACGAAGGCGGTTGAAGATAGGTTACCGTACCTTTTAAGCTACGATGTTTTACTTCAGCATTTAACAACTTTGGCGGTGTCTAATGGTTTTCTTCCAAAGGATATCTACCCAGAAATAGCTTCAACATTTTGCTTTCAAGGTTTAACTCAAGAAGATTTTCAATGGCTCTGCAACTATTTAGTAATGGGCGCACAGTCTTTACAGGCCTATGATGAGTATAAAAAAGTTGAGGTAGAAGATAATGGATTGTTTAAGGTAAACAATAAAGGTGTTGCTATGCGACACAGGTTGCAAATTGGGACCATTGTTGGAGATGCAAACCTTACTGTAAAATATCAAACTGGCGGCTATATTGGTATGGTAGAAGAATATTTTGCCTCTAAACTTACACGAGGTGATGTTTTTACGTTTGCTGGTAGAAACCTTGAATTTATTAGGATTAAAGGAATGCAAGTTCACGTTAAAAACAGTAATAAAAGGACAAATAGAGTGCCTGCCTGGATGGGCGGCCGCTTAACGTTTTCTGCTCAAATGTCTGAGTTGCTACGTAATGAATTGTATTTGGCGGCTACCAACTCAAATAAGCAATCGAGAGAGCTTAAATCGCTGGCGCATATATTTAAACAACAACGTAAAGAAAGCTGTATTCCTAAAGACAATCAATTTTTAATTGAAACTTTTAAAACAAGAGAAGGCTACCATAATGTATTTTATCCCTTTGAAGGCCGTTTTGTACACGAGGCTATGGGAAGTTTATTAGCTTATCGTATAAGCTTACTGTCTCCCATCACATTTTCATTAGCCTTTAATGATTATGGTTTCGAAATACTTTCAGATAAAGAGGTAGATATTAATGAGGTAATTGATAATAACTTATTTACATCAGAATATTTATTAGATGATCTTCAAAACAGTTTAAACGCTACAGAAATGGCAAGGCGTAAGTTTAGAGATATAGCGGTAATAAGCGGTATGGTCTTTACAGGCTACCCAAACCGATCTGTAAAAATGAAGCACTTGCAAAGTAATTCGCAGTTATTATTTGATGTATTTAGAGATTATGAAGCAGACAATTTACTCTTTCAACAGGCTTTTAGAGAAACTTTTGAGCATTCTTTAGAAGAAGGCAGATTAAGAGAAGCCTTAGAGCGAATAAAATTACAGCAGATAGTATGGAAACCTTGCAGCAAACCAACTCCATTTAGTTTCCCTATAATTACAGACAGGTTACGTGAAAAGCTTTCCTCAGAAAAATTAGCAGACCGCATTAAGCGAATGATTGCCACGCTTTCCAAATAATTTACTGCTTTGCACCATCTAAATTTAATTTTTAAGAATTAAAAGCTGTATTAAATTATATTCAACGTATTCAAAAAGATTTTCTTTTAATGTATTGTAGGCAAAGAGCATTCCCATAACTTTGTGAGGTGAATAAGCCAATTACTATACAAAACCACAATTTTACGCTTCACCCAAGCGGAGCTATGTATTGGCATGAAAGAGAAATGCTATTAATTTCTGACGTGCACCTAGGTAAGGTTTCACATTTTAGAAAACACGGCAGTGCAGTACCTAAAAAAGCAATTGCTAAAAACTTTGAAAAACTGCAAGATGTTATACAAAGTTTTGCTCCTAAAGTAATTTGTTTTCTTGGTGACCTTTTTCACAGTAACCTTAATACAGAGTGGAATCTTTTTGAACAATGGACAAGTACTCAAACTGCAGCTATTGTCTTGGTGGTAGGTAATCATGATATTATTTCTCCAGACAGATATGAGGAGTTGGGTGTAAAGCTTGTATCTGAGTGGGTTTTAGACGGCTTTCTTCTTACCCATATACCAGAAGAAAGAGATGCGCTATATAATTTTTCTGGACACATTCATCCAGGTATAAAATTAAGAGGAATAGGCAGGCAATTTTTAAAATTACCAGCCTTTTTTCAAAGAAAATGCCAACTTATCCTACCAGCTTTTGGAGAGTTTACAGGTAACTATATTATGACTCCAGATAAAGACGACGTTGTATTTGCTGTTACTCCAGAAGAAGTTATCCTGGTAAATACTCAAGAGTAATCTATTTTACTAAATCTTTCTTAAGCTCCGAAAAAGCTTAATAATCAGCTTTATATTTGTCTATATTTGTGAGAATGGCACAACAATTAGTATCTCGTATTTTATTACAATTAGAGTTTCCTAAAGATTCTGGTCCTGTTTATACAGAGACCTTGCCTGGCAGTTTTCCTGTAGAGCCATTTAATACTTTCAGCAACATTATTTTCCTGGCAATTGTTATTTATTTTGGAGTTAAGATTTATAACTCTAATCAAACCCATAAATTTTTAGGCTATTGGGTTCTTCCAATTTTATTTATAGGTTATGTTGGCGGCACATTATATCATGGATTAAGAAGTCACGAAGCTTGGCTTTTAATGGATTATGTGCCAATTTTAGTGCTTACAGTATCTGCAGTATTCTATTTTATTTTCAAATTTTCAAAATCTTGGTGGCGACGCTTATTACTAGCTGCATTTTTTGTTGGTGGCTCATTTGGCCTTCGGTTTTTGCCGTTTCCAGTAAGATATAAAGAATCTATAGGCTATATAATTACAGCTGTTAGTGTACTATTGCCCATTTGTCTTTATCTATTTAAGGTAAACTTTAAACATGGAGTTTGGGTAGCGTTGTCTGCATTCACCTTTGCTTTGGCTGTTATGTTTAGAATTTCAGATAGGTTTGAGTTTTTATCAATGGGAACACATTGGTTATGGCATTTGGCAGGTGGTACAGCAGTTTTTTTTATGTTTAATTTTATCTATTTAGATAGACATCAAAAAGTTAATTACTAATGGACTTTAATGCTGAAATAATATTAGAAGATGTAAGGGTAAAACTAAGTCCGCTTTCAAAACAGGCTACAAAGCACTTGTTGCAATATTCCTTAAATGAACCCGAAACTTGGACCTACTCATTACAGCAACCAAATTCAGAAGTCGCTTTAGAAACTTACATACAAACGGCATTACAAGCTAAAAAAGAAGAAAAGGCATATCCTTTTATAGTTACAGATAAACGCGATAATAGTATAGCTGGATCTACAAGGTTATATGATATAAATCGTTATCATAAAACCTGTTCTTTGGGCTATACGTGGTATGGTAAAGCTTACAGAGGTACAGGCTTAAATACCCATTGCAAATATCTGTTGCTAAAATTTATTTTCGAAACGCTACACTTTGAACGCGTGGAATTTAGGGCAGATTATAATAATGCGCGAAGCATAAAAGCAATGAAAAACATTGGAGCTACTGTCGAAGGTGTTTTACGAAATAATTGTACAGCTCCAAATGGCCGCAGAGATAGCATTGTGCTTAGTATTTTAAGTAACGAATGGTTTGAAGAAGTACAACCAATGATATTAAAAAGATTAAATACTGAATAGACTCTCATAAAATCACCAAATTGGTTAAATTTGCATCCCTTTTGAATACACGATATGTTAGATAAGATTAAAGCCTATATTAAAGATGTTGAAGCTTTTGAAGCTAAAACAGAAGCTGAAATTGAAGAATTTAGAATTAAATACCTTGGTAAAAAAGGTCTTTTAAATCAATACTTCTCCGAGTTCAAAAATGTGGCTAATGAAGAAAAAAAAGAATTTGGTCAAGCCATTAACCATTGGAAAAACGCTGCTCAAGAAAGAGTAAACACCCTTAAAGATGCAGTAGAGTCTACTGTAGATGATAAAGGTAAGTACGGCGATTTATCTAGACCAGGTGAACCTATTGAAATTGGTGCACGTCATCCTATTTCTTTAGTTAAGAATAGAATTATCGAAGTGTTTTCAAACATTGGCTTTAATGTTTCTGATGGTCCAGAAATAGAAGACGATTGGCACAATTTTACTGCATTAAATTTTACAGAACATCATCCTGCCAGAGATATGCAGGATACTTTCTTTGTAGAAAAAGATCCAGACGTTGTTTTGCGTACACACACATCTGGTGTGCAAGTGCGTTATATGGAAGAGAACAAACCACCTATTCGTACTATTTCTCCAGGAAGAGTTTATAGAAACGAAGCTATATCTGCGCGTTCTCATTGCTTTTTTCACCAAGTAGAAGGATTATATGTAGATAAAGGCGTGTCATTTGCAGATTTAAAACAAACCTTACAATACTTTACTACAGAAATGTTTGGGAAGTCTAAAATAAGACTACGCCCTAGTTATTTCCCATTTACAGAACCTAGTGCAGAAGTAGACGTGTATTGGGGATTAGAAACAGAAACAGACTACCGTATGACTAAAGGTACAGGTTGGTTAGAAATTATGGGCTGTGGTATGGTAGATCCTAACGTATTAAAGAATAGTGGTATAGATCCTGAAGTGTATTCTGGATTTGCATTTGGTATGGGAATAGATAGGATAGCATTATTACTGCACCAAATACCAGATATTAGAATGTTAAGTGAAAACGATGTCCGTTTTCTTGAGCAATTTAAAAGCGTTTTATAATGAAAAACTTAGTCATTACAGTATTAGTAATAGCTGCAATAGTTATTGGCATACTTACCTTTATTTCTGGATTAATAGATCTTATTCTAGGCGTTATAGGAATTGCTATAATGGCTGTGCTTGTTTTTATTTTATGGGGTGCTTGGAAAGTAAAGTCAAGTGACTAATTTCTTGTAACCTTTTTAATTTCTGTTTTAGTTTTTATGAAAAAAGACATTAACATACCTGAGTCTAAGGATATTTATATTGCTGCTGTGTTAGAAAAGCATCCTGAATACCATACTAAAGATTGGAACGCTTATATCATAAATGACGGCCAAGAGCCAGTAGAAATGGCTTTAATAGTTTCAAAAGGATTTAGTGATACTAAAATTACTGCAGAGTTTCGTCATCAAGTTAAATTACTACCTGCAAAGAGCTATGCAAAAATTGAGTTTTTAGAATCTAAAGTTCTAGCGTTAAACAATCAATTTTCAGTAACTTATTTCAAGGGTAGTAAAATGTTTGAAAAAACATTCCTATTTAAGGTTAATACCATTAAACCTGAAAACCTTAAAGCGCTTCCTGTTATGAAACTTGAGGGTATTTTAGGTAACTAATTATAACGAAAAAGGGAAGCCAAAAGCCTCCCAATTTCATCCCCAATACACTACACTTAATTTATTGTATGATAACCTTCTGTGTGTAAGACGCATTGTCGGTGTTAATATGTAATACATAAATACCAGTCTCTAGGTTAGATGTATTTAAGGTAGCTGTGTTTACAAGATCAATATTCTGATTTATAACCTTACGGCCATTTATATCATAAACCTCTACTTTGGCAAGGCCACTATTTTTATTAGAGTTAATGTATATTTGGTGGGATGCAGGATTAGGATATACTGTAAATAAAGCATTGTCTAAATCATTAGTAGCTAATACTTCATCACAATTTGTGCCTGATGGATCACTAACCGTAAAGTCTGGTGTTTGATCTGCTCTACTAAGTGCGGTGCCTTGTGAGGAAAGAGCTCCTACACCACGTCGCGCAAAAACTCTTCTTATGGTGCACTCATTTGCTCCAGCATATAGTGCTTCATCTGCCATAAGGATAGCATCTCTACCATCAACAAACCCAACATTTCCACAGGTTTGTAATTTTAAACCATCCATCACGAGTTGTAATGCCATATTATTGCCTCCAGTACCATAATACATATCTGGGTCAAAACCATATTCATCTATAAACGCCCAATACATATCCCATAAAATTGTAGACCATATGAAGCCTATACCATGTGGTACAGTAACTTCTGGGTTTTCCATATCTTCATATGTATACCCATTAACTGCTAAATCTGTTGAATAACGTGCTGGCCTAATCCCAGAGCCTAGTGCATCTTGTCCTAAAACATAAGTGCCAATACCTCTAGGTTGTTCGGCAGTATCAGTTATTTGTTGTGTCATTACTAATGCAAAGAAGTCACTCCAGCCTTCGCCCATTTGTTCTTCATAAAGAAGACTACTTAAACAACTTGTATTATTTCTGCCTCCTACTAATCGGGTTGAAATACCGTGACCATACTCGTGAGCAATAATACCTTGATCTAAATCGCCATCTTTCATTACTAAGTCTGAAAGAGGACCATTATCTACAATTCTTCCTGTTACAGTTTCACCATTATTAAGTGCATTAATTATTGGATCTCCATCTTCTAGAGAAAGTGAAATAGTAGGAATGTTTATAGGGTCTGTTGGCTCACCACCACCATTGGCAGGGCCTTCACCTTCAACATTATTTACAATAATTGCTGCTATTGCTCCAGCATCTTGAGCATTATAAATTTTTGTGGTGAATGTACATACACCTCGTTTAATTACAGCAATATTGCCATTTAACTCAGCAGCATTCACAGTAGTTGTACATCCATCATCCGTATCTGGACTTGGTCCTGCAGTGCCACCATTTGCACCAGTATAATCAGCACCATCATCTTCAATAACAACTAGGCTACCGCTTACTTCTGGATCATCAGATCGAGGAATATCAACAAAAGGGAATCTAGTTGATGCATATACACCATCTAAATCTCCTGACGAATATATGTTTAGAAATTCTCCAAATGGCGAAGCGCCCCACAAGAACATTTGCATTCTTGGGTTACCGCCATCTGCTGGTGTAGCAAAATTTGCATTGTTTAAGCCGCTACCATCTTGAGCTTCTGCAGCAACACCATCACCGTTATGCGCTGTAACTAAAGGAATATCTACTCCTGTGAAACGATCATAATCTTCTTCTTGAAAATTACCGTTATCTTCATCAAAACCGTACGCATAAAATACATCGTGTACATAGTTGTTCCATACAAATAGGTTAACTATTGTTGCCTCTTGGTAAACATCTGGTTCCTGAGTAAGATCTAAAGGAAAATCGAATACTAAATTTGCGCCACCATCTACCAATGAACCTGCAGAAGAAGCTGAGTTGGAGTTGTCTGAATCTTCATAGGCTGCAACATTGTTACCATTAGTGTTAGTTTGTAATACACCATCTAAATCGTGCCATCCACTTGGTGAAGGCACAGGTCTGCTGACGGGTTGTGTAGCAATTAATGAAGGGTTTATAAGTAACTCACGCTCACCGTGAATTGGAGTTTCTACTCTAAGAGGATATGCGTTATAGATAGCACCATCGTTTAAAAGACCAGCATTAGAAGCTCTAAAAGTTGTGTTCTCCCTATTTAACACTGATGGCGCTTTTGTATTTAAAATGTGTTTGTGTGATATATGTGAGTTTAAATTTGGTGCTGCATCTGTTACAACAGGCGCATTAAAGTTACACGATATATTGAGGTCGTATTTTGAAACTAATTCACCAGTAGAAACATTAATTTTAGACAACCACCAATGCGGCGTAGGCTCCTTGACGATAATCTCATAAGTTAACACGTAATTCCCATTGGCTGCTTTCTCATAAAATAATGGTGCAGTTAGGGTTTCTTGAGATAATTGCAGAGCATTGATGTCTTCTTTTGTAGCAAAATCTAAAAACTGCACATGATTTAGATCTGTAAGTCCCAAAGCACCAAGTGCAGCAGTTCCAGCTTGATTAGGTGTTAAGTTAGGTGCTGTTGCGGCACCGGTTAATTTGGTTTCTAAATTATTTATAAACGTATGCTTAAAACTAATGACCTTATTATCTTTTAAAACAACAGTTGCATTGGCATTAGAAACTTTTATACCGTTAAAGGTTTGTTGTAGGTATGCAACATTGTAATTTTTGTTAGATAGATTGCCAATACTATTTGTGTGAAAAGTAATAGCGCCAGACAATTTAAGGTCTTTCTTATGGGCAGAGATGTATGTTGATATAATTGAGTTAGTATCTTGCGCAATACCACTTAGAGTAAAAACAAAACATAAGAGACAAGTAAGTAATTGAGTAGAATAGTTTTTTTTCATAATTTCAGTTCAAAGTTTTATTTATAGTTCCAAAACTAAAGAACTTAAAGAAGTGAAAACTAAGATTGAAAAAAAATAATAAAACATTAACTCATTGTTGTATTTGGACGAGAATAGATACACTTTATAGGGATTAATGTAAAATAAATCAGAATATCAACAAATATTATGTTAAAGAAATGCTATTTTTATTAAAATTGAATCAATAATTTATATTTGTGTTAGGAGTTATAAATAACTAAACTGCTGAAAATGTCTAAACTAACTAGAGAACAGGAAGAATTAATAGAAAGATTTGGGGTTATCCAAGAACAATCTGGCTTTGCACCAGCATCTGCTAGAGTAAATACACTCTTAACGGTTTCCGACAAAACAAGTTTAACGTTTGATGAAATACGAGAGACCTTACAATTAAGTAAAAGTGCTACGAGTAATGCTATAAACAACTTATTGGTATTAGGACGTATTGGCTACAAAACACAATTAGGTGACAGGAAGCGCTATTTTTACTCTAAGTTAGATCATTGGAGAACTATGTTTAGAAAAGACATTTTGGGGCTTAATGATCATGTAAGAGTTTTAGAAGATATATTAAAGGCAAGGACTAAGGATACCAAAAGTTATAATCACGAACTTCAAGACTTGGTGAAATTTATGGAGTATTTTATAACAGAAAGTATAAGCCTAATAGACTCTTGGGAGCCAAAGGAAAAATAGGTTAGTCTAATTTTTCGGCTAACTTATCAAATACCTTTTTAGGATTCTTGTTTTCATATAAAATGCTATAAACAGCATCTATTATAGGAGTTTTGGCTCTTTTCTTCTTTTTGTCTTGGTTTATGGTGTAAGCACTTTTTGCAGCATAATAACCTTCAGCAACCATACTCATTTCCATTTGAGCACTTTTTACTGTGTAACCTTTACCAATCATATTACCAAACATTCTGTTTCTACTAAATACAGAATAACCTGTTACTAATAAATCTCCCAAATAAGCTGAGTCGTTAATATTTCGCTTCATCTTGTACACTTTTTTAATAAAGCGCTTCATTTCGCGAATAGCATTACTCATTAAGACACTCTGAAAATTATCTCCGTAGCCTAAACCGTGAGCTATTCCTGCTGCAATAGCATAAATATTTTTTAGCATGGCAGCATACTCTGTTCCAGTAACATCTTCAGATGTTTTTACATTTATGTAATCACACGTTAAATATTTAGCAAAGAATTTTGCGTTATCCTCATTAGCACAAGCTACTGTTAAATAGGATAAACGCTCTAAGGCAACCTCTTCTGCATGACAAGGTCCTGTAATTACACCTATATTATCAAAAGGGATTTCGTAGGTTTCATTTAAATGTTCGCCTACAATTAGTCCAGTTTCTGGTACAATTCCTTTTATGGCACTAAATACCTTCTTGTCTTTTAAGGGTATTGTTAGCTCTTGTAATTCACTATATATAAAAGCACTTGGTACTGCAAAGATTAGGTTATCTGCCGCATTAATTACTTCATTAATATCATTACTTAATTTTAGCTGCTCAGTATTAAACTCCACAGAGCTTAAGTAATTGGGGTTATGTTGCATTTTCTTTAAATGCTCTATAGCATAAACGCTACGCATATACCAATGCACCTCATTTAAATTCTCACAAAGCATCTTTACAATGGCTGTTGCCCAGCTTCCGCCGCCAATTACGGCAAATTTTGGTTCGTCATTCATAGTCTAATCTTTTCATCACCAAAAATACAAAATATGATAGCGATATATATTGCTGCAATACAATGGTTTGTGTTTTTGGCACGTCCTTTGAAACCCAAATTATAGAATCCCAAAATTAAACGTTATGAAAACGATACTAAATTTTAGCATGTTATTCTTTGTAGGGTTAGTGATGACGTCTTGTTATGTAGAGGTTGTAGATGATCAAGACTATGAAGTAAATAACCCAGAACCTACCTTACCTTTAAATCAGTATTTACAAACTTACGAGTTATGGTATTTAGATGTTGAGCAAACTGCAGGTGCAACTAGAGTACCTTTTTTAGAAATTGCTTTTACATTGTCATTTCAGCAAGGAGATTTGTATGCTAATAATAATTTAGTTGGCATTGGTTCTCGAGGTGGTGGTTTTGGCATACAAACAGGGTATTTTGATGCTTTTCAGGATGTTTTAGAAATTAGCCATGATAAAGATGGTTACCATAGGTTTCAAGTTATAGAAGGACAGGCAAATAAAATGATACTGAAAGATTTGTCATCAGGTACGCGATATGTATTTTACGGCTATCAACGTTCAACTTTTGATTATGATCTTGTGTTTTATAATAATATACATTATTTCCTACAAGAATATCAACTATGGGAAAAAACAGCAACTAGTGCAAATGGTTATGTAAATGCTTTTGATGAAGAAAACTTTATACAATTCTTACCATTTGGTCAAGGTGACAATTTTGAAAGCTCAATAGATGCACAAGGAACACATCCTAATGATGTCGTTTGGGATTATCAAGGTCACTACGAAGTTACAGATATCTCTAATAACGGTTACGTTAAAGGGCTTTATTTGGACTATGAGCCTATGGGAAATGAGTACTTTGAGATGACTATACCAGATGATAATACAATAATGTTATTTCATCCAGATTCAGAAAGCACGTATACTTTTAGAGGTAGAGGATATATTGAATATAAACTTAAAAATAGCACCTCAAAAAAACGTATTAGCAAAGCAGAATTTAAAGTGCTCACTAAAGATGGAGCATCTATATAAAAAAGTAATTATTAAAAGCCTCTTTAAAAGAGGCTTTTAAAGTTGCAATTGTAAGCAAAGTCTTGTTAATAGCTTACTGCTAAATAACTCTTAAAACATTGATAAGAATTTAAGTCGGATTTATAAAAAGACTCTTGTCTTTAGTGAGTGCTTTTTGTAAATTGGGTACTTATTAATAATTAACAAAAGAAAACACAATGGGATTATTTTCATTTATTAAAAATGCAGGAGCCAAAGTATTTGGTATAGGCAAAACAGACAAGGAAGAAGCTGCAGAAGCGGCTGCAGAAAACGCAGCTAAGATTAAGGAGGCTAATGAAAAGGCTGCAAGCTCTATGGAAGAAACAGTTAGTGATTTAGGCCTAGAGGCAGAAAACCTTAATGTAACTATTGAAGGTGATACGGCTACAATTACTGGTAAGGCTTTAGACCAAGCAACGCGAGAAAAAATTGTTCTTGTAGTAGGAAATACAGCTGGAATTGCTCAAGTAGACGATCAAATGGAAGTTGAAAATAAAGAGCCAGAAGCACAGTTTCATACTGTGGAAAAAGGTGACAGCTTAAGTAAGATTGCTAAAAAGTACTATGGTAATGCTATGAAATACCCAGTTATTTTTGAAGCTAATAAACCAATGCTTACAGATCCAGATAAAATTTATCCAGGACAAGTATTACGTATTCCTGCACAAGAAGATTAATCACATCTTTATAGAAAACAAAAAACCTGTCATAAGACAGGTTTTTTTATGTTGTAAATAGTAGGTTATCTATAAAAATTCATCTCATCTGCGTAAGACCACACGTGTTCTGGTAATAATGGGCGTATGTTTTTCTTATCTGCAATTGAAGATCTTATAAATGTTGAAGATATCTCCATAATAGGAGCTTTAACTTTAGTTATCTTAGGATGATCTTTAAATTGATGCTCTATAACACCTTCAGAAATTCTTGGGTAAACAAAAATACCATAGCGCTCTAAAATCAGGTCATAGTTTTTCCACTTATGAAGGCTTTTTAAATTATCCTCACCCATAATTAAATTAAACATGTAGTCTGGATACTTTTCTTCTAAAACAGCAAGTGTATTTACAGTATAATTTGGTTGTGGTAAATCAAACTCAACTGTACTTGGTTTAAGCTTAGGATAATGCTCTGTTGCAAGTCTCACCATTTCTAATCTATGATGATTATCTAGTAACGTGCTTTTCTTCTTAAACGGATTGTGAGGTGTAACAACTAACCATATTTCATCCAATTCTGAAAACTCTGCCATATGGTTAGCAATAGCTAAATGCCCAATATGAATAGGGTTAAATGTCCCAAAATACAAGCCTATATTCTTGTTAGTTTTCACTAGTCTTCTGTTGTATTAGTATCTGCGCCAACAAAATCTGAAACAAGATTATATGCTTTTGTAAGTGCAACATCTAAATTATCATTAAGTATAATATGATCAAATTGTGGTGCAGTCTTTAGCTCTATTGAAGCTTTTGCAACTCTCATATTAATCTTGTCTTCTGTTTCTGTTTTGCGTTTTTTAAGTCTAATTTTAAGCTCCTCTATACTTGGAGGTTTTACAAAAACGGCAAGTGTTTTTTCTGGATAAATCTCTTTAATATCTAGGCCGCCAACAACGTCAATATCAAATATTACATTTTTGCCTTCGTCCCAAATACGCTCTACCTCAGATTTTAGTGTGCCATAAAAGTTATCTCTATAAACTTCTTCCCATTCTAAAAACTCATCTTCTTTAATTCGTCGTTTAAACTCTGAAAGATCTAGAAAGTAATAATGTACACCATCTTGTTCGCCAAAGCGCGGCTCTCTTGACGTTGCCGAAATGGAGAACTCAAGATTTAACGATTGGTGCTTTAATAAATGTCTTACTATAGTAGTTTTTCCACTTCCAGAAGGTGCCGAAAATACTATGAGTTTTCCTCCTTTGCTCATTACAAAACGTTTAGTAGTTGTTCTTTAATTTTTTCCAGCTCATCCTTCATCTGAACAACAAGTTGTTGCATTGGTGCATAGTTAGATTTAGATCCTATCGTGTTTATTTCACGACCAATTTCTTGACTTATAAAACCAAGCTTTTTTCCGTTGGAGTCTGCGCTATTTATAGTTTCTGTAAAATAAGAAAGGTGGTTGTCTAACCTCGTTTTTTCCTCGGTAATGTCATATTTTTCAATATAGTAAACAAGTTCTTGCTCAAACCTGTTTTCGTCTACGCTTTCTTTTAACTCTTCAATTCCTTTTCGAAGGCGTTCTTTAACTTGGTTTATACGATCTGGATCTATCTTAATAACCTCTTCAAGCAAATTCTTAATATTAGAAATTCGAAGATTAAAGTCGTCCTCTAAAGCTTTGCCTTCATCTGTTCTAAATCTATTTATTTCAACTAAGGCTTCTTTTAAAGTATTTAAGATAGAGTCGTATTCTGTCTCATCAATTTCTTCGCGAACTGTCTTTAGGGCATCTGGCATTTTTATAGCCATCTTTAAGAGTTCTGTATCATCAGAAGCTACTACTTGCTTAAGTTGTTGCATATAAGACTTTACAACCTCGCTGTTAATAGCGCTAGTCGTATCGTCTGATGTAGTTTCAATATACAAGCTAAAGTCTACCTTTCCGCGCATTAGTGAAGATGCAATAAGCTTACGCATATCTAACTCTTTTTCACGATATTGGTTAGGCATACGAGCATTTAGGTCTAAACTCTTGCTATTAAGAGATTTAATCTCTATCGATATTTTTTTGGTAGGCAATTGTAATGTGCTTTTGCCAAAGCCAGTCATGGATTGAATCATAAATGATTTTTAAGAAGTTGCAAAGTTACTAATTCTAAACCGATGAAGTTAACATTTAAGATGTTACTCTTCTTCACTACTAGTAACTCCAGTTGGAGGTAAATCAAATTCATCAACTACACTTTTAGGGCTACCACTTTTTGTGTAGTGTCTTTTTAAGTGAGATTCTGTTAGGGGTAAGATTAAAACTACTAAAAGCACTAAAACTATAACCGTTATTAATGCGCTATACTCTGGAATTAAGACATAACTAGCGCCACTTACAAGAAATGTAAACACCGCAAAGCGTATCATCCAAATTGAAGAAAATGTATTTGCACTATCCCAAGTATCTTGATTAGTCATAGATCTAGGTGTGCGATAACCGTATACTGAGTTAATTTTCTTTGGTGGAAATTTATAGAAAATTATACCTAGTACGAGCAATATAAATGCACAGCTCAATCCAGTAATAAGTTGATGGTTAATATCCATAAATAAGAATAATTACGCTTTAAAGTAACAAATTTAGTTGAAAAATCAATATAAAGATCATTATTGTATTGAGGTTTAGATACCGTTTGGTATCTTTGTTGTATGCGAAACGCAACAGCAACAAAACAAAAGATTTTAATAGAGAGCGCCAACCTGTTTAATACACAAGGTTACAAGGCCACCTCTATAAGTGATATTACTAAAGCAACTGGTCTTACAAAAGGTGCTATTTATAGGCATTTTGAAAGTAAGCAGGACTTAGAGCAACAGGCATTACGTAATTTATCTAGGCTGTTGTTTTCTAATTTAGGGTCTAGCATAAAGGAAGCGAAAACTTTTAAAACAAAGTTTGATGCCATATTCGAATTTTTTGAGAATTATATGGAATCTCCTTATTATGAAGGTGGTTGCCCTCTTATGAATGTTGCTGTTGAGGTAGATGACTCTAACTCTGTATTAAGACAACAAGCATTTAATATGTTGGCGCAACTTAGAGCTTCTATTAAGGTGCTTTTTCAAAACGGTATAAAAAACAAGCAGGTAAAACCAGATATAGATATAGAGTTTTATGCTACTATAGTTATATCTTCTTTAGAAGGTGGAATAATGATGAGTAAACTAGAACGAAATAAGAATGCCATTACCCATTGCGTAAAACACCTTGAGATGGTTATACAATCTGTAAGTCTTTAAAACCGATCTTAAATACCAATTGGTATCAAAATAAATTTATGAAGAATTTCATATTAAAAATATTAGGATTTATAATTAATAGCACAGCGCCTGTGTTCCCAAGTTGGAATAGGGAGTTTAGTTTTAAGTTGTTGTGTAGAGTAAAACGTGTAGGAATTACAGAAAAAGGAGAAGCGTTTTTTAAAAAAAGTATAAAACACAATTTTGAGATTAACAATCAAAATGTTGTGTTGCATAAATGGGGCATAGGCAAAAAACGTTTGTTTTTTGTTCATGGTTGGATGAGTAATTCACAACGGTGGCAGCCTTATATAGATCAACTCGATTTAACCGAATATACAGCGTACGCCTTAGATGCCCAAGGACACGGATTGTCTGATGGTAATGCTCTTAACTTTGAAATTTACCGTAAAGCAATTGCGGCTTCAGAAAAACATATAGGCCATATTCATACTATGGTTTGTCACTCATTGGGTAGTATGGTTACTGCGTATGCTTTTTTAGTAAACACCAACTTAAATGTAAGTAGCTATGTAATTATGGGTGCGCCTTCTGGGATGGGTGCCATCTTCACATACTTTAAAGTGATGTTGGGCTTGTCAACAAAATCAATTCAAAATTTATTAATAAAAGTAAATGAGGTTTTAAAACTTCCTGCAGATAGAGTGACAATGGCGCAATTCTTTAAATTGATAGATAAGCCAATCTTGGTTATTCATGAAACTCAAGATAAGGTAACACCAATATTACCAATACAGGAAGGCGTAAAACAAAACCCAGATATTAAAACATTTTACACAGAAGGTTTAGGACACAATCTTGAAAGTGATATTGTGGTAAACGCTGTGTTAGAAAGAATTAAATTAATTAATAAACAACCACAAGAAACCTACTAATATGTTTACAAAAGAATTTGATATAAGATGGAGCGATTTAGATGCGAATCGTCATTTAGCAAACTCTGCATTTATAAATTTTATGAGTCACACCAGAATGGCTTACCTAATTGAAAATGGTTTTGGCCAAAAAGAAATGGCCAAATATAATATTGGCCCAGTCATTTTTTACGAACACATCTTTTACTTTAGAGAAGTATTACAAGGCAAACCTATTAAAGTATCTTTTGAGGTTGGTGGCGTTAGTGAAGATGGTTCACTTTTTAAATTTGTCCATAATTTTTACGATTCAAATGGAAAAAACTTAGCGACTTGCGATATGTTAGGATGCTGGATGGATCTTAAAGAACGTAAGATGACTACATTCCCAAAAGAACTTAACCATGTTCTAGAAAATGCTCCAAAATCTGAAGATTTCAAGATTTTAACCAAAGAAGATACTAGAGCATTTGGAAAGATGCCAAAAGATTTAGATTAAGGAACTTTATGACCTTGACTTGCAATTAGGAGCTCAAACCAATCTTGTATGTCAAGGTTTATTTCTTGTGCTTTAACTGCTGCTTTAGCATGAGAAACCTTAGATGTTCCAATTACTGGATGTATACCAGAAGGATGCTTTAGTAGCCAAGCAATAAGAATTTGGTCTGTAGTAGTTCTGTATTTAGCGCGTAGTGTTTCTAAGACATTTTGTACACGCATAGTTTGTTGTGTATGTTCCTTAAAAATACTACCTAAAGGAGACCAGGCCATTGGCAGTATATCCTTAGTAACCATATCATCTAAAACACCATTTAGCATTGGTTCATACTGGGTAATACTACACTCAATTTGATTACCAGAAACCTTAATATGTTTTTCTAGCATAGCAACCTGGCTTGGTGTAAAATTTGAAACCCCAAAAGATTTAATTTTACCTTCTGTAAGTAGCCTTTCAATCGCGCCTTTTATTTCTAAAGGATCCATAAGTGGACTTGGTCTATGAAGCAGCAACAAATCTAAATAGTTGGTGTTTAGTTTTTGTAAAGACCGTTCTGTGTTCTCCAATATGTAGGTAGCATCATATTGGTAATGTTTTACACGGTTATACGGTCGTTCATCAGAAAGATACTGTATGCCTAGTTTAGAGATGAGTTGTACATCTTCACGGTTTACACCACTTTCTTTAAATGCTTTTCCAAATTCAGCTTCAGTAGTATAACCACCATAAATATCTGCGTGATCAAAAGTTGTTATGCCAAGGTTTAATACGTGTTCAATTTGTTCTGCCATTTGTTGGGTGCTCATTTTTGCTCCCCAAGCACCCCAATTCATTACTCCTTGAATAATTCTTGAAAACTGTAATTTTTCCTGCAACATAGTTCTAATCTTTTCGTATTTGTTAGTTACTGAAACTTATCTAATGCGAAAGTACATATATTGATAAGGCTTTGGTAACTTACACGTTTAAATAAAAGTTGGTTTTTAAAAGCGACTTTTTTAAGATATTTTTTAAAAATAGGAATTTGTTTAGCTTTAGTTAGCTTTTTAAATTTGTGAATTAAATAATTGAATCTATGGAACAAAACACGTCGATAGACATTGCGAGTTTAAATGAAAAAATAGAAAAAGAAAGTGCTTTTGTAGATGTACTTTCATTAGAAATGAGAAAGGTAATTGTTGGCCAAAAGCATATGGTAGAGCGTTTGCTTATTGGTCTTTTAGGACAAGGTCATATCTTATTAGAAGGTGTGCCAGGTTTGGCAAAAACCTTAGCAATAAACACGTTGTCTAAAGCTGTTCACGGGACATTTAGCCGTATTCAATTTACGCCAGACTTATTGCCTGCAGATGTTGTGGGAACTATGATCTACAATATGAAGCTTAATGACTTTAGCATTAAGAAAGGTCCTATTTTTGCTAATTTCGTATTGGCAGATGAGATAAACCGTGCTCCTGCCAAGGTACAATCTGCTTTATTAGAAGCTATGCAGGAAAAGCAAGTGACCATAGGAGATGAAACCTTTGTGTTAGATAAGCCTTTCTTAGTTATGGCAACACAAAACCCAGTAGAGCAAGAAGGAACTTATCCTTTGCCAGAAGCCCAAGTAGACCGTTTCATGTTAAAAACAGTGATAGATTATCCTAAGATGGATGAGGAGCAAATGGTAATGCGTGCTAACCTAAAAGGCAGTTTTGAAACTGTAAATCCAGTTGTATCTATAGATCAAATTTTGAGAGCCCAACTAGCTGTTAAAGAAGTTTATATGGATGAGAAGATAGAGAAGTATATTCTAGACATCATCTTCGCAACACGTTATCCAGAACAATACAATCTTAATGATATTAAACCATTAATAAACTTTGGAGCTTCACCTCGTGGTAGTATAAACCTTGCAAACGCAGCAAAGTGCTATGCCTTTATTAAGCGTAGAGGTTATGTTGTGCCAGAAGATGTGCGTGCAGTAGTACATGATGTACTCAGGCATCGTATTGGGTTAACCTATGAAGCTGAAGCAGAAAATGTTACCAGCGTAGATCTTATAAATAAAATTGTAAATGAGATTGAAGTGCCATAGTAGTTTCTGAGCTTTAGTAATTAGGAAGTAATGCTTTGAGTTACTAATCTCTTCTTGCTAAGCACTTAACTCTACCTTGAAAATTCAAAAATCAAATTGCATTTAAGACTCTTCGATTAAAGACAATGAACACCAAAGACCTCCTAAAAAAAGTACGTAAAATTGAAATTAAAACACGTCGCCTTAGCGATCACGTGTTTGGTGGCGAGTACCACAGTACTTTTAAAGGTCGTGGTATGACGTTTAGTGAAGTGCGCCAATATCAATTTGGAGATGATGTAAGGAGTATAGATTGGAATGTAACGGCAAGGTATAATGAGCCTTTTGTTAAGATTTTTGAAGAAGAACGTGAGTTAACCATGGTTTTAATGGTAGATATATCTGGTTCAGAATTCTTTGGTACAAACCAAGCGTTTAAAAAAGATATAATCACAGAAATTTCAGCAACCTTAGCATTTTCGGCAACACAGAATAATGATAAAATAGGATTGCTTTTATTTTCTGATGAAATCGAACTTTTTATACCTCCAAAAAAAGGACGTTCACATGTCTTGAGAATAATAAGAGAACTTATAGAGTTTAAGCCACAAAGTAAAAAGACAGACATTACAAAAGCTTTAAAATACTTATCTAACATGCTTAAGAAAAAAGCTATCGTTTTTGTCTTATCAGATTTTATGACAGATGGTTATGAGCAAACAATGAAAATTGTAGGTAAAAAACATGATGTTACAGGTATTCGCGTGTATGATGAAAAAGAAGAAGCTATTCCTAATTTAGGAATGGTGCAAATGCAAGATGAAGAAACTGGAGAGTTGTTATTGGTAAATACAGGATCTAAGACTGTAAGAGTTAATTATGCCAAACATTATAATGAGCGTGTAAATTACTTTGAAAACACATTTAGAAGAAGTGGGTCTGGCGTAATACATACGCGTACAGATGAGAGCTATGTAAAGAAATTATTGGGTTATTTTAAAAGAAGAGCTTAAATGATGAATGAAAACTTAAAAATGGATATAAACAAAGTGTTTTCAACTTCGGTTAGGACACTTACCGCTATTTTCGTTTCGCTTTTCGCCATTACCTATTCATTTTCTCAAGAAGTAAACGCTACTATAGATTCAACTTCAATAAAAATAGGAGAACAGATAACGTATAGCATTCAGGTAGAAACAGACTCAACCAATGTGGTTGTGTTTCCCGAAGGACAAACATTTGCTCCTATGGAAATGGTGGAAAGTTTGTTGGCAGATACAACACGACTAGAAAAACGTTTTAGACTCTTAAAGGAATACCGCTTAACACAATTTGATTCTGGTAGTTATACCATCCCGCAACAAAGAGTTATGATTAATGATAGGGTCATACTAACAGACTCTATGCGAGTTGTAGTTGCAGATGTAGCTGTAGATACAACTAAGCAGAAGATGTATCCTATAAAACCATCTGTCGAGGTACCTAGTCGTTTTCAAATACCAACTTGGATATGGTGGTTGCTTCTTATAGCTATGGTTGTAGCTAGCTTGTTATTTTTAATCTTTAGAAGACAGAAGAAAAAAGCAGAAGCAGAAGTAAAAATTCCTCCATTTGAAAAAGCAATGCTTGAGTTACAAGCGTTGGATAAGTCTGATTTGCTTAAAAATCAAGACTACAAAAACTACTATTCCCGATTAACAGATTCTGCACGTCGCTTTATAGATGAAAAAGTAGACGATCATGCAATGGAGCGAACAACAGAAGAGTTAATCGCTTTAATGGAAGCAAAAAAACAACAAGGAAAGTTAGATCTGTCTCAAGAAACAATTAAGGATTTCAAACAAATTTTAATGCGTGCAGATTTAGCGAAATTTGCAAAAATGAATCCAAATGAAGGCGTTGTAAAAGCAGACAGATTAAGAGTTGAAGATATTATTAAAGATACAAAAGCTGCAATTCCAGAACCTACATTAGAAGAGTTAGAGAACACTATAGAGTTTCAAGAAGCTAAAGCTAAAAAGCGAAAACGTAAACAGATTATAATTTCTGTTATAGTTGGTCTCTTTGTATTAGTTGTATTCTTTGTTAGTTTAATTGTAATAAAAGGAACAGATTATATAAAAGATAGCTTTATTGGTCATCCTACTAAAGAACTTCTGCAAGGTGATTGGGTAAGAAGTGATTATGGTTATCCATCAGTAGCAATTACAACACCAAAAGTATTGGTAAGAAAAGATGCAGCTTTGCCTAAAGAAGTAGAGCAAGTTGTTAAGGACAATCAATTATTTACTTATGGTAGTCTTATAAACGGGTTTTACGTATATGTTAACACAACATCGTTTAAGCAGGAACAAAAAGACGTAGATAAAAGTGCAATTGTACAAGCTAATTTAGGAATGCTAGAGCAACAAGGTGCTAATAATATGTTTGTAAAAGAAGATGAGTTTACTACAGCAAACGGTATTAAAGGACTAAAAGCTTATGGTACGTTTACATTTTCTAAAGAGCAAGGAAACTTTACGGGTCAAAAATCTGCGTTTCAATTACTGGTATTTAATAATAACATTGGTATGCAACAAATAATGGTTGTAAATGGTGAGAATGATGAAGCTGGTGAAGAAATATCAAACCGTATTATTAATAGTATCGAACTTCAAAAAAGTGCTCAGTAATGTTAGATAATTTTGTTTTCGAAAATCCGCAGTGGTTCTGGTTGTTCTTAATAATGCCAGTACTAATTGCTTGGTACATTATTAAAAGAGGTAAACAAACTGCAGAGCTAAAAATATCTACTATAAAAGGTTTTAAAGTAAAGCAAAGCTGGTTGGTAAACATAAGACCGCTACTATTTGTGTTGCGCCTATTAGCATTAGCATTTTTAATAACTGCAATGGCAAGACCTCGTACGGTAGATGTTTCAACTAAAACTAAGACCACAAAAGGTATAGATATCGTTATGGCTATTGATGTTTCTGCGAGTATGTTAGCAAGAGACCTTAGACCAAATAGACTGGAAGCTTTAAAAGATGTTGCTTCAGAGTTTATACAAGGACGTCCTAACGATCGTATAGGTATTGTTCTATATGCTGGAGAAAGCTACACAAAAACACCTATTACGAGTGATAAAAGTATAGTGCTTGGCGCTTTAAATGATGTAAAGTTTAGTGAAGTTCTTGAGAATGGTACTGCTATAGGTATGGGATTAGCAACATCTGTTAACAGACTAAAAGACAGTAAAGCTTTAAGTAAGGTTATAATCTTACTTACCGATGGTGTAAACAATTCTGGTACAATAGACCCTAAGTTAGCAAGTGAGTTAGCTGTGGAGTACGGCATTAAAACCTACACTATTGGTATTGGTAGTAATGGTATGGCATTATCTCCAATTGGTATAAAGTCTAATGGGCAATTTCAATATGGCAATCAGAAAGTAGAAATAGATGAAGACCTTTTAAAACAAATCGCTACTGCAACTGGTGGTCAATATTTTAGAGCTACTAACAATCAGAAATTAGAAGCTATTTATGAAGAGATAAATAAGCTGGAAAAAACAGAAGTAGAAGAGTTTAAATTTTATAACTACAAAGAGCTTTTTAGATCTTTAGTATTAGCGGCATTAGGATTAATAGTTGTTGAGGTGTTATTAAGGTTTACAATTTTTAGAAGTTTTGTATAAATGGTATTAGAGGAACACATATATTTTTGGTTGTTGGCAATTGTACCAGTATTACTACTGCTATTAATTGCTGCATTAATCTGGAAAAAACGCAAACAATCTCAGTTTGCAGACAAAGACTTGCTTAAAAAGCTAAGCCCAAACCAATCTGTTTTTAAAACAATTTTAAAAATAGTTGTACTGTGCTTGGCTATTGCCTGTTTAACAATTGCATTAGTAAATCCTAAGATTGGCACGAAATTAGAAACAGTAAAACGAGAAGGTGTTGATGTTGTTTTCGCAATTGATGTGTCTAAGAGTATGCTAGCAGAAGACGTTGCTCCTAACCGCTTAGAGAAGTCTCAACAGTTGGTCACACAAATTATAAATAGTTTGGCTAGTGATCGTGTAGGTATTATTGCATATGCAGGAAGTGCTTTTCCGCAATTGCCCATTACCACAGATTACGCAAGTGCTAAGATGTTCTTGCAAAATATGAATACAGATATGTTGAGTAGTCAAGGTACAGCTATAAATGAGGCAATTCAACTAGCTAAAACCTACTATAATGATGATGAGCAAACTAATCGTGTGCTATTTATTATTAGTGATGGAGAAGACCATGAAGGCGATTCTGTAAACATTGCAGAAGAAGCAAGTGAAGAAGGTATAAGAATCTTTACCATTGGTGTAGGTACAACAAAAGGAGGCAGAATACCAATTAAACGCAATGGTGTTGTGCTTAATTATAAGAAAGATCAAAATGATCAGACTGTAATTACAAGGCTACAGGAAGAAACATTAAAAGATATTGCTAAAGAGGCTAATGGTGAGTATATATATAATAACATCACTAAGGAAACCGTAGAGAAAGTAACAGAAATCCTTCAAAATATGGATAAGAAAGAGTTTGAAGCTAAGCAGTTTGCAGATTTTAAAGACCAGTTTCAGTGGTTTTTAGGCTTCGGAATTTTCTTTTTAGTTTTAGAAGTATTTTTGCTGGAACGAAGAACAAGTTGGCTTAAAAAATTGAATTTGTTCAACGAAAAACAAATAGATTAAATACATGAAGCATATCATTACATATGTAATTCTTTTAGCAGCTACGTTAACTGGATACTCCCAAAATGCCAAGAAGGAAATTGAAACAGATTTTAATACCTACTTAACTGCTATAATCAATAAAAAATTTGAAACAGCTATAGAGTATACAGCAGAAGGTATTTTTGAGCTAATCCCAAGAGAACAATTACTGGTTGCAATGCAAAGCGCTTTTAATTCAGAGTCTATGAATTTTAGGTTTGATAATACTAATATTAAGGACATTAATGAACCAGAACTCATAAACGAGAAGTATTATGCTACACTTAGCTACTCAAATGATATGTATATTGGTTTTGTAGACAACTCTGTGGAAGATTCAGAAGATGAAGAACTGCAAGAAAAAAAGGAGTTACAACAAAGTATGATGTTAGTATCATTTTATAAAAACTTTGGTGAAGAGAATGTGACGTATTTAGAAGATAAAGACCAATATAAAATAAGCGTTCAAAAACGTGTAATAGCAGAATCTCCAAATGGTATAACTAATTGGAAGTTTATAGTAGTAGAGAAGAATATGAAACCAATTTTAGAAATGTTTCTGCCTTCAGAAATTATTGAAAAATTATAATAAAAAACAAAATTAAACGAATGCTGTTTAAGGCATTCAAACCTATATAAATTAACAACAATGAAAACTAAACACAACGTATCTCTTATACTAAGTTTGCTATGTGCTTTGGTGTTCACTATTACCACGCAGGCACAACAAAAAACTAAAGAGCAACTAAAGCAAGAGCAAGAAGCTCAAGATTTATTAAATGAAGCTCAGGACTATCTTGCAGAAGATAATTTTCCGCTTGCAGAGGCTTCATATAGAAAAGCTATTGCTAAAAATCCTAATAATCAAGAAGCTAAATATAATTTAGGAAACTTATATTACACTAAGGATAAGGTAAGTGAAGCAGGTGAAAAGTATGTTACAGCAGAAACAGCTTCAGAAGAAAAAGAATTAAAACATAAAAGCGCCCATAATTTAGGGAACACATTTATGCGCGATAAAAAATACGCCAAAGCTGTTGAAGCTTATAAGCAAGCTTTAAGAAACAATCCAAATGATGATGAAACGCGTTACAATCTTGCTTTGGCCAAAAGCTTATTAGAAAAAGAGCAGAAAGATGGTGGTGGCGGTAATGATGATAAGAAGAACGAAGAGCAAAATAAAGACAAGGATAAGCAAGACGATCAAGAGAAGAAAGAAGGAGATCAAGGCGAAAAAGATAAAGACGATAAAGGTGAAGAAAGTGAAGATGGTAATGAAGGAGATGATAAAGAAAACAAGGAAGACCAAGGCAATAAAGACGAAAGTGAAGAAGGAAAGCCTAAGGACGATAAAAAAGATGATGGTAAAAATAACGACGGTAAGGAAAAGAAAGAACAACAACAGCCTCAACAAGGTAAAGGGCAGCTTAGCCCCCAACAAATACAGAACCTGTTAGAAACTATGGCCAACCAAGAAGCAAAGGTTCAGGAAAAATTAAATGCTAAGAAAGCGAAAGCTGCAAAAGTAAAAACAGAAAAAGATTGGTAATGCAATTAAAACATGTCTTATTAATTTGCTTGGTTTTAATAGGGGCAAACACCTTTGCTCAAATTTCTTTTGAAGCCAGTGTGAGTAAAACTAAACTAGGTGTTAATGAACGCTTAAGTGTAGAGTTTACCATGAACAAAGATGGAGATAACTTTAATCCTCCAGAGTTTACAGGGTTTAGAAAAGTTGGAGGTCCGTACCAATCTGTTAGCCAAAGCTGGATAAATGGTAAGAGTACTTATAAGAAAAGTTATAAGTATTTTTTAGAGCCAACAGCTACTGGTAATTTCACTATACAACAAGCTGTAATAGATATAGAAGGAACTACTTATAAGACAACACCCATAAAAATAACGGTTACAAATGCTGTAGAAAATCCTACAGATGGAAATAATGCCAGCGTTGTGGCAGATGATAATATACATTTAGTTGCAGAGGTTTCTAAAACCAACCCATATTTAAATGAAGGCGTTACAGTTACCTATAAGTTATATGTAAGCCCATCTACTTCTGTAAGTAATTGGCGTGAAATAGCGAGTCCTAAATATGCAGATTTTTGGAGCCAGAGCATAGATATAAAGCAACTTAAAGTACAAAATGGCACATATCAAGGAGAACAATATCGCTATGTAACACTAAGGAAAACAGTATTGTATCCTCAAAAATCTGGAAAGTTAGAAATTGAGCCACTATCATTATCTATAGATGTAGATGTGCCTTCAAACAGACGAGATATTTTTGGAGGACGTTTGTTTGAAACAGTAAAGAAAAATGTGAGTGCAGGTAAACGAATTATAGATGTTAAGCCACTTCCTGCAGAAGGAAAACCTTCAAACTTTACAAATGCTGTAGGTAAATTTAATTTTGAAGTTACCACAAACAAAACAGAGCTAGAGGCTACAGAAAGCCTAGATGCTGTGGTTAAAATTTCAGGTAACGGAAATCTTTCAATGTTTAATTTCCCAGAACTTGTTGTGCCTAGCTCATTAGAAGTTTTTGAGCCTCAACGTAAAGAGAGAGTTTCAACTACTGTTAACGGCATGCGAGGTAGTGTTGAAGAAACATATACTATAATTCCAAACTATAAAGGTAAGTACCCTATTTCTCCAATTAGCTTTTCATATTTCGACCTAGAAACTGAAACTTATAAAACAATAACGTCAAAAGAAATTGTGATCGATGTACTTTCGGGTCCAGAAAATACTGGAAATGCAACGGCAACAGGTGTAACTTCGGGCAACAACAAACAAGCAGTTGTTACTACAGGTACTCCGTTTAGGTTTATTAAACAAAACGCCAATTTAAAAGCAATTGGTGATCAGGCCTTTTTTAAGAGTATTGGCTTCTGGATATTATTGTTAGGACCATTGGCACTTATACCACTAGCTATAATATTTGGTAAGAAACGAGAGGAGCGAGCTAATGATGTTAGAGGAAACCGAATTAGAAAAGCAGATAAATTAGCTAGAAAGTATTTAAGTGATGCTAAGAAAAAACTAGGAGACCAAAAACCGTTTTATGAAAGTTTAGAGCGCGCTTTACACAATTATTTAAAAGCAAAATTAAACATTCAAACTAGTGAGATGAGTAAGGATAGGATACAACGTTTATTAAAAGAACGTGGCGCAGATGAAGCATCTAGTATTGAATATATCTCATTATTGGAAAATTGTGAATTTGCAAGATATACTCCAAGTAGCAATACCGCAATGCAACAGGATTATGATAAGGCAAGCAGAATTATTTCTCAAATAGATAAACAAATGTAAGGATATGGATGGCGCACAAAACACATATAATCTTAGTAAGATAGTTGTAGTTCTTGCAATGTTTGTTTCAAGCCTTGGCTTTGCTAAAACTCTTAAATACGTTTGTACAGAAAATGGGTTGCCATTAAAAGAAGTGCCAAGTGCAGATTCTAAAGATGTAGATGTATTGGATTATGGTACAGAAGTAGAAATTCTTGACGAAAAAGGCGAGTTCTCAAAAATTAGATTCTACAGATTTTTTGAACATATCTTAGGCTACGTATTAACATCAGAGTTGTCTTCAGAAAAGATAGATAAACGTATAAAGATACAGTTTAATGATGCTGTTGTTTATATAGAAGATGTTAGGTTGTTATCTAAAAACAATACGTTTAATGCAGAAGATAAGGTAACGGTAAAGGTGTCTTATGGAGACTCTCCATTTAATAAATGGGTACGTGTACAGCCAGAACGCAATGTAAACGTAAAAGTATACCAGCGCGTAGAAAAAAGCCTTGTTGTTTTTGATGAGCAACCATTTTGCGATTTATCCGGAAGCTATACGTTTAAAAGTGATTGGAGATTAATGCCTCCACTTTTAGAAGATAATACGTTTACATCACTTAAAGATGAGGTAGAAGATGAGACTTTCAAAGAAAAAATATCTGTAGCAGAAATCAAAGATGATCTGAGAAGACTTTGTAGCCAAAAGGTAGCAAATATGATAAACCCATTCAAAACACTCACAGAAAACGGTATTGGTATAAAGTCACAAAATGTTTGGTACAAAGTAGTGTTAACAGATGAGAATGGTAAAACCACAGAAAAGATAATAGAGTTTAATTTAATGGTAGGATGTTAATTTAGGATTATGAAGTTTGTAACTATAATATGTGCCCTTTTTATTACAACTGTTACCATTGCACAGTCTGAGTCGCTTTTTAATGAAGCTAACCAAGCCTATGCAAATGAAAACTATGAAGAGGCTATATCTAAATACCAATCTATCCTTAAAGATGGATACGAAAGCACATCTGTATATTATAACTTAGGAAATTCTCATTATAAATTAAATAATGTTGGACCTAGCGTTTATTATTTTGAAAAAGCTCTTAAGCTAGATCCTAATGATGCAGATGTAACAAACAACTTGGCTTACGCAAGACAAATGACTATTGATGCTATAGATGAGGTTCCTAAAACTGGAGTTTCTAAAATTGTAAACTCTGTTATTGCTACTTTAAGCGTAAATGGTTGGGCTTGGCTTGCTGTATTAGCTTCAATTTCTTTTGTGGTGTTAATACTTCTTTATTACTTCTCTAGAGCATCATTAAAAAAACGATTGTTCTTTATTGGCGGCAGTTTAGCGTTTTTAATTGCAATATGTGCAGTTGTATTTGCTTACCAACAGCAATCTGTGTTGGAACAAAAAAGTTTTGGTATTATCTTTCCAGAAGAAGTTGTTGTAAGAAGTGAGCCTAATTCAAGAAGCGAACAGCTATTCTTATTACATGAAGGTACTAAGGCTAAAATTTTAGAAGATTTTGATTCTTGGAGAAAAATTGAATTAGCAGACGGCAAACAAGGTTGGCTGTTAAAAACTGAATTAAAGGCACTTTGATGATAGCTTTAACATTAGTTTAAATGTTAATTTTTTTAAATTCAATACTTTTGCATTTCATAAATTTTTAGAGTTGATAAAGTTTAAAGCATTCATATTTCTCATAGGGTTTTTAGCCTTTACAATTGTACCTACATTGTCTCTTATATTTGATCAAGAGGTAATGAGTGTCGTTGTAATTGAGGAAGAAAACTGCAAAAACAAATTAGACTTTAAAGATTACAGTCATTCTGAAAATGATGTTGTATTTAAGTATTATGATTTCTTAGATACAGACAAACAATACTTCAAATACAATTGCACATTTGTATCTGTGTATATAGATACGGCATATCCGCCACCAAAATTCTCATAATATATTTAGTCACAACAAGCTAGCTTTCTCTTAATAAGGTTGTCTTGTTGCCATTATTATTTATTAAAAACAACAGAAAGATAAAAGTCTTTCTGCATTAAAATATATTATATGTTTAAGAATTTAAAGCACGATTTTCCAGCTAGTGTCGTGGTATTTTTTGTTGCTATTCCTCTTTGTCTTGGTATAGCATTAGCTAGTGGAGCACCACTATTTTCAGGCTTAATTGCAGGTATTATCGGTGGTATTGTAGTTGGAGCCATTAGTGGTTCTAGTTTAGGGGTAAGTGGTCCTGCAGCAGGTCTTGCCGCTATTGTACTAGCTGCAATTGCAAGTTTAGGGAGTTATGAAAACTTCTTAGTAGCTGTAGTTTTAGGTGGAGCAATTCAAATTGTTTTTGGTCTTCTAAAAGGTGGTATAATAGGATATTACTTTCCGTCATCCGTAATTAAGGGTATGCTAACAGGTATTGGTATTATCATTGTACTTAAGCAAATTCCTCATTTCTTTGGTTATGATGCAGATCCAGAAGGAGATTGGGCATTTTTACAAATGGACGGTGAAAATACATTTTCTGAATTAGGAAATATTATTGGTAATATAAGTCCTGGCGCTACTTTAATAGCAGTTATTGCTATGGTAATTTTAATATTATGGGAAGCAGTTTTATCTAAAAAAGGTAAAATATTTCAATTAGTACAAGGACCTTTAGTAGCAGTATTTGCAGGTATTGTTTATTTTGTAACTACTCAAGATATTTCAGGTTGGAGTATTAGTCAAGAACACTTAGTGAGTGTTCCTATTCCAGATGATTTTGACTCATTCCTAGGTCAGTTTACCTTCCCAAATTTTGGTGTTATTGGTAATCCAGATGTTTGGATAACAGCATTTACAATTGCTTTAGTAGCAAGTTTAGAAACACTACTTTGTGTTGAGGCTACAGATAAGTTAGACCCTAAGAAAAGAACAACACCTACTAACAGAGAGTTATTTGCACAAGGTACAGGTAACATGATATCTGGTTTAATTGGTGGTCTACCAATTACACAGGTAATTGTAAGAAGTTCGGCTAACATACAGTCTGGTGGACAAACAAAATTATCAGCAATCCTTCACGGTTTCTTATTATTAATATCTGTTATATTAATCCCTAATATTCTAAACCTTATTCCTTTATCTGTATTGGCAGCTATTCTATTCTTAGTAGGATATAAATTAGCTAAGCCATCTACCTTTAAAAGAATGTTTGTTTTAGGTTGGAAACAATTTGTACCATTTATAGTTACTGTAATAGGTATTGTGTTTGGAGATTTATTAATTGGTATTAGTTTAGGACTTGCAATTGGTATTGTAGTAATTGTAATAAAAAGCTACCAAAACTCTCACTTTTTACATATCGAAGAACCATCAAATGGTAAAAACCATGTTAAGATGACTCTTGCAGAAGAAGTTACTTTTATTAATAAAGGAGCAATTTTGAAAGAATTAAACAATCTTGAGAGTAATTCATTCTTAGAAATTGATACGAGAAAGGCTAAATATTTAGATCATGATATTATTGAGATATTAGACGATTTTAAATTTAGAGCAGAAGAGCGTAACATTCATATAAAGATTATTTCTGAGAGAGGAATCACAGAAAACCCAGAAAGCTACGAGCAGTTCTTTAATCAAGAGAAAAAACAACCTTTTAGACGAGGAGCCTAATAATTACCATATCTACTGACAGGCATCAGTAGTTATGGTTTTTAATTGATGCAATTATGAGTTTGTGTTTTACACAACTATTTAAAATTGAAAACTAATCTTTTAAGTAAAATTAATTTAATGATAACGTTCAAACATTTTAAAGGCGATCTTTTTGGTGGTCTTACAGCAGGAGTAGTAGCATTGCCATTAGCTTTAGCATTTGGAGTACAATCTGGAATGGGAGCAGCTGCAGGACTTTACGGTGCGATAGCAGTTGGTATATTTGCTGCCGCCTTTGGAGGTACACAAACACAAGCCAGTGGCCCTACAGGTCCTATGACTGTTGTGACAGCAGCGCTTGTTGTCGCTGCAATAGAGCTTACAGGAAGTCTTGAAGCTGGTATGGGTATAATTTTAGCAACATTCGTTTTTGCTGGGCTTATCCAAATTGTTTTTGGCTTTCTTAATATTGCAGGTTATGTAAAATACTTTCCCTATCCGGTAATCTCTGGATTTATGAGTGGTATTGGTTTGATTATCATTATTCTTCAAATATTTCCATTTGTTGGACTAGACTCTGCCAAGTCTACCATAAAAATCATGAAGGATTTACCAAGATTATTTGCAGAGTTTAATCCACAAGCACTTCTGTTAGGAAGTATTACTATAGCTGTGTATATAATTTGGCCTAAAATTAATAAAGCTATTCCTACAGCACTTGTAGCACTAATTGTAGCGACTTTAATAGGCTATTTTTTCAATTTTGATGTTCCTTTAATTAAGGACATAGGTGAGATACCTTCATTCCTAGAATTAAAAATTGATACAATTCTTGGAATAGATTTAAACGCTTTTTCCATTATTTTAGAGTATGCATTTATCCTTGCTTTACTAGGTAGTATTGATTCATTGTTAACCTCAGTAATAGCAGATAGTATGACTAAAACCAAGCACAACTCAAACAGAGAGCTTATAGGGCAAGGTATTGGTAATGCAATAGGTGGTCTTATAGGTGGTATTCCTGGTGCTGGTGCTACAAAAGGTACTGTTGTAAATATAAACGCTGGTGGCACAACACGTCTTTCAGGTATGATTCACGGCTTGTTCTTATTAGCTGTATTATTAGGACTTGGGTTTTTAGCTTCTGAAATACCACTTTGTGTACTAGCTGGTATTCTTATTCCAATAGGATTTAAGATTATAGATATTAAAGGATTAAAGCATCTTTTAAAAGTACCTAAGGGCGACGCATTTGTAATGATTCTTGTGTTATTAATGACCACTTTTGGAAGCCTAATTCAAGCTGTAGGAATTGGTGTGGCATTAGCCTGCTTACTGTTTATGAAGAAGTCTGGTGATATGGCAGAAAGAGGACTTACTACAGGAACACTATCTGATATTGATGACAATGACTCCAAGTGGAAAACTGAAGGTAATTTTTACGAGACCAACAAAGAAAAAATTCTCATCAAAAGATTATATGGGCCATTGTTTTTTGGATTTACTTCCTATTTTAAAGATGAAGTAAAACGAAACTCAAAAGACAAGAGTGTTGTGATCTTTAGAATGGATCGTGTCCCTTATATTGATCAATCTGGTGTATATGCTTTAGAAGATATTATAACAGATCTTGAAGGAAAGGGAATCGAAGTCCTATTAGTAGGTCTTGATACTCAGCCTCGAAAAATGTTGGAAGCTGTAGGTATTATACCAAAGCTTATCCAAGAACAGGATATTTTTGATACTATATATGATTGCTTGGAGTACTTAAAACTTCAATTATCAGATTAACTTTTAAAATTTATTGTATACTTTCATAGTTTGTGAAAGTAAAATTTAAAAAGCACCTCAGTCTTTATAAACTGAGGTGCTTTTATATTTTGAATTATTTTTCTTCACCAATGTATCTTTTATCCTTATCCAGGATATCCCTATTCTTTGCCTCCTTCAAAATTGAGGGTAATACTAAAGGAGCTATTTTAGACACTGGAGCGTAGAGAACAGAACTGTCTAGCTTTTCTTGTTCTATTAAAGAATTGTTGCTATTAACTGCTTCAAAAAATAGTATAATTACACTAGCCAAAAATGCCATTTTTATTACCCCAAATGCACCACCAAGCAATTTATTTAAAATACCAAGAGCAATGATATTTGCCAATTTTGTAAGTAATTTCCCGGCAAGAGAAATAATTACAATAATTATGATAAAGGTTACAGCAAATGCAGCAAGGTTTATATAATTTTCTTCCCAATCAACATGTTCAGCAATAAAAGAGCTAGCATAATATGAAAAGTGAATAGCGCCAAAAATACCTGCAATTAATGCAACCAAAGAAGCTAATTCAATAAAAAAGCCTTTCATAAAACCTCTTACAAGCCCTAGTAATAGGAATATCCCTAAAATAATATCTATAAAATTCATATCTCAAATATAGGTAATTATGCGCTTCAACTTAAGTATCTTTGCACTATGGCAAGAGATGAAGAATTAAAGCAACGTTGGCAACAAGTTGTAGATAAGCTTTCTGCACAATTTGCAGATGGCGAGGTATTAGATTTAGATGCAATTATCTATCTAATTGGTGTACAAGAATTAGGTAAACCTCACGATAAATATAAAAAAGACCATAAGATAGATTTAATGCACATTGCAATATGCAGGCTACTTGAACCTTATGGTTATTATGAATTTGAATTTTTTGATGATGATGGCTGGCCTCATTACAAAGTACTAGACCAGCTACCAAATTTAAAAGCTGGTGAGCAGAGTGTTTTAATGAAAGAAGCTATAGTTACATATTTTTTAGAGAAAGCGTATATTTCATAATATAACCTCGTACTATAATATTATGCTACAAAACCAAAGTCATTTATTTAATTTACCTAAAGACATTACCTATTTAAATGGTGCATATATGTCTCCACAGTTAAAATCTGTAAGTGAAGTTGGTGTAGATATGGTGCACTTAAAAGAACAACCTTTTAATGTTACCTCAGAACATTTTTTTGATGCACGTACAACGTTAAGAAAACGCTTTGCAGAACTTATTTCTGCAGATAATTATGAACATACAGCCATTATTCCATCAGTTTCTTATGGTATGGCTAATGTTGCTCAAAATTGCAATTTAAAGCGCGATGATGAAGTTATTTTAATTAATGAGCAGTTTCCTAGTAACGTATATGTTTGGCAGCACGAGGCAAAAAAAGTAGGTGCTAAGATTGTTTCTGTAGAGGCGCCCGATACCTTTATAAATCGTGGTAAATTGTGGAACGATTCAATTCTCAAAAGTATTACCAAAAAAACCAAAGTAGTTTCACTTGCGCATTCTCATTGGGCAGATGGCACGTTATTTAATTTAAAGGCTATTAGAGAAGCTACTCACAGTGTAGGTGCCAAATTAGTTGTAGATGGTACACAGAGTGTTGGAGCTTTACCTTTTTCTATAAAAGAGTTTAATGTAGATGCACTTATTTGTGGAGGATACAAGTGGCTACTAGGACCATATGGACTTGGTATGGCGTATTATGCAGATTCACTTTGTAATGGCAATCCTATTGAACATAATTGGATGAACAGACTAGGTAGCGAAGATTTCACAAACTTGGTAAACTATCAAGAACACTTTCAACCAAAGGCTGGTCGTTATTCAGTTGGAGAAAGTAGTAATTTTATATTAACGCCAATGCTTACTACTGCTTTAGAACAGTTATTATCATGGAAACCACAACATATTCAGGATTACTGTAACTCTATTTCTTCTGAAGCTGTAAATACATTAAGAAGTAAAGGTTGTTTTATTGAAGATGATGCATATAGATCTCAACATTTATTTGGTATTTATTTACCAAAACATATGGATTTAAATGTGTTGAAGAAAAGGTTGGAAGACGCTAAAGTTGTTGTGTCTTATCGTGGTAATGCAATAAGAGTATCACCACATGTTTATAATACTACTGAAGATTTTGAAAGGTTAGTAGCACAATTTTAAATCGTCTTATTTGCCGTTACTTAAATAGAGGTGCACATTTGTAATACTGTTTCAAAAATGCATAAAAGCATCTTCTAAATGCTCTACAGTAGTGCCTAGTTTATTTTTAACAATAGCGACAATATCAAATCTAATTTCAACATCATCTTCTATATCCTCTATATAGTTATTTATTGCGCTAACTAATAAGCCTATTTGTTTTGGTTTTACAAATTCCTGTGGGTTTCCAAATTCTGAAGTACTTCTTGTTTTTACCTCAACAACACAAATTACATTTCCTATTCTAGCTATAATATCAATTTCAGCTTTTAAATACCGATAATTGGTTTCGAGTATAGTATAGCCTTTGTCGCTTAAAAAGCGTACTGCAAGTTTTTCACCTTCTTTACCTAACTCATTATGTTGTGCCATAACTAAAGATAGCAAAATAGATTGTATGTTGTTATAAATGACAAATGCGAATAATCAATTAAGATTATCCGCATTTTAATTAACACAAATTAAATAGTAAGTTCTAGAACATTACTAGGTCTTTAGGTTATGAACCGCACATTAAGCAGTCATCACCTTGAGCATCTTTAGATTGTTGGATTATTGCTTTTAATTCCTCTGGAGATAACTCTTCGGTATTTTCAGTATTACTCACATTGTCAAATAAAACTGGTTGTGTCTTTGCAACTTCTGGTGCTTGTACAGTTTGTGCTTGTGGTTCTAACTGTGTTTTTGCTTGTTGTAATGTTTCAGCAGCTTTAGCAGCAACCTCTTGTTGTTGTGGTTGTGGTTCTGCTTTTTTAGCTTTTTCAACTGTAAACTTAATTGCATCAACAGCAGCTTTAGTTCTCAAGTAATACATACCTGTTTTTAAGCCGTTTTTCCAAGCGTAAAAGTGCATAGATGTAAGCTTAGCGTAGTTCGCATTTTCCATAAAGAGGTTAAGCGACTGGCTTTGGTCTATAAAGTAACCTCTGTGGCGAGACATATCTATAATGTCTTTCATAGATAGCTCATATACAGTTTTGTAAAGCTCTTTTAAATCCTGAGGAATACCATCTATATTTTGAATAGAACCATTTGCACGCATAATAGCATTCTTAAGGTCGTTATTCCAAAGACCTAGATTCACTAAATCTTCTAGTAGGTGCTTGTTAACAACAATAAACTCTCCAGATAATACACGTCTTGTATAGATGTTAGATGTATATGGCTCAAAAGCTTCATTGTTCCCTAATATTTGAGATGTAGATGCAGTTGGCATAGGTGCAACTAATAATGAGTTACGAACACCATTTTCTAACACTTTTTGTCTTAAACCTGCCCAATCCCATCGGCCACTAAGTTCTTCGTCTTTAATTCCCCATAAGTTGTATTGAAATTCTCCTTTGCTTATTGGAGAACCTTCGTAAGAAGAATATGGTCCTTCTTCTTTTGCTAACTCCATAGATGCTGTAACAGCAGCAAAATAAAGTGTCTCAAAGATCTCTTGATTTAACGTCTTGGCTTCATCACTTGTAAATGGCATACGCAGCATAATAAATGCATCTGCTAAACCTTGAATACCTAATCCTACAGGACGATGGCGGAAGTTAGAGTTTTCTGCTTCTTTAACAGGATAGTAATTTCTATCTATTACCTTGTTAAGGTTTTTAGTTACACGTTTTGTTATTCTGAATAATTCTTTATGATCAAAAGCACCATTCTTTACAAACATTGGTAATGCTATAGAGGCTAGGTTACATACCGCTACTTCATCTGGACTTGTGTACTCCATAATTTCGGTACATAAGTTAGAAGAACGAATTGTACCTAAATTTTTCTGGTTAGATTTACGGTTAGCTGCATCTTTATAAAGCATGTAAGGTGTTCCGGTCTCAATTTGAGATTCAAGAATTTTCTCCCAAAGTACACGTGCTTTAATAGTCTTACGTCCTTTGTTCTCAGATTCGTACTTCAAATAAAGTTCATCAAACTCTTCACTGTGAACGTTAAATAGATTTGGGCACTCATTAGGACACATTAATGTCCAGTTGCCATCTTCTTCTACACGCTTCATGAATAAATCTGGAATCCACATTGCGTAAAATAAATCTCTTGCACGCATTTCTTCTTTACCATGATTCTTTTTAAGATCTAGAAAATCGAAAATATCTGCGTGCCAAGGCTCTATATAAATTGCAAATGAACCTTTACGTTTTCCACCACCTTGGTCTACGTATCTTGCTGTGTCGTTATAAACTTGCAGCATAGGCACTATACCGTTAGATGTTCCGTTTGTTCCAGAGATATAAGAACCTGTTGCTCTTACATTATGAATTGATAATCCAATGCCTCCTGCAGATTGTGAAATCTTTGCTGTTTGCTTTAGTGTATCGTAAATACCATCTATACTATCATCCTGCATAGTTAACAGGAAGCAAGAAGACATTTGTGGTTTTGGTGTTCCAGAATTAAATAGAGTAGGAGTGGCGTGTGTAAAATATTTTTTAGACATAAGCTCATATGTTTCTATGGCTGCATCTAAATCATCTAAATGAATACCTACAGAAACACGCATTAACATATGCTGTGGACGTTCAGCAATTTTTCCGTTAAGTTTAAGTAAGTAAGAACGCTCTAATGTTTTAAAACCAAAATAGTCATAACCATAGTCACGGTTATAAATAATGGTGCTGTCTAGCCTGTCTTTATTGTCTTGTATAACCTTATACACTTCATCAGACAATAATGGTGCTTTTTTACCTGTACGAGGATTTACATATTCGTAAAGGTCTGTCATAACCTCACTAAACGTCTTTTTAGTGTCTTTGTGAAGGTTAGATACAGAAATACGAGCAGCTAACTTAGCGTAGTCTGGGTGTGATACCGTCATAGATGCCGCTGTCTCTGCTGCAAGGTTATCTAAATCGCTTGTTGTAACACCGTCATAAAGACCTTCAATAACACGCATGGCAACTTTAACAGGATCTACCAACTCGTTTAAGCCGTAACATAATTTTTTTACTCTCGCTGTAATTTTGTCAAACATGACTGGCTCGCGTCTGCCGTCTCTTTTTAATACGTCCATGGTGTTATTGGTTTTGGTTTAGCGGTTTAAGGCTAAGTGATTAATTGTTTTAGCCCAAAAGTTTATAGCTAAAGGGAAATGCCTTCAGCTTTAAAAGGCTAGTGATATTCTATATATATTTAAGACACGTTACCGTGTTGTGTTTAGAAGTTTTAGGCTTCTAGAAGTCTGCGTCGAAACTAATCTTGCTGTTGTCTTTATCTTGATCCATAACACCAGCTTTTTGATAATCTCCTACACGTTTTTCGAAAAAGTTAGTTTTTCCTTGTAGCGATATCATATCCATAAAGTCGAATGGATTTGCTGTGTTGTATTCTTTCTCGCACTCTAATTCAAGTAAAAGTCTATCTGTAACAAACTCTAAATATTGAGTCATTAAGTTAGAATTCATACCTATAAGACTTGCTGGTAGTGATTCTGTAATAAACTCTCTTTCAATATTTAAGGCGTCAACAATAATTTCGCGAATACGCTCTTTTGAAACTTTGTTTACTAAGTGTTTGTTGTGAAGGTGTACTGCAAAATCACAGTGCATACCTTCATCACGAGAAATTAACTCGTTACTAAATGTAAGTCCTGGCATAAGGCCACGTTTCTTTAACCAGAAAATAGAACAGAATGCACCTGAGAAGAAAATACCCTCAACGGCTGCAAATGCAATAAGACGTTCTGCAAAAGAATCTGATTCTATCCATTTTAAAGCCCAATCTGCTTTTTTCTTAATTGCTGGAAAAACCTCGATAGCTCTAAATAGCTGATCTTTCTCTGCTTCGTCTTTTACATACGTATCAATTAAAAGCGAGTAAGTTTCTGAGTGAATGTTTTCCATCATGATTTGAAAACCATAGAAAAACTTAGCTTCACTATATTGAACTTCATTTACAAAGTTTTCTGCTAAATTTTCATTTACTATACCATCACTTGCAGCAAAAAATGCAAGTATGTGTTTAATGAAATAACGCTCGTCGTCATTAAGCTTAGAATTCCAATCTGTAAGATCTTGGTGAAGATCAATTTCTTCTGCAGTCCAAAAACAAGCTTCCATCTTTTTATACCATTCCCAAATGTCATTATGTTGGATTGGAAAGATGACGAATCTGTTTTCGTTTTTCTGTAAAATTGGTTCTACTTGGCTCATGTCTCTAGTGCGTTTTTGCGATTAAAAAGTCACAGATTTGGTTGTGACGATTAGGGACTAACAAATATGTAAAATAGTACGGTTAATATCGAAGAAATGACCCCAACGTTATCCACAAAGTTTTCAACATATCGTATTTGAAAGTGTATGCGGTAATCTCAATAAAAGCGTTTTAAATTACTGGAAAACAAATAATTACGCTAAAAATTATTGAATTCATATTTTCGACTTTAAATCGTTGTTAGCAAGTGTGAACATAGTGTTTCACACGTTTTTTAACAGTCTGAAAATTGATTAAAACTGAAGTGATTTTTGTGTCTTTAAGACCTAAATTTTAACATTTAATGCTTAAAAACAAAATGAGAAGTTTGGAATTAAAGTTTGAGGTGCTCCTCTGCAACTTTCTCTAAATCTTTGTACCAATCTTCACCATATTTTCTTATTAAAGCATCTTTGGTAAATTTATAAACCGGTACCTTAAGTTCTTTACCAAGTGTGCAGGCATCATCACAAATTGGCCATCTATGATAGTTTATTGCAGAAAAACTTGAGTATTTTTTTATCCTAATTGGGTAAAGGTGACATGAAATTGGTTTTCTGTAATCTATTTCGCCTGCGTTGTATGCATCTTCTATACCACAGCCTGCCATGCCATTGTCTTTAAAAGTTACGTAGGCGCACTCTTTACCATTTACTAATGGTGTTTCTAAATCACCCAAAGGGGTTTCAATATATGTGCCTTGTTCTTTGATAGAAGCTATTCCTTCTTCTCTCAAAAAAGGTTTAACTTTTGGGTATATTTTTTTTAAGATATTTACTTCATCTTCTTCAAGCGGTGCACCAGCTTCACCTTCTATACAGCAAGCGCCTTTACAAGAATTAAGGTTGCACACAAAATCTTTCTCTATGATCTCTTCTGAGACTATGGTTTTTCCTAATTGAAACATTTTGCGAAGATACTTTGTCTAAGTGTATTTACCATATAAAATATCTGCAATACTAAACCCTAAAATAGATGCTTAGAATATTTTAATACCTAATTTTGCATCTTAAACTATTTTGAGATGGAGTTAAATTTCAAGGAAATATTTACAGCAACTATGGTATTGTTTGCTGTTATAGATATTATAGGTAATATTCCCATTATACTATCCCTAAGGGATAAAAATGGTCATATACATTCTGAAAAAGCAGCTATAGTTGCAGCTGTAGTAATGATTGTATTTTTATTTTTAGGAGAAAGTATACTATCGCTTATTGGGATTAATGTAAATGAATTTGCTGTTGCTGGTGCTTTTATACTATTTTTTATTGCTTTAGAAATGGTATTAGGAGTTACATTGTTTAAAGAAGATGAAAGTAGCTCAGACCTTGCGGCAATTTTCCCTTTAGCATTTCCTATGTTGGCAGGTCCAGGTAGTCTAACTACTTTGTTATCACTAAGAGCAGAATACTCATTGGCAAATGTAATTGCAGCAATTATTGTAAATATTATAATTGTTTATATTGTACTAAAAACTTCCTCTAGGCTACAACGATTTTTAGGTAAAAACGGAATTATCGTAATACGTAAGGTATTTGGGGTTATTCTATTAGCAATTGCAGTAAAGTTATTTGCAGAAAATATTCAGGAACTTTTTAATTAACAATCATGAAAGTATTTATCTATATACTAATTGTAATAGCACTAGGATTGGCTGGTTATAATATTACGCTATTAGATTTTGAGAGTCTTTTAGAAGGCAACAGTAAGACCGCACTTATTGGTATTTGTGCCTGTTTATGTGTAATTGTATTAATGCTAATACTATTAGTCTCTAAGAAAATAGAGCAGAAATCTAAGTCTATTAAGCGTTAGGCTTAATGCTTATTTCCATAGCATATTCTTTAGGCTCTATTTTAGAACCTTCTTTAGGGTATGGTGTCATGCCTGTAGCAAAATACTTACTGTCTTCAGTTTCAAATAATAGGTAAGGTTTGTTTTTTGTTACATCTTTAGAACTAAAGGTGATATTTATGTCCTTTACAAATTTACCTTTATCGTACATACCTACAATTACAGAAACTTCGCCTGCCCAAATGCATTGTGTGCCTTCTGGACATCTGCTATCATTTGTAACTTGTTTTAACTTTAACATAGTATCACCAAATGGTGTAAGTTGTCCCATTTTAATTTTAGTAAAAGATTCTGTAGCTATTACTTTTTGATTATCTGAGGTAGCAGCTTCTGTTGTTTCTTTTTGTGAGCAACAAGATGTAAATGAAAAGGCTAAAACTAAAACGAGTACATATTTCATAAGGATGGTATTTAAATTGTAGTTAAGAAAATACTATGCCAAATTACTTAAAAACTTTTAAATACAGGATGTTAACCTCTAAATAGAAAGAAGTCTTCTTTCATAAGTTCTATTTCTGAAGTCTTGTTGGTTATAATAAACTCCAATGCACGTTCTGTAAATTTTTGCCCTTTGTCTGTTAGGGTTACAATATTCTTTTCTATTGAAATCATATTGTTTCTTAAAGCCAGATCCAACACAGTTTTTGAACGAATTTTTTGCCAATTTATATGTTCCTGTAAATGATTAACGTGTCGCTCACGTTCTTCTGAATGATTTTGAAGATGCAGTAAAAAAGTAAGTAGAGAAACTTCTTTTCGTTGTCTTTTTTGTCTAAACATGACAGAAATTAATCCTTTATTAGGAGCAAAGAAATAAACCATTAAAAAGATTACGCCAAGCATAGTTGTCATTGATCCTGCAATGGAACCATCCAAAAGATTGGCTAGCCAATATCCAGAGATAGCGGCAAATACCCCAAATGTACAAGATAGCAGCAGCATTTTCTTTAAATCGTTTGTTAAGAGATAGGCAGATGCTGCTGGAGCAATCATTAATGCAACTACCAAAATAGCACCTACGGCATCAAAAGCTCCTACAACTGTAATAGAAGACACTGTCATTAAACCATAATGAATAAGTATGGGAGAAAAACCTAATGTTGCAGCAAGTCCTTTATCAAATGTGCTTAATTTTAATTCCTTGAAAAACATGATTAGCAAAGTAATTGTAATCAACAAAATTGTGCCAATTACCCACAACGATTTTGGTCCTAAATCTATATCATTAAAGAGGAGTCTGTCAAAAGGAGCAAAGGCAAGTTCTCCCAACAATACCGCATCAATATCTAAGTGTACGTCATTTGCATTCTTAGCAATTAAAATAACACCTATACTAAACAATGCAGGAAACACTAATCCTATAGCAGTATCTTTTTTTACTAAGCCAGTTTTTTGAATAAATTCTACTAAAAACACCGTAATAACACCCGAAAATGCAGCTAATAGAATTAGAATAGGCGAATTTAAATCGTGTGTAATAAAAAAACCTAAAACAATACCCGGCAAAATTGAGTGACTTATAGCATCACTAATCATAGCCATTTTACGGAGTACTAAAAATGTTCCTGGAATGGCACAAGCTAGGGCTACTAACATTGCTATAAGCTGTATGTCTATTTGTGCGCTACTCATCTGTATTGTCTTTCTTGTATAAATTCTCTGCTTTTTGATAGCCTTTTTCTGTCATAGACCACAATTTACCTTGTATCGCGATGTACTCTTTCTCTTCTAGCCTTCCTAAAGTTTTTCTGGTAAAACCTTGAAAATTATTTAAAATACGAATAGTATGAGGGTGAGATTTATCACTGTGATTTTTTGCAATACCGTACATAAATGCTAAGGTTTTGTGTTGCTCTAAATCTCTACGGTTATTAATAAGACGAAGTTGTCTAAATAAAATACCTCTATTGGGTGAAAAAATAAATGATATTAATACAAAAACACCAGCAACGAGTACTATAACTGGTCCTGTAGATAGGTTATTTTGGCTTGCACTTATTGCTGTACCAAAAACACCAGAACAAAGACCAAATATTGCAGAAAGTAGTACCATAACGCTAAGCTTATTTGTCCATTGTCTTGCTGCTGCTGCTGGAGCCAAAAGCATCGCACTCATAAGAACCACGCCAACTGTTTGTAAGCCAACAACAATGGCCAACACAATAAAAGATGTAATTAAGACGTCTAAAAATTTGGTGTTAAATCCTAGAGTTTTAGTGTAATCTGCATCAAACAGTAATAGTTTAATTTCTTTCCAGAATAGTAATAGAATTATTAAACTCACACCAGTAATTCCTGCCATTAACCAAACATCACTTTCTAGTAGAGTGGCTGCTTGGCCAAACAAATACTTGTCTAATCCTGCTTGATTTGCATTAGGCATTTTCTGAATAAAGGTTAAGAGTAACATCCCGAAACCAAAGAATAATGATAAAATGAGCCCTAAGGCTGTATCACTTTTTAAGTGTGTTTTACTAGTTATACCTCTTATCCACCACGTGCCAAGTAAACCGCTAACTAATGCACCTAAAAGTAAGGTGTAGGTGTCTTTTGCACCTGTAATAAGAAATGCCAATGCTATACCTGGTAATGCTGCATGAGAAATAGCATCTCCAAGTAAACTTTCTTTTCTTAAAACGGCAAAGCTACCAAGCATACCACATATTGCACCTAGTATAGCCGTACCTAAGGTTATGGTTCTTAGCGTGTAATCTGTAAAGAAATCTGTAATATCCATACCTATGCGTTTACAGAAACCTTATAGTTAATTCCGTAGGTTTTAGTTAGGTTGTCATCATTAAAAATGTCTCTAACAGGTCCAGAAGCTATGCCCTTTACATTTAAAAATGTTACCCAATCAAAATATTCTGGTACAGTTTGTAGATCATGATGTACTACAATTAAGGTTTTTCCAGCTTTTCTAAGTTCTTTTAAAATATTGATTATTGCCTTTTCTGTAGTAGCATCTACACCTTGAAAAGGCTCGTCCATAAGATAAATACTTGCATTTTGGACCAAAGCTCTAGCTAGAAAAATACGTTGTTGCTGGCCACCGCTAAGTTGAGATATTTGCCTATTCTTAAAGGCAAGCATTCCAACCTTTTCTAAAGCCTCTAAAGACGCTTTCTTTTCTTTTTTGCCAGGTCTTCTAAGCCAACCCAAACTACCGTAGGTTCCCATCATTACAACATCTAGTGCTGTTGTAGGAAAATCCCAATCTACACTACCTTTCTGAGGCACATAAGCTACTTCATTTACCTGTTTTTTATAATCTTTTCCAAACACTCTTACTGTGCCGGCAATAGGTTTAATAATACCGAGTATAGACTTTATTAAGGTAGATTTTCCTGCACCATTTGGGCCTACAATAGCCATGAGAACACCTTCTGGAATAGCAAGATCTATATCCCATAACACAGGCTTATAGTTGTAGGCAACCGTAAGATCATCTACCTGTATGGCATACTTTTTCTTAACCTCTATTTTGTTTGAATCTTTTATCATATTTATCACTAAAACTTAGTTGCGCTTACTTAAGTGCATTTACTATAGTGTTTACATTGTAGGAGAACATACCGATATATGTGCCTTCAACAGTTCCCTTATTTCCCAATGCATCTGAGTATAATGTTCCGCCAATTTCTACATTAAATCCTTTAGACTTTACAGATTGTTGTAAGGCTTCAATAGTACGTTTAGGAACACTACTTTCTACAAAAATAGCTTTCACCTTATTGTCAATTATAAATTTAGATAAATTTTGAACGTCTTGAACGCCAGCTTCAGTAGCGGTTGATAAACCTTGTAGCCCAATAACTTCAAAACCATATTCTTTGCCAAAGTAATTAAAGGCATCATGAGCAGTGACTAAAATTCTTTGTTCTTCAGGAAGAGTACTTATAGTTTTAATAACCGCTGCTTCTAATGTGTCTAATTTTTTTATGTAGTCATTCCTGTTAGCTTCAAAATAATCAGCTTGTTCTGGTACAGCTGCTTTTAATTCTTCTGTAAGTGAATTAGTTATCTGTTTCCAATACTTAATATTGAACCAGATATGAGGATCATAGCTAGATGCAAAATATTCAGAGCTTATAAGTCCTGATTTATCTAAATTGTCTGCTAAAGCTTTTGTGGTAACTCTGTTACCCATTTTCTCAAAAACTTCGACTAATTTACCTTCTAAATGTAATCCGTTATAAATAACAAGGTCTGCATTTGCTAGTTTGCTAACATCACCTTCACTAGCTTTATAAAGGTGAGGATCTACACCACTTCCCATTAACCCTTGTAACTCAATTTGGTCTCCTCCAATATTTTCAGCTAAATCTGTAAGCATTGTTGTGGTAGTAACCACTTTTAGCTTTCCGGTGTTTTGTTCCTTAGTGTGTTTGCAGCTTGCAAATAAAAGTAAGGACAGTGATATAATTATAATATGTTTCATCTTGTAATTTATTATTTAGGTAGTCTAAAACTTACTCCAGCACTAACCAGTAAATCTTGATTTGTATTTAAACCACTACCAATAGTTGCATCTAGTTGAAAGTTTGGTTTTAATAAATATGTAAAGCCAGCATCCCAAAGGTGGTTTGCGCTATTGTTTTCTGGTAAATCTCCATATAGTTCTACGTAAGCTCCCAATTTATTTGTTATGCTATACCCATATACCAATGTGTATATATATGCTATTTCTGGTGAGTCATCTCCCCATTGAGCACCCAGATTATATGAAAGGCTCGATTTTTCTGAGAGCGTATGTGCAAAAGAAAATCTAAAATCTGCACCTGTAGTTTCTGGCTTATAGTCACTGCCTGCTGTAAATGGTAATCTTAAATGTCCTAAAAGACCAATTTTAGGTAATACACCATTTTCTTCAGCAATACCAACTTTTACACCTAAGAGCATAGGAGTAAAGCCACTTAGTTTATTGTCAAATTCATTGCCATCATTACTAAATCTTGTTTCAACAAAATCTAAACCTAAACGTAGCTCTAAATTGTCTAATAAGCCATAACGTACTAGTGTAGTATTGTAGCCAATAGCTTCTGTTTTAAAACCTTCATCTTCGTCTTGTGTGAAAAAAGCTCCGGTTTCAACTTGTATATATCCTTTTGTAACTAATGCTGGAGACTCGGTTTGGTCTGGTCTGTCTGTAACCAACGCGCCAGGATCCTGTGTTTCTTGTGCGCTCATATTTAGCGTTATAAGCATTACACTTAACAATACTATTATTTTAATAGATGTAATATGTTTCATTTGAGTAATTTTGTATTTTACATTCGCAAAACTATAAAAGTTAGGTATGACTAACAAATTTAATTCGATAGAATTAACCAAAAGTGAAGAAGACTACTTAAAAGCTATTTTTCAACTTATGTTAGATTCTGATAATGAAAAGGTTGGAAACAATAAATTGGCAGATTATCTTAATATTTCGCCAGCCTCTGTAAATAATATGGTGAAGAAGTTAAAATTAAAAAAACTACTTAAAAGCGAGCGTTATGCCAAGTTGCAGCTTACAGATTCTGGTAGGGATATTGCCGTAGGGTTAATAAGAAAACATAGACTCTGGGAAACATTTTTAAGTAAATATTTAAATTTCACTTGGGATGAGGTTCATGACGTGGCAGAACAGCTAGAACATGTAAAATCTCCTAAACTTATAAATGAGTTAGACAGGTTTATGGATTTTCCCAAGAAAGATCCACACGGTGAAGTTATTCCTGATGCAGAAGGTAATTATAGGACGTTTGAGAAAGTTACGCTTGCCTCATTAGACAGCGGAACCATTTGTAAATTAATCTCTGTAAATGATGGCTCTGTAGAGTTTTTAAGGTATGTTTCTGAAATAGGGTTAGCTTTATCAAGCGAGATAAAAGTTATAGAAAAACGTAGTTTTGATAATTCTGTGAAAATTGAATTTAATGACAGTATTGAAACCGTGTCTCAAAAATTTGCGGATAACGTATTTGTTGAAATTCTATCAAATTAAACACTTATGTCTTACGCGGTAATATTTACTTCCAAGCAATCTTCAAATACAAAAGGCTACGCTAGTATGGCCAATAAAATTGAAGAACTCGCAAAAATACAACCTGGTTTTTTAGGTATTGAAAGTGCTAAAGATGGTATAGGTATTACGGTAAGTTATTGGGAAAGCCTTAATCATATTAAAGAATGGAAACTACAAAGTGAACATCTTTTAGCTCAACAAGCAGGCAAATCACTTTGGTATGATTGGTACAAAGTGCGTATTTGTAAAATTGAACGAGAGTATAGCTTTACAAAACCCTAGCTGATTGTTGTTTCTTTCCTAATAAGAAGTAAAGAAAAACTCCTAATAAAGGTAACATTAGTACTACAATTATCCATACAATTTTATTATTTCCTCTAAATTCATGTCTTAAAATATCTACTAAAGAATAAATATAAATGCCTAAGACTATTAGCATTATTAGAGGAAAAATAAAGGAAAATTCAGGTTTTAAGAGTTCCATGTAAAGCGGTTTGTGCAAATTAGTAGACTACAATATATAAAAAAAAGCCTTCAATGTAATTGAAGGCTTTTCTAAATTTTATAAATCAATTTTTAGTATTATAAACTAAAAGATATTGATGGGTCTGTTGTATCATCTGGTGTTACCGTAAATGAAGTCATCTTAACCACATTGCCATCTACGCTAATAGTTAAGGCAACCTCAAAAGGATTGTTATTCTCTTCGCCATTAGGGTCTACCTCTGTATCATCAAAATCTGTATACGTTAATTGAATAACAGTATTTGCAGGAAATGGTACATCATCATAAGACAAGTTATAAGGAAATGTAGCATTTTCTTCTGTTGTTGTAAACTCATTAATTCTTGAGATTACAGTAGCGTTTCTTGAAGATGTAGTTTGTACATTAAAAGAAACTGATCCAGAGCCTGCAACCTCGTCATTAGAGTCATCACTTGAACAAGCAGTGGTTGTAACTATTAGTAAGCAAGCTAATGCTATTTTAAATAAATGTTTCATAGGTTATAATTCTAAAGCGCGTTTAACGTCATTATCCATTAATAATTCTTCTGGATTTTCTAATGCCTCTTTAACAGCAACAAGGAAACCTACAGATTCTTTTCCATCAATAATTCTGTGGTCATAAGATAATGCCACATACATTATAGGTCTAATTTCAACGTGCCCATCAATAGCAACTGGACGCTCAACAATGTTGTGCATTCCTAAAATTGCAGATTGTGGAGGATTAATTATAGGAGTACTTAACATACTTCCAAATACGCCACCATTTGAGATTGTAAAAGTACCACCTGTCATTTCATCTACAGTAATTTTACCATCTCTTGCTTTTAACGCTAAGCGCTTTACTTCATCTTCTACACCTCTAAAGCTTAAATTTTCTGTGTTTCTCATTACAGGTACCATTAAGCCTTTTGGCCCAGATACTGCAATAGATATATCCTTATAATCATAGGTAATCATTTCCTTACCTTCAATCATAGAGTTTACTGCAGGATACATTTCTAAAGCACGAACACAAGCAAGTGTAAAGAATGACATAAAGCCAAGACTTACGCCGTGTTTTGCTTTAAACTCTTCTTTATATTGTTTTCTCAAGCTAAAGATTGGAGACATATCTACTTCATTAAAAGTAGTAAGCATTGCTGTCTCATTTTTAGCAGAAACTAAACGCTCTGCTACTTTACGACGAAGCATAGATAATTTAGTGCGGCTTTCTCCTCTTTTTCCATTTCCAGGAGAACCCATAGACGGTTTTGCCTTTACAGCATCATCTTTAGTTATGCGGCCGTCTCTTCCAGAGCCACTAACATCTTTAGAGTCCATTCCTTTTTCATCTAAGATTTTCTTAGCGGCAGGACTAGGAGATCCAGTTGCGTAGTTCTTATTATCTTGTTTCTGGTCTTGAGTACTAGGTTTAGAAGGTGTTTGCTTAAGTGCATCACCTTTTTCGTTAGTGTCCTCAGTTTTTTTATTTTGTTCTTTAAGGTCTTTTTCGGCATCGTCTCCGCTACCTTCATCACCACTTGCAGCCTTGTCATCACCACCAGGTTTTTTTGCATCTGTATCTATCAAGCATACAACTGCACCAACCTCGACAGCATCACCTTCTTCTGCTTTAAGTGTAATAATACCGCTTGCTTCAGCAGGAAGTTCTAGTGTTGCTTTGTCACTATCTACTTCTGCAATTGCTTGGTCTTTCTCAACATAGTCGCCATCTTCAACAAGCCACTGTGCGATTTCAACTTCGGTTATGGATTCGCCTGGTGAAGGCACTTTCATTTCTAAAGCCATAATGTGTTTATTTTAATCTTTATTGATTGTCTAGTGTTGTTCTTATTAATTTTCTTCGGAATTATTCGGGTCTTGTAAAAACATCTTCTATAACCTTAGCATGACGTTTCTTAAACCTTACTGAACTTCCTGCTGCAGGTGCACCATAAGGTCTTCTGCTGCATACTCTAAATGATTTTGCTTCATCTAAGTGCATTAAGATGTGGCTGTAAGCTCCCATGTTTCTTGGTTCTTCTTGAGCCCAAACAACATCTTTTGCATTGCTGTATTTTTTCATAGCGTTTCTCATCTCCTCTACAGGAAGTGGGAAAAGCTGTTCTACTCTTACAAATGCAATATCATCTCTTTTATTATCATCGCGTTCTGCAGTAAGATCATAAAAGAATTTACCGGTGCAAAATACTAATGTTTTAACTTTTTTAGCGTCTGCCTCAACATCATCAATTGTCATTTGGAAAGCTCCATTTGCAATTTCTTCTTTAGTAGACACTACTTTAGGATGACGTAATAAACTTTTAGGTGTAAATACAATTAAAGGCTTTCTAAAATCTGTTTTCATTTGTCTTCTAAACAAATGATAAAGGTTTGCTGGCGTTGTACAATCTGCAACATACATATTGTCTTTAGCACATAATTGTAAGTAACGCTCCATTCTAGCCGATGAGTGTTCTGCACCTTGGCCTTCATAACCGTGTGGTAATAACATTACAAGACCATTTTGTAGTTTCCACTTGTCTTCTGCAGCAGAAATGTATTGGTCTAACATTATTTGAGCACCATTTGAGAAATCTCCAAATTGTGCTTCCCAAATAGTTAATGTTTTAGGGCTTGCCATAGCATAACCATAATCAAAACCTACAACAGCATATTCAGACAACAAAGAATTGTATATGTAGAAGTCACCTTGATCACCTTTTAAGTTGTTGAGCAATAAAATTTCTTCTTCACTCTCTTCAACTTTCACAACTGCATGACGGTGAGAGAATGTACCACGCTCAACATCTTGACCTGTCATCCTCACGTCATAACCTTCTTTTAAAAGCGTTCCGTAAGCTAAAAGCTCTCCCATTGCCCAATCGAGTTTGTTGTCCTCAAAATACATGGTTTTACGAGCCTCTATTAGCTTAGCAATCTTTCTTAGGAATTTTTTATCCTTAGGAAGTTCTGTAATTACCTCAGCAATTTCAGTAAGTTTTTCTATATCATAAGTGGTGTCAACCGGCGTCATCATCTCATCTTCTTGAGCATAATTAAAGCCTTCCCACTCATCTTTCATTATAGCGGTAATTTCTGTTTTGTCTTCTTTGCGAGAATCCTCAAGATTTTCCTCTAATTTATTTTTATAATCTTGTTCAAGTTTTGTTACATAGCTATCATCTATAACGCCTTGAGATTTTAGCTTTTCAGCATAAATTTCTAAAGGGTTTTTGTGTTTGGAGATGGCTTTGTATAGCTTAGGTTGTGTAAAGCGTGGTTCATCTCCTTCGTTATGGCCATATTTTCTATAACCTAAAAGATCTATAAACACATCGCGTTTAAACTTCATTCTAAAATCTAGCGCAAATAACATGGCGTGCACCACAGCTTCTGCATCGTCTGCATTAACGTGAAGTACAGGAGACAATGTTACTTTAGCAACATCTGTACAATAAGTTGATGAGCGGCCATCTAGGTAGTTAGTGGTAAACCCAATTTGATTGTTTACAACAATATGAATTGTACCATTAGTTTTATAGCCATCTAGCTGAGACATTTGTACTATTTCATAAACAATACCTTGTCCTGCAATTGCGGCATCACCGTGAACTACAATAGGTAATACTTTGCTAAAATCGTCTTTGTGATGGCGATCTTGTTTTGCACGTGTTATACCTTCAACAACTGCACCTACTGTTTCTAGGTGTGAAGGGTTTGGTGCTATATTTAAATTTATTTCTTTACCACTGTCGGTTTTTCTGCAGGCTGTCCATCCAAGGTGATATTTAACATCACCATCAAAAACTTCCTGTTCGTAATCTTTACCATCAAACTCACTAAAGATGTCTTTTGCGCTCTTTCCAAAAATGTTGGTAAGCGTGCTAAGGCGACCTCTATGCGCCATTCCCATAACAAAATCTTCAACACCTTGCTCTGCGGCATTTTCAATTAATGCATCTAAGGCAGGAATTAAACTTTCATTACCTTCTAATGAAAATCTTTTCTGGCCAACATATTTTCTGTGTAAGAATGATTCAAACGATACAGCTTCATTCAATTTTTTAAGAATGTGCTTTTTTTGATCGTTAGAAAACTCTGGGTGGTTGTCGTTAATATTTAACTTGTCCTGTATCCACTGTATTTCTTCGGGTTTTCTTACATACATATATTCAACACCAATAGCTTCGCAATAAATGCGTTCTAGATGTGTAATAATGTCTCGCAAAGAAGCTTCGCCAATGCCAATAATATTACCAGCATTAAATTTAAGGTCTAAGTCTTGCTCAGAAAGTCCAAAGTTTGAAATATCTAGTGTTGGGACGTACTTACGTCTTTCCCTAACAGGATTTGTCTTAGTGAAAAGATGTCCTCTTGCTCTATAGCCATCAATTAGGCGTATAACTTGAAACTCTTTTAAAACAGCATCTGGTGCTTGAGATGCAGATTTAGAGTTGCTAGTGTTAGCCTGAGTTGCGTCTATATCGCCACGTTCTTCTAATCCTAGGTCAAAACCTTGAAAGAAAGCGCGCCAGCTTGGCTCTACGCTATCTGGATATTTTAGGTACTGGTCGTAAAGGTCGGCAAAATAAGATGTATGTGCCGCGTTGAGAAATGAAAATTGATCCATAAAAGGAGTACTCTCGATTTTGTTTTAAAAACTAAGCAAAAATACAACAATTCAGGATAATAGACTTTTGAATTACTATATTTATGAACTATTTAATAAAGCTTAACGCTATGAAACTCATTATTAACACTTTCTTTTCTTCAAAATTTAAGCTATTAATTGTGCTTTTGGTCATTTCTTGTGCAACACAAGCACAGAGTGGATCTGGTTTTTCTAACAATTTGAGAATAGGAGGAAGTCTTGGATTAGGATTTGGAGATGGCTTTTTTACCGCAAATCTGGCACCTTCTGTTATTTATGATATTAATAATTATTGGTCTGTAGGTACTGGTTTAAGTGGTAGCTACACATCTTTTGATGATGCGAGAGCTTATACAATAGGAGGAAGTGCATTGGCTTTTTTTAGACCAATATCCAACCTAAGACTATCTTCTGAATTTGAGCAATTGTATGTAAATTTTAAACGTGAATTAGACGGTTCTACCTTTGAAAGAAATTATACCTATCCAGCATTGTTTTTAGGAATTGGGTATACCACAGGTAACTTAACTGCTGGTGTGAAATATGATGTGCTGTTTGATGAAGATGATAGTATTTATAGCAGTGCTCTTGTACCTTTTATTAGCGTGTATTTTTAATTAATGATTATGAAATATTTAATTATTCTAGTGTCCTTGTTTGTTTCAAATCATGTGTTATCACAGGAGATAAGTCTTTCTTTTATGGAAGGTGAGTGGAAAGTTTCTGATAAGGAAGTTTATGAAGCTTGGAAACCGTCTGATACTAATATTTTAACAGGAGAAGCTTATACAGTTAAAGAGAATGGCTCTAAGAAAATAGCAGAACGTTTAGCTATACGAAAGGTTAAGAAAGATATTGTTTATTCTGCAATGGTACCAAATCAAAATGCAGGAAAGGCAATTGATTTTGTTTTAAATCAGATTGATGAGAACACGTATTCTTTTGAAAATCCAAATCACGATTTTCCTAAGAAGATTATCTATAAAAAAGTTTCAGACAGAGAACTGTTTGTAGTTGTACAAGGTAAAGATGTTACAGAGGCGTTTAATTACACACTTTTAAAGCAAACCAATTAGTAGTTGGCTTTATACCATACTTTCATCCAGCAACGTTTCAATATTAAGAACGAAATATCTTTTGAGAACTGTTCTAAATTTTCAGCTTTTAAGTGTTTTATAGATTGTTCTGGTACATCTATGATATAAAGTAAATTTATATATGTAGAAGTGTCATACTGTAATAAATAGTATATTTTAGACTCTATACCATCTAAAAGAGAGTTTGGTGTTGTGCTTTCAATTGTATCAATATCTAAGTCTACACTTGCCAAATTAAAATCTTTCTCAACTTGAACCACTAGATTCTTAAAAAGATTAAGAGAGGTAGCTTCTTCAAATAGATTAACAGCTGAAGATATAGCTTCGGGTTTTTGCATTACACAGTTCTGTTCATAAGGATGTTTCCAAACTCAATAAGACCTTTCTTTTTGTCTTCTGAAATGCTAATATGGTCTAGGCACTCAAAAGCTTTTTTTGTGTATTTCTCAATTTCTTGTCTTGTAAGTTCAGATGCGCCACTATTTTCAAAAATAGTTTTTACAGTTTCTATTTTGTTTTCAGGTCGCTTTGGACTTAAAGAGTAAAGGTGCTCAAGTTGTTTAGCATCTTCTTTGGTAGAGTTTTCAATTGCCTTTAAATAAAGGAATGTTTTTTTGTTTTCTATAATATCACCACCAACCTGCTTTCCAAATGTTTTTGGGTCGCCAAAGGCATCTAAATAATCATCCTGTAATTGAAAAGCCAAGCCAAGCAAACAGCCAAACTCATATATTTTATCTTTGCAAGTATCTTCTGCATTTGCCACAATTGCTCCCATTTGTAATGCAGCGCCTACTAAAACAGCAGTTTTAAATTCAATCATTTTAAGGTACTCTGGTATTGTAACATCATCTCTTGTTTCAAAGTCAATGTCATACTGTTGTCCTTCGCAAACTTCAATGGCAGTTTTTGTAAACAGTTTAGCAAGCTCTTTAAAGGTTGAGCCGTCGTAATTTTCAAAAAGCTGATAAGCATTTATGAGCATAGCATCTCCAGAAAGGATACCTGTATTTAAATCCCATTTTTCGTGCACAGTATCTTTGCCTCTTCGCAGTGGTGCGTCATCCATTATATCATCATGAACTAAGGAAAAGTTATGAAAAACTTCCACAGCTAAAGCAGCATCGAGTCCTTTTGTATAATCTTCACCAAAAATTTCTGTAGCCATAAGCACAAGAATAGGGCGTAATCGTTTTCCGCCAAGGTTAAGTATATAAGAAATAGGCTCGTATAAATTTTCAGGTTCTTTAACTGAAACTTTTGAGTTCATATGAGCAATGAATGCTTCGCGGTAGCTTGAAATTTCCTGCATCGAAATAAAAATTTTGTCAAAAATACTGCATTAAGGACGATTTAAAAGGATGACAATTGCAAAAGATTACTTAACAATACAATAACATAAACTTTGGAAACTATTTTTGTTTTTTAAGTTTCCTGTTGTACATTTGCAGCTTCAATATGAGAGAGACAATTTTAAATAAAGCAACAGAGCTATTCTTAGACCTAGGGTTTAAGAGTGTAACTATGGATGATATTGCTACAGAAATGGGCATATCAAAAAAAACCATTTATACCCATTTTAAAAACAAGAGTGTATTAGTTAAAGCAAGTACAGAAATATTGTTCCTAAGAATTTGTAGTGGTATAGATGGTGTAAGAAAAGAAAATCAAAACCCTATTGTGGAGTTGTACTCCATTAAGCAATATGTAATGAAGCATATGAAGAATCAAAACTCTTCTGCACAATTTCAGCTTCAGAAATATTATCCGGCAGTTTTTGCAGAAATGAGATCTAAGCAATATGACTATATGCAGGATTGTGTTGTCGAAAATCTAAATAAAGGCTTAGAGATGGGTCTTTACCGTGAAAATTTAGATGTAGAGTTTGCTTCACGAATTTACTTTCTTGGAATGGTAGGTATAAAGGATAATGATATGTTTCCAGCAGATCAATTTCCCATGATTACCCTCATGGAAAAATATTTAGAATACCACCTAAGAGGAATTGTAACCCAAAAAGGATTAAAAAAACTAACAGAAACAATTGAAAACTATACACCTAATGACTTATAGAATAGTAATGCTCCTGCTCTTTGTGAGTAGTGTGGCATTTTCACAAGAAGCCCCTAAATCCTACAGTTTTTCTTTAGAGGAAGCTGTAAATTATGCATTGGATAGCAGCTATACTGCAATTAATGCAAGACGAGATGTTGCAAAAGCTTTAAAGCAAAAATGGGAAACTACAGCAGACGGTTTGCCACAAATTAATGGCTCGGTAGATTATCAAAATCAATTAAAGCAACCTGTAACATTTATTCCTGCAGAGTTTTCTGGAGGAGAACCAGGAACCTTTACACCGGTAACCTTTGGTGCCAAACAATCTGCAAACTTAACAGCGACGTTAAGCCAAGTAATTTTTGATGGTTCTTATTTGGTAGCCCTTAAAGCCTCAACTGCATTTCTTGAATTTTCTGAAAATGCAAATGAGAAAACACGGTTAGAAGTAAGAAAAGGTGTAATTAACGCTTATGGTGGTGTGTTGCTAACAGAAGAAAGTGTAAGCATAGTAGAAAAAAACATAGATGCGATTACAGACAATCTCTCTGAAACACAAGCATTGTATGAAGAAGGCTTTGCAGAAGAGGAAGATGCAGAGCAATTACAGATCACAAAATTGCAATTAGAAAACCAATTGAGCAATACCAAACGACAAGCAGATATTGCAAAGCAAATGTTCAATTTAGCATTGGGTATTCCTGTAAATGCACCTGTTGTATTTAAAGATGGTCTTGAGCAACTTACACTCGAAAATGTGAGTTTAGAGATTTCTGAGCAAGAACTGGCTGTAGAGGAAAATGTAGATTATAAAATTGCAGACAACCTAACCAAGCAAAGAGAGTTAGAGTTAAAACTTGAAAAAAGTAAGGCATTACCAAGCGTAAATGCATTTGTAAATTACGGAACACAAACTCAAGACGACGATTTTGTATTTTTTGATAGTGATACCAGATGGTTTCAGTCTTCAATATTTGGGGTGTCTATAAATGTCCCAATCTTTAGCTCTTTAAAACGAAGTGCTAGAACACAAAGAGCAGCAATTGCTTTAGATCAGGCTCAAACAGATTTAGAGCAAACAATTCAGCAAATTCAGTTAGACACAGATACAGCTCGTAGTGACTATCAGTTTGCTATAGAAAGTTACCAAACCGCTCAAAAAAATCTTGAGTTGGCAGAGCGAATAGAAAACAAAAACCAGATAAAATTTAGAGAAGGTATTTCTACAAGCTTTGATCTACGTCAAGCACAAACACAACTTTATAACGCCCAACAAGAACTCTTGCAAAGTATGGTAAATGTAATTACTACTAAAGCAGAGTTAGAAACGGTACTAAATACACCACAGCTAAGAGTGCCATATCAAGAAAGCAAGTAATTGCAATATTTAGAAAAAGACATACAGAAAACGAATCAACAGAAAACTATGAGATCTATATTAAAATTAATCGTATTAAGCCTTATCATCGCCTCTTGTGGTGGTAATAAAAATGAATCTGTAGATAGCCTTATTGCAGAAGGTAATATAGAGGCGCTTAAAGAGAAGAGAAGTGCTTTAAATGAAGAGCAGCGTACTGCTGCTATGCAAGTTAAGAAAATCGACTCAGTTCTAGAGTTAAAAAGCGGCAACAAGAATTTGCCTTTAGTATCTACTATCGTTGTAAAAGATACTTTATTTAACCACTATTTAGAGCTTCAAGGTAGTGTGGAAACTAAGCAGAATATTGTAATATCTTCAGAATACAATGGCCTTTTAGAGCGTATTTATGTAAAAGAAGGACAGCGTGTAAACAAAGGACAGCTACTTGCAAAAATAGATGATGGAGGTATTTCCCAGCAGCTTGCACAAATGGAAACACAGTTAGCTCTAGCTAAAACAACTTTTGAACGCCGCCAAAGACTTTGGGAGCAAAATATAGGTAGTGAAATTGAATACCTACAAGCTAAAGCTCAATATGAAGGACAACAAAACTCTGTTGCACAGATGAGAAGCCAAGTAGGTAAAACAACTATAAGAGCACCATTTTCTGGAACTATTGAAGATGTAATAGCAGAGCAAGGTACCGTAGTAGCATCTGGACAAACCCAAATAATGCGTTTGGTAAGTTTAGAAGACATGTATATAGAAGCAGAAATCCCTGAAGATTACTTAACATCTGTATCAGAAAACACACCGGTAACAATAAACTTCCCTATTCTTAATAAAACAGTAGACTCTAAGGTAAGACAAGCAAGTAATTACATAAGTCCCAGTAACAGAACGTTTAGAATAGAAGTGGCTGTGCCAAATAAAGACAAGTCTATAAAACCAAACCTAACTGCACGATTAAAGATTAATGATTACACTTCAGAAAAAGCACTACTTATACCACTAAGCGTTATTTCTGAAAATGCAGATGGTGAGCAATATGTTTATATAGCTGAAGGAGAAGATACACCAGTTGCAAAACGTCAAATTATTGAAACAGGACGTTCTCAAGGGCAAAATATCGAGGTGCTTTCAGGATTAAGTAACGGAGACTTTGTTATTAAAGAAGGTGCTCGTACAGTAAAAGAAGGCCAAGAGTTACAAATAAAAAATTAAGGATTGTTTTTAAAGCTCTTAGCAGGATTTGCTATGGGGCTTTACAAAACCAACCAAATAATACTATAATATGAGCAGTAATAAAGCACAAAAAAATGCCGATAAGGAGTTTGGCATGTCGTCTTGGGCAATAGACAGTAAAACTACCATCTGGGTAATGATTGCCATTTTTCTTGCTCTAGGTGTTTCAGCATACTTTACGCTTCCTAGAGAAAGTTTTCCAGAAATTGAAGAAACCAAAGTATACATAAGCACGCCTTATCCAGGAAATACAGCAGAAGACATAGAGCGTCTCATTGTAGATCCTTTAGAGGATAGATTAAAAAACGTGAGTAATGTTGTCGAAATCATTTCAACAGCTCAAGAAGATTATGCAATAATTACTGTAGAATTTGATGAGGAGATTACTGTTGAGCAAGCTAAAACTAAGGTAAAGGATGAGGTAGATGCAGAAAAAGCAAGTGAAGACTGGCCAACGTTTAATGATGCTAAAGTAGAGCCTAATGTTTTCGATTTAAATATAGCTGAAGAAACACCAATCCTTAATATTAATATTGAAGGTGATTATCAGGTAGAGCAACTTAAGGAATATGCAGAATACTTAGAAGATGAAATTGAAGACTTGCCGCAAATTAAGCAAGTAGACATTAGAGGTGCTCAAGAGAAAGAGGTTGAGGTAGCTGTAGATATTTATAAAATGATGGCTGCCCAAGTTAGTTTTGATGATATACTAAACGCTATTCGTGGTGGTAATATGACCATTAGTGCTGGTAACCTAATAAAAAGTGGACAGCGCCGTACCATTAGAGTTTTAGGTGAAATACAGTCTCCAGAACAGCTTAATAATTTTGTGGTAAAATCTCAAAACGGAGCAGTTTACCTTAAAAACATAGCTAATGTAACGTTTAAGGAAGAAGATAACACCACCTATGCTAGAGAGTTTGGCGAGAGTGTAGTTATGTTAGACGTTAAAAAACGCTCTGGAAAAAATATGGTCGAAGCTGTAGACCAAATTAAAGTTATTGTTGAAGAGACAAAAGCAAATGTATTTCCACCAGATTTAAAGGTGACTTTAGCTAATGATCAATCTGAAAAAACAATTAACCAAGTAGATGACCTTGTAAACAATATCATCTTTGGTATTATACTAGTAGTTACAGTATTAATGTTTTTCCTAGGGTTTAGAAATGCACTTTTTGTTGGGTTTGCAATTCCTATGTCTATGTTTATAGCATTCTTTATCCTTCAGCTATTAGGATATACTATGAATACCATGATTCTTTTCGCATTAATTATGGGGCTAGGTATGATGGTAGATAATGGTATTGTGGTAGTAGAAAACGTATACCGTCTTATGGATGAAGAAGGTATGAGCCGTATTGAAGCTGCTAAAAAAGGTATTGGAGAAATTGCTGTGCCAATTATCATTTCTACATTAACTACTGTTGCAGCATTTGTTCCGTTAGGAATGTGGCCAGGCGTTATGGGAGAGTTTATGAAATACTTCCCTATTACTCTGTCTATAGTACTAGGCTCGTCTTTATTTGTGGCAATTTTCATGAACTCCATGTTAGTGTCTCAGTTTATGAGTACAGATGAAAAGATAATCTCAAAGAAATCACTAAGAAGAATTACGTTTATTGGGTTGCCGTTAGGATTGCTTGTATTTTTTGTTGGAGGTCCAGTAAGAGGTTTAGGTACATTAATGATTGTGACTATTATCTTACTTTGGTTATATAAGTTCTTTATTAAAGGTTGGGCTATAAACTTTCAACGTAAAACCTTAGTAGCTTTAGAAAATAGATACAAGAGCTTTTTACAGTACGCCTTAAAAGGGCGTAGAGCTTGGGCATTTGCTGCAGGTACTTTTGGCTTGTTGTTTATTGTATTTATACTATTTGGAATATCTGTAAGAAGTGGTAGAACAAGTATTGAGTTCTTTCCTGATAATAAGCCTAACCAAATTATAGTATATATAGAATATCCTGAAGGAACAGATATCGAAAAAACTAATGAGATAGCTAAGGATATTGAAGAGCGTGTATATGCAGTACTGCAAGATGACATGTATATGGAAGACGGCAGAAATTATATGGTAGAGTCTGCTGTATCTCAAGTTGGAGAAGGAGCAGGTAACCCTCAAACAGATGGTGGTAATAGTGCAGAAATGCCACATAGGGCAAAAATTACTGCAACTATGCGAGAGTATAAGTTTAGAAAAGGTAAAGATTCTGAAGTCTTAAGACAGAAGGTTCAGGATACATTAGAAGGTGTATATCCTGGTGTTGCTATTTCTGTTGAAAAAGACTCAAATGGACCACCTGCAGGTTACCCAATTAACATTGAGCTAGAAGGACCAGATTATGATGAGCTAATCTTAGTGGCAGAACAAATGAAGAATTTCATTAATGCTTCAAATATAGAAGGTATTGCAGAGCTTAAGATAGATGTAAACCGAAGCAAGCCTGCTATGCAAGTTGTAGTAGATAGAGAGAAAGCAGGAGAGCTTGGTGTTACAACAGGACAAGTTGGTAACCAGTTAAGACGTTCTATTTTTGGAGATAAAGCTGGTGTTTATAAAAAGGATGGAGAAGATTATGATATCTATGTGAGGTTTAATGAAGATAATAGATATAATACTAGTGCTTTATTCAATCAAAACATAACATTTAGAGATCCCGCAACAGGGCAAATCAAGGAAATTCCAATTTCTGCAGTTGCTAAACAAAAAAACACATCATCTTTTAGTGCGATTAAACACAGAGATGCAGAACGTGTGGTTACAGTTTACTCTGCATTAGAACCTGGTTATACAGATGCTGCAGCTATTGTTGCGCAAATACAGGAGAAGATGAAAGAGTTTCAAGATTTGCCACAAGAAATTAAAATTGATTATACAGGGCAGATAGAAGAACAAAATAAACAAATGGCATTTTTAATGAGTGCGTTCTTTTCTGGACTGGGATTAATTATGTTAATCCTTGTATTCCAATTTGGATCAATTTCAAAACCAACAATAATTATGATTGCTATATTCCTAAGTTTAATAGGAGTGTTTGGCGGTATAATTATAACTGGAGCATCTTTTGTAATAATGATGACTATGATGGGGATAATTTCGTTAGCGGGAATTGTTGTAAATAATGGCGTAGTATTATTAGACTATATCCAGATTCTTATAGATAGGCGCATGGTAAAATTAGGTATGAGTGATGGAGATTTATTACCTAGAGAAGAAATGACAGATATAATTATTGAAGCTGGTCGTGCAAGATTAAGACCTGTACTATTAACAGCAATAACTACTGTATTAGGTTTAATTCCATTAGCTATTGGTTTAAATATAGATTTCTTTGGCTTATTTGGTAGTCTAAATCCTGATGTATATATGGGTGGAGATAACGTTATATTCTGGGGTCCATTGGCAAAATCTGTAATATATGGACTTATTGTTGCTACCTTCTTAACACTAATTATAGTACCAGTATTATTTTATCTAGTACATAGAAACAAGCTTAGGTTTAGAAAGCGTTTTAATAAAGAAAAGCTTCACGATATACATCAATAAAATTAATTTCTAATAACTAAAAGGCCTGCAAATGCAGGCCTTTTTTATACTTATGTAAAAAGAAAAAGCCTTTAGAGAATATCTAAAGGCTTAATAATTTTATTTAATATTTTGGTTATGGGCGATCTCTTACAACTAGTGTTTTAGAGTTGTCCCAAGTTGTTACCTCAGCAATAGTATTGTTAGTATAATCTACTTCTGTTAAATTTCCATTATTCCAAAAAAACCATTTGCCAGTTTTTTCACCATTGGCATATTGCGCAACCGCGGTCTTCGCACCAGTCTTATCATAGGCAACCCACTTTCCGTGAAGTTTACCATCTTTATACGTGCCTTTTTGTTTAACTGCTCCATCTTCATAAAAAAAAGTTCCTTTAATTAAATCTCCTTGTTCTTCAAACTCAGGCTTTACATCTTGTGCAAATAGTGCGCCTGTAAACACTAGTGCTGTCATCATTAATAGCTTCTTCATAACCAAATTATTTATTATTACATAACAAAGATAACATATATTTTACATTAAAAACAAGTTTTGGTAACATTAAAATAACATTAAAGCTTTAAAACACTGATTATGAAATGATTAAATATAAAAAAACCACTTCTGGGTAGAAGTGGTTTTAATATAATTCTATGAATTAATGATTTATGCTCCTGTATTTTCAGATAATGGAATATCAAATACATTAAATATTTGGTCTCCAGCTCGGTCTATTGGTAGCATATCAGACATGTTGTAACGTCTTAAGTCAAACATTCTGTGGTTTTCACTCCAAAGTGAATAACGACGTTGTCTTAGTAATTCTTCAGTTAAAGCATCTGTAGTAGTTGGTCCAGTATAATCACCAATATTACCAGACACATTTCTAACTACGTTTAGTGCAGTTACTGCATCACCAGGACTTCCAGCTAAGATACTTGCTTCAGCATATAGTAAAATAAGCTCTTCGTTTCTTAAGATATCTATAGGAGAAACATTTGTAGCGTATAAACGTGTTTCAAAATCTCCAGTTAACTCATCCTGAGTAGATGGATCTGGTCTTAAAGCAGTCTTACGTTCTACTCTTGCATCACCAGGCGTTGCATCTGCAATAAAGCTTGGGTGTACAACTATTTGGTCACCATTATTTGGGTTTTCCGGAGTAGATGGACCTCTAAAAACAGGATTAGTTTGGTCATTAGCTTGTTGAGAAAACACATGCTTTGGTCCTGCATTTAGCTCCTCTAAAGTTGTTGCATCTAGGTTTAAAGAAGAACTTGCAAGTGCTGTTAGTGCGCCGTTACCGTCGCCAGCATATACAGCAGCTAAAGCAGCTACACCTCTATTAAATTCCTGAAAATCAGAAACACTAGTGCTAAAACCAGCTAAAGGGAAAATAAAACTTGTACCGGCATTAGATAAATTAGTGTTAGCTTCTTCTAATAAAGCTCTAACATCTGCTATTGCAGCATTAAAATCTAAAATAGGACCTAAGTTTAATTCATCTGCAACATCAGTTCTTGCCATTCCGTAAGACTTAAGTATTTGTATAAGCTCGTATGCTTGAATTGTTTTTGCAAAACCAGCATAACCATTACGTTCTGTGTCATCTATAGACTCAGTGTTGTCAATAGCATTTAGTAGGATGTTAGTGTTTTTTATAGCACGGTAGTTACCATTCCATTGAGAAACACTATAAAATGAATTGTTATCTAAACCAATTCCGTTTTTTCCTAATAAATCTCCTGTGTTACGAGGATCTGCATCAAAAAGATACAATTCTCTAGCCATAGTTCCGCTTGCTGTAGTTTCTACACCAAGGCCATTACGAGTAGTAGACTCTATACCAACAACTAATTCGTTTAGTTGTCCTATTGTTGCATTTTCTTGTACACCACCTAAACTTGGGGCGTTAGGATCAACGACTTCGTCGAACTCACAAGAACCAAAGGTCATTGCCGCTAGAGCAACTGTTCCTATGATTGAAATTTTCTTAAAAATATTTTTCATAATTACTTTTTATTAAAATGATACGTTAAAGTGGAAGTAAAATTGACGTGAACTTGGGAAAGGAGTTACCTCAATACCACTTGATAGGCCAGCACCACCATTTACAGAAACTTCTGGGTCGTAACTAGAGTAATCTGTAATTGTAAAGATGTTTCTAGCAGATAAACCAAATTTTACGGTATCTACTGTTTCGCCAAATATGTTGTTTACAGTTGCACTTGGCAGTCTGTAATACACAGCAGCTTCTCTTAATCTTACGTAACCAGCAGGCTCAACAAAACGTAATGCGTTTGCAGGTTGCCCTAATCTGTCTTGTCCTTCTGGAGTTTCTAAATCTGGAGATGTTTGTCCTAAATCTGTAAGGAATCTAGAAAGGTTAAGGTTTTCACCACCTTTTTTCCATTGTAATAGGAAAGATACATCTACATTATTAAATAACGTTAAGCTGTTATTAAATGCCATTTGGAAATCTGGCTCTACGTTACCTACTTGTAATAGCTCACCATCTACACGACCAACAAGTTGTGTTACAGGTTGTCCTTCTTCAATATAAAAAGTACCTAAACCAGTACCAAAACCAGCACCTGGCTGAGCAAATGCAGGAACATCTAAGCGTGTTACTTCAGAACGGTTAAGGTAAAATTGAACACCTGTATTCCATTTAAAGTTTTCAGTATCTACAACATCAGATCTTACAGCTAATTCTATACCTTCATTCATAAGGTCTGCTAAGTTTGTAGTTTCTGTTGTAAAACCAGAAGATGCAGGAAGTGATCTAGAAAGAATAAGATCATCTACATTTTTGTTGTAATACGTTGCCTCTAAGTTAATACGGTTGTTTAAGAAGCCCATATCAAAACCTATCTCAAATTCTGAAGCTGTTTCTGGCTCAACATCTGGATCTCCTCTTAAGCCTCCTAAAGACTGTCCAGAGTTTCCTCCAATGTTACTAGACCCTAAACTTGTAAAAGTAGCTCCAAATCCTGCAGGCGCACCTGTTTCACCATAAGCAGCTCTAAGCTTAAACTGGTTGATAGAATCTATGTTCCAAAAGTCAAAGTTATTTAAGTTAACAGCAACAGAAGCTTTTGGGAATCCATAAAATTTATTTGGGTCACCATTTCTAGAAGACTTATCTAATCTATACCCTAAGGTAGCAATTACTTGGTCTTTATAGTTACCTTCAACTTGTCCAAAATATCCAAAATCTCTTTCGTCTGAAACAAACTGAATAATACTTTGGTTTACAGATTGAGATACATTTGTTTGTCCAGCAGCTAATTGAGAACCAATACTATTTACAAGGTTAGATTGTTGTTGTAAGTATGTTGTACCTAATTGTGTAGTTAAACCTAAGTCTCCTTCCATAGCATCGTGATTCCATATCGCAATAGCTTGAGTGTTAATTTGCGTAAAGTTGTTTTTACCTTGTGCAACAAAACCAAGTTGACCACTAGCAATTTGTCCTTGGTGATCTTCTGGAACGTAAACATAAGTTTGGTTAGCTAAATAATCTAAACCACCACTTAATACTAATTTTACACGGTTTACATCGTCCGTATATAACTTAGTGTTTAAAGTAAGACCTTGTATAATTCTATCATTTTGGTCTTCGTTTGTAGCTCTATCTCTCGTGTCTAATGGGTTACCAGGATAGTTAGGGTTGTTAGGATAGTTTCCATTTTCATCTGGGAAAAGGTTGTTCCAAGGTCTTGTAAATGCTAAAGTGTACCCATAAGATAAACCACCTTCATTTTCATTACCTGTAAAACTACGTGAAGAGTTACTTCTTACATAGTTTGTAGTAGATGTAAAGTCGAAAACATCAGAAAGTTTGTGATCTACGTTAGTTCTAATAGAAAAACGATCAAAACCAGTACGCTTTATAATACCTTCTTCATCTCTGTAAGACCCACCAACGTAAAAGCTTGTTTTTTCATTACCTCCAGTAGCACTTAATGCTGTTTCTGTAATTATACCAGTCTCACCATAAATAATATCTTCATAATCGTATAAAGAACCATTTGCTGCAAGTGTAGCATCGTATTTTAGAGCTTCATCTTCACCAAAAGTATCTACTACAGATTGTCTTGTCCAAGGTCTTAAACCTAAAGGATTAGCAATTCTTGTAATACCAACATCTTGCTTAAAATTAATTTTTGTTTTTCCAGTCTTACCTCTTTTAGTTGTAATAATTATTACACCGGCATTACCACGTTGTCCATAAATAGCAGCTGCAGAAGACCCTTTAAGTATTTCAATATCTTCAATATCGTTTGGATCGATATCTGCAAGACGGTTTGAAGAGTTTTCCTCGTTTCCACGGTTTGCACCAGATGCAAAACGTAATCCAGAAGGAATCTCAACATTGTTAATGTATACTCCATCTACAATAATAAGTGGTTGGTTGTTACCGTTAATTGAAGAAATACCACGTAAACGTAGTGCGAAACCTCCACCTGGCGCACCAGAAGAAGATGTAATATTTACACCTGTAACTTTACCATAAAGTGCACCATCTACACTAGTTTGTCCAGTAGTTCCTACAAGTTCCTCGGCAGATACTGTAGAAACTGCATTGGCAAGGTTTTTACGTTTTACAGATGTTCCTAGTCCTGTAACTACAACCTCATCAAGTGCAGCAGCAGACTCTTCTAATGAAGCATTAACAGTTCCTGCAGATGAGACAGAAATCTCTTGGGTGGTAAACCCTAATGAAGAAAAAACCAGAGTTGCAGGTGTAGCTCTTAGTTCTATAGTATAATTACCATCAATGTCGCTCACTGCGCCATTGTTTGTTCCTTTTTCGATAACGTTTACAAAAGGAACGGTTTCTCCTGATCCTGCTTTAGTTATTTTTCCCGTAACCGTCTGTGCGACCATAGCTAAAGGAAAGATAAGCAGTACAAGCAAAATCAATTTTTTGCTAAAATACAAGTGTTTCATAATGAATTGGATTTGATTAATATGTGACGAATGTAGAAAATACATAAGCGAATATAATGCATTTGTTAAATATTTAACAAATAGAAACGTTCATTGTTCTAAAAACAAGGTGTAAGTGCAATAAGTGAGAAACAACTATTAAAATATGCAATATTTTTGTTAAATTGTAAAATCTAGCTGCAGTTTAAAGAGATAATCATTTCTCGTAATTCCTATTCTTTTACAGTGCTTAAATCTATACAAGTTCTTAAATTTGCACTCTTAAATTTAAGTTATGTATAGATCACATTCTTGTGGTGAGTTAAACTCAGATCACATTGGTAATCAAGTCACTCTTTCTGGATGGGTGCAAAAAGTAAGAGATAAAGGTTTTGTGGTATGGGTAGATCTTAGAGATCGTTATGGTATAACTCAATTAGTTTTTGATGAGGAGCGTACGTCTTTAGAGATATTAAATCGTGCCCAAGAACTTGGTCGTGAGTTTGTTATACAAGCAAAAGGAAAGGTAATTGAGCGTGAATCTAAAAACAAGAATATCCCAACTGGTGATATTGAAGTGCTCGTTGAAGAACTTACTGTTCTTAATGCTGCAAAAACACCTCCTTTTACTATTGAAGATGATACGGATGGCGGTGAAGATTTAAGAATGAAATACCGTTACTTAGATATAAGAAGAACTCCAGTTAGAGAGAACTTAATATTTAGGCACAAGGTTACTATTGCAGTAAGAAACTATTTGTCAGACTTAGGGTTTATTGAAACCGAAACTCCATACTTAATAAAATCTACACCAGAAGGTGCAAGAGATTTTGTTGTACCTAGCAGAATGAATGAAGGACAATTTTATGCCTTGCCACAATCTCCTCAAACTTTTAAGCAATTGCTTATGGTTGGTGGTATGGATAAATACTTTCAAATTGTAAAATGCTTTAGAGATGAAGACTTAAGAGCAGATAGACAGCCAGAATTTACACAGATAGATTGTGAAATGGCGTTTATAGATCAAGAAGATATCTTGAATACATTTGAAGGTTTAACTACACATTTACTTAAAGAACTTAAAGGAGTAGAGGTTACCGAGTTTCCTAGAATGACCTATGATGACGCAATGAAGCGTTATGGTAATGATAAGCCAGATATTAGGTTTGGGATGGAGTTTGGTGAACTAAACGAAGTTACACAACATAAAGACTTTGGTGTATTTAACTCTGCAGAACTTGTAGTAGGTATAGCAGTACCTGGAGCATCATCATATACTCGTAAAGAAATAGACGCCTTAGTAAATTGGGTTAAAAGACCTCAAGTAGGTGCTTTAGGAATGGTGTATGTAAAATGTAATGAAGATGGAACCTATAAGTCTTCGGTAGATAAATTTTATGACCAAGAAGATCTAGCAAAATGGGCAGAAGTTACTGGTGCTAAACCAGGCGATTTAATTTGCGTGCTTTCTGGAGATACACATAAAGTAAGAACACAACTTAGTGCATTGCGTATGGAAATGGCAGAGCGTTTAGAACTAAGAAAGTCAGACGAATTTGCTCCACTATGGGTAATAGATTTTCCATTATTAGAATGGGATGAAGATACAAAGCGTTATCACGCTATGCACCATCCATTTACGTCACCTAAACCTGGACAATTAGAGCTTTTAGAAACTAATCCTGGAGAAGTGAAAGCAAACGCATACGATCTTGTCTTAAATGGTAATGAAATAGGTGGAGGTTCTATACGTATACACGATAGCAAAACTCAAGCTTTAATGTTCGATTATTTAGGCTTTACTCCAGAAGAAGCAAAAGCTCAATTTGGATTCTTAATGGATGCTTTTCAATACGGTGCACCACCACACGGCGGACTAGCATTTGGGCTTGATAGATTGGTAGCCATATTAGGTGGACAAGAAACTATTAGAGATTTTATAGCATTCCCTAAAAACAATGCTGGTAGAGATGTTATGATAGATGCTCCTTCAAAAATAGATGAAGAGCAACTTAAGGAGCTTCATCTTAAGCTTAACCTGTAATTATGAAAAAGTTTATTGTCATCTTATTTTTTAGTTGTGCAATAATACTTTGCCTTGGTTTTTGGAAATTAGATACAGAAGATGTTGCCTTGGGTCATAAACTTATAGGAACAGCTTGTTTGTTAGGCATGTTCATTCTTATACCTTGTTTTATATATTACCGTTGGAAAGGGAAAAATGTTAGAGATTATATGCTAACCGATGAAGCCTTTAAACGAATGAAAGAATTTAATAAAGACAAAGAGAAGAACAAACGAAATCCCAACAACTCTAAATAATTAAAAAACGCAGACTCTTATGAGCTGCGTTTTTTTAAGCTTTTTTCTGAAATCAATTTTGCTATATTTATAACATGATTGCAAAACGAGTTTGTTTAGAGTGTGGTACAAAGTTAATGGGTCGAGTAGATAAAAAGTTCTGCCATGACGGTTGTCGTAACGCTTACAACAATAATATTAATAAGGACAGTAAAAATCTTATTAGAAATATTAATAACAGACTTCGTAAAAACTACCGAATTTTAGAAGCGTTTAACCCCAAAGATAAAACCAAGACTACGCGTACTAAATTACTTGCCAAAGATTTTGACTTCAATTATTTTACAAGCACATATACAACCAAAGCAGGCAATGTGTATTACTTTGTTTATGATCAAGGTTATTTAGAACTAGATAATGATTTTTTCGCACTAGTAAAGCGACACTAACTAATATGGATACAGAAACTATTCTATTAATTGCAGGTTTTGCTTTTGCATTTATAATTATAATATGCAGTTACTATTTTTCAAAACGTAATGTTGTATTAAGGCAATTAACCAAAGTGAAAAGCACATCTTTAGTTAGTGTTAGGCATAATCAAAAAGTGAAGGTTTTTGGAAAAGTAAAAGCAGGTACAGATGTACTAACCGCACCATTAAGTAAAAGAAAGTGTGTTTATTATTACGTTGAAGTTAAAGAAAAGAATGGAAATAACGGAAGCCGAACCATCTTTAAAGAAGAACGTGTAAAAAACTTTTTGATTGAAGCAAATGGCGCTTTTGCAGTAATAAAACCGCAAACTAACTTAAAGACTGTAACTAGTTATGTGGTACAAGATATAAGTCATTCTACCGGATTTTTAAATGACGCTTCACCACGCTTAAGACATTTTATTAGGACAAGAGATATAGGAGCAACAACACTATTTGGTTTCAATAAAAACTTAGAATACAAAGAATCATCTATTGAAATAGGAGAGCGCATTGCTGTACTTGCTACAGCAAAATGGAAAAAATTAAACTCGCCTATCGAAGGTTACAACTATTCTAGCATATTAGAGCTAGAGGGAACACAAGACGACAAACTAATCATTACAGATGATCCTGAAGCTTTTAAAGACAAACTTTAACTTACTTCCAGTTTTGTTGCTTTAAGTTTAAAGCAGCTTTTAAAATATCTTTTTGACTAATTAATCCTACAAGCTTCCCTTCTTCAACAATAGGAAAACGCCTCCTTTTAGCGCTTAAGAATTGGTTGGCTGCATCAAAAATATTCATATTACCATCTATAGTTTCTACATCTCTTACCATGTGTTTTTCAACTTTAGCATCATCCATTGGTAAATTGTGGTATCTACTATCACTTATCTGTTTTATGCAGTCACCTTCAGAAATAATACCAACAAGTTCATTTTGGTCATTTACTACTGGACCACCAGAAATTTTGTGTTTTACGAGTGTCTGTATCACCTCCATCACGTTTTGGCTTGGTGTGAAGGTGACGAGTTTTCTACTCATATAATCAGACACCGTAATTTGCTCTTTGCTACCTTTTGTAGGTTTAGCTCTACGACCCATGTAATTTGAAATTCCCATAATATAAGTGGTTTAGTTAACACTTAAAGTTAGGTAATAATTTAATACAGGTCTTTATATTCTTCAATAAAATTAAAATACAGGCAGTTGAGAGTTAGTGGTTTACCAGTAAAAATGTTTAGCTTCAGCTTGTTTCTTAATAGCCGCTAACATCGCGCTCTGTAGGTTGTTAGCCTTATTTAATGTTGTAGTTTCTTTGGCTATGTAATTTTTTCGTTTGGTGTTTAATTGCTGTATTTTTTCTTGTAATTGCTTACGCTCTTTAGTTTTTACTACAATGTAGGCTTCAATCTCTGCTGTAGATTTTCCTGCCAATGCTTTAGGTAGTTGGGCAGTATTTAATTTTGAAAGGGTTACTTCATTTTCATTTACAGCATCTACAAGATCCCAACTTTTATTTGTGTAAAGATGAGAGCTTTTACTAACTGCTCTTTTAATTGCGCTACTCTCATTATAACTCATAGCATTATCATCTTGCGACATTTGTACTTCAGCTTTTTCTAGGCCTTTTGCGCCATACGGTATATAGGTGTTATTCAATTTTGTGTTTAATTTTAAAATAGCATCATCGTATGGAGAGGCAACGTGTACTATGGCCTTATTATGATCTATTGCCATATAATCGCCTCCAGTAAGTAGTGCACCATCTCGCCAATAAGAAGAAACGCCATGATTGTAGCTTCCGCAGAACATAGTATTTACGGTAATGTCATGTTCTTTAGCATTTTGTGAGGCATCAACATAGTTTATTTGTCCTTGCGTATACGGTTCATTTCCTGCTATAAAAATAAGCTTTAAGGTTTCGTCTTCGTTTTCCCATTCTAAATTGGTTACTGCAGTTTGTACAACTGTACCACAATATTCACTGCCGCCATTAGTAGTTAAAGAAAATAATGCTTTTGAGACATCATCTAAATCTTGTGTGAACTCTAAAATTTTGCGAGTATAGCCGTCATATTGAGAAAGGTTACTATTTCCATACTCATACAAAGCTATACTTAAGGTTGGTGCTTTTCCATAACATTTAGCTAAGGATAACTCATTTACAATATCCCAAAGTTGAGCTCTTGCTTGGTCTATTAACCCGTCCATACTATTACTGGTATCTAACAATAATGCAACCTGTATTTTTGGAGTCTCGTTAGTCGCAGGTGTGTGTAATTGGTGAGTAACTTCTGGAGCATCTGCTAAGAGAGTTTCAGATTTTGAATTTGCATTTACGCAGCCAATAAGACTTAAACAACTTACAATAATTGGTAGGGCATTAATTTTCATCATCTTTTTTTTAATTGAACATCATAAAAGTACTTGTACAGCAGTGCAATAAAAATTGGTAATGAGTAACTGGTATATACTATTGAGTGAATAGTCCATATGAATGATTCAGCTATTCAAAATGAGAGCAAAAACGTATTAAATTGAGTATTTACAGCACATCTGCATTTTTTTGAACCGTTTTATTGTAGTAGGTTTAACCTTTCAAAAGTACTTATGAAACACTTTTTTATCATCTTATTTTTCATCTGTTCAGTGCCTTGTTGTGTTGCTCAAATTGGAGAACAAACTATTGTGAGAGGTACAGTTTTAGAAGAAGGCACATACAATCCTTTTCCTAACGCTAATGTTGAGGTTGTTGGAGGCGCTTATACGACCACAAATGCGGCTGGCGAATTTAGGTTACAGGCAAGAATAGGAGAAGAGCTTGTCATTAGACACGAAGATTTTGAAACGGTGTATCATACCATTGGTAGAAACGACAATATTAAACTCACAGTTGCACCAAACAAAACAAAACCTAAAGCTGTAAAACGAAATAAACAGGTTACTCAAGAACGTTTTCAGCAGTATTTAGACTCTGCCAAAAATGTACTAAAAAAAGATGCAAAAATAAGTATCGAGTATGTTGCTAAGGCCTTGGCAACAGATCAAGAACAAGCGTTATCTAAACTTCAAAAAGCAAAGGCTTATGAGTTGCTGGGCGATATTTACACGTATTGGAAACAGCATGATTTAGCAGTAAGCAATTTCAAGTTTGCTATACGAGATAATGTTTCAACACAACGCCAGCTAAAATTGGCGAAAGCTTATACACTCAATAAGAACTACCAAGAAAGTATATCTCTTTATAATGAGCTTAAAAATAAATCGCTTTCTAATTATAATGAAGTTTTACGATTAGAAGGTTTGGGAGATACCTATAAAAATACTGGTGATTTAAATAAAGCTATTACCCAATATCAACAAGCGCTTACCTTGGCAGAAAAGCATTTGTTTACGCCAAAAGTTACAGACTTAAATTCCAAAATCGCGGAGGCTTATGATGCTAAAGGAGCTACTAAGCCTGCAGAAGATTATTATGAAAATTCTTTAAACCTTGCTAATAAGGAAACACGTAAACGTGCTGCAGAAGAAAAAACTAAGGTAGCAGATTTTTACAGTAAGAATAGATCTTATAGAGAAGAAATTCAATTACGCCAAGAGGCCTTAAAAGATATTGAGGTATTGTCTGAAGATGCTGTGGAGAAAGAACAGGAAATTGATAACGAGAGTGCATTAACGCCACAAAAACAAAACTATAAAATTGCAAACGCCTACGCTGCACAGGAAAATATTGAAGATGCCATACCGTATTTACAAAAGAGTATAAAAGAAGCCAAGACAAATAATGATTTGGTGGTGCAAAAGGACGCAACTAGAAAATTAGGAGAGCTTTATAGAGCAAAGGGAGATATAACTAAAGCCGAAGAAACGTTTAAGGATTATGAAGTTGTTGTAGATCAACTTTACGTTCAGAAAGAACAGGAAATTTCTCAGGCAGCTCGGTTTAGTAGAGACCTCACACTAAAACAAACTCGAATAGAAAGCTTAGAAAAAGATAGAGCGCTAAATGAGTCGCGTTACCAATTAGCAGTAGAAAATCAAAGCTTAGTAAACCAAAGCAACAGAAGACAAAAATGGATTATTGGTGTTTTAATTGCATTGGCGTTGGCACTATTGGTTGCAGCATATTTAATGTACAGGAATAATAAACAACAAAAATTTGCAAATAACTTGTTGGCTTTAAAGTCGCTGCGCTCACAAATGAATCCGCACTTTATATTTAACGCACTCAACTCTGTAAACAGCTTTATAGCAACTAATGATGAGCGTGCCGCTAACAGATATCTATCAGAGTTTTCTGGGCTTATGAGAGCTGTTTTAGAAAACAGTGAGGAAGATTTTATACCATTATCAAAAGAGATAGAGCTGCTTCAAAAGTATACCAAGTTAGAGCACTTTAGGTTTCAGGATAAGTTTGATTATGATATTTTGGTCGATGATGCAATCCCTACAGATCAATTTAAAATTCCGCCTATGTTATTACAGCCTTATGTAGAAAATGCAGTGTGGCACGGCTTGAGGTATAAGGAAGATAAAGGTAATTTGTTGGTGCATTTTCAATTAAAAGATGAGCATACAGTAGTTATTATAATTGAAGATGATGGTATTGGCAGAGCTCAATCTAAAGCTATTAAAACAGACAATCAGAAAAAACAAAAGTCTCAAGGCATGAGTAATATACAACGTCGTATTTCAATTTTAAACGATATGTATAGTGACACTATTGCAATTGCCATTTCAGATAAAGACCAAACTAACCACACAGGAACTCGTGTTGCTGTAACCTTAAAGAAACACTAATGATCTTAGATGCCATTTTAGTTGAAGATGAGGCAAGAAGCCGTGATATTCTTAGAAATTACATTACTAAATATTGTCCCAATATTAATTTGGTAGGCGAAGCAAGTGGTGTAGATGAAGGTCTTGAGCTTATAAGAAATCATCAATTAGATCTTGTGTTTCTAGACGTTGAAATGCCGTATGGTAATGCGTTCGACCTTCTTGAAAAAGTAGGTGATCGCACATTTGAAACAGTTTTTGTTACCGCTTATGATCATTATGCAAAAGACGCCTTAAATGCTCACGCTTCGTACTATCTTTTAAAACCAATAAATATAGATGAGCTTATAAAAGCTGTAGATTATGTGGTGGCTATAAAAACCAAAGAAACACAGTTAAAGGATAAAGTGCTTTCTGCAAATATAAAAGCTGTAGATGGTAAAATAACCATTCCTACACAAGAGGGTTTTGAGGTCTTACAGGTTAATAACATTTTATACTGCGAAGCAGATAACAACTACACTACCATTTATATAGAAGACACTAAAAAAGTGGTGAGCAAAACTCTTAAGTATTTTGAGGATGCGCTAACAGATTCTGGTTTTGCCAGAATACACAAATCCTATCTTGTTAATGTAAACGCCATTACCAAATATATAAAGGGAAAAGGTGGCCAAGTAGAGTTAAAAAACGGCAAAGTACTTTCTGTTTCTGCATCTAAGAAAGCAGATCTTTTAAATTACTTTTCCTGATCTTCTAACATAGTTAGTGCAAACTTAAGTTTCCAATACGGTATGGTTTCTTCAAAATGAAGGTAGTAGGGTTTTAAACCTTCAGGATGGTTTAATGTTTTACTTGCAGTCTTAACTTTATAGAGTTCTTCATCTGTTACAAATTCATTTAAGTTTAATGAAAGTTTATCTTCTAAATGAAGCTTTAGTAAATGGCTGTAAATAGTGTTTAAAGACAAATCACGCTCTTTGCTAATATCTTCAACAGGCATTCCTTGCGTATATAATTGAAGCGTTTGTTGGTACGTGTCTACCTTAGGTTTTTGTTGTGCATTATATGTTTTAATAACATCAATAAATGGTTCTGCATAGCTCTCTAACTTAGCTTTACCAACACCACTAATATCTGCAAAAGCTTCAATTGTGGTAGGTTGTTTCTTAATCATATCTTTTAAGCTGGCATCACTAAAAATAATATAGGCAGGCACATTTTTTTCAGCAGCTATAGCAGAACGCTTGCTTCGCAATTGCTCAAATAGGCTGTCATTCTTAGTTACTTTAGTAGTCTTAGCATCTTTTAAAGCTTTCACATCTTCGGTATGTGCTAATTGAATGTTCTGCCCTTCAAATAAAATTGCCTTTGCTAAAGGTGTAAGCACTAATCTTCCATTTTCGTGAAAGTAAACCTCCAACACACCAAGATTTATTAATTGAATAATGTATTGCTGTAAATCGTTCCAGGAAACATTGTTTATAGCACCATAGGTCTTTATATGCTGGTATCCTTTATCAAATACTTGTGCATTTTTGGCACCACGTAACACATCAACAATTATAGTGACACCTTCTTGTTCATTAACGCGTGCCACTGCCGAGCAAACCTTTTGCGCTATAACTGTTCCATCTACATATTTAGGCGGATTTTGACAAACATCACAATACCCACAATCTTTAGTAAGATGTTCTCCAAAATAATTAAGCAAGGCTTTTCTGCGGCAACTTAAAGCTTCAGCGTAATGTTGCATACGCTCTAATTTTGCCAACTGAAACTCTTCTGTAGCAGTGCCTTCGGTAAATCTGCGTAATTGTATCACATCTGCATAACTGTAAAACAGTAAGGTGTGTGCTTTTAAGCCATCTCGTCCTGCACGACCAATTTCTTGATAATAGCCTTCTATATTCTTAGGCATATTATAATGTATAACCCAACGCACATTACTTTTATCTATTCCCATACCAAAGGCAATGGTTGCCACAATAATGGGTGTGGTGTCATTTACAAAATCCTCTTGTATGCTAGCACGATCTTCTGGAGATAAACCTGCGTGATAAGCTTTAGCCTTATAGCCAGCTTGTTTTAGTTTTTGGGCAAGCTTTTCTGTACTCTTTCTGCTCAGGCAATAAATAATACCGCTTTGGGCACCTCGAGGACCTAAAAAATTAAGAATTTGTTTAATGCGACTTTGACCTGGTCTTACATCTAAAAATAAATTTTGCCTATCAAAAGAGGCCAAGTGCTTTTTAGCGTGAGAGATATTAAGCTGTTTGCTAATATCGTCTTGTGTTGCCTTATCGGCAGTTGCTGTAAGAGCAATTATGGGAATTTCCGGAAACTCCTTTTTTAAACTCCCAAGTTTAGTGTAGGCTGGTCTAAAATCATGTCCCCAAGCAGAAATACAATGCGCCTCATCTACCGCAATTAGGTTTAGAGTAATTGTACTAATGGTGTGGCGTAAGTTTGGTAAGCTTTCTGGTGCCACATAAAATAAAGATAACTCACCTTTTGTAAGTTGTTGCAACACGTGTTGCTGCTCTTCTTCTGGTTGGCTACTATTGTAATAAGCAGCAGATATACCATTGGCTCGCAATGCATCTACCTGATCTTTCATAAGAGCAATTAATGGCGAAATAACCAAAGCAGTTCCTTCTTTGGCTAATGCAGGCAATTGGTAGCACAACGATTTTCCACCACCAGTAGGCATAATAGCTAAGGTGTCTTTCCCCGAAAGCACATCGTTTATAATGGCTTCTTGGTTGGGCTTAAAGCTGTCATAACCAAAATGAGTTTTTAATAGTTGGGTGATAGATGAAGTAGTAGATGTCATTTAAAAGTGAGCTTTCTATAGTATACGTTGCGCCGTTAAGGTAAGAATTAGGGATGAGTGAAAAACGAAAAGCGAAGAAAAATATATGTAATATATATGTTGTTTTCTTCGCTATTGTTTTCTGGCTTTAAAATTATTTAGACATCATTAGCAGCTCACTGCAAACCACTTCTGTGGTGTAGCGTTTGTTGCCATCTTTATCGTCCCAAGAACGGTTGGTAAGCTTTCCCGTTATGGCCACTTCTTTTCCTTTACACACATAATTTTCTACAATCTCTGCGGTTTTGCCCCAAGCTACAATATTGTGCCAATAGGTTTGTTCTACCTTTTCTCCATTTTTGTCCTTATAAGACTCGTTTGTGGCGATTGAAAATTTAGCCAGTTTCTTACCTGACTCTAAGTTTATAATTTCTGGGTCTTGTCCCAAATTCCCGATCAATTGTACGTTGTTTCTTAGCGTTTGCATAATAATTAGTTTTTAAATTAAACAATTGAGATAATGACAGATTAGTTGTATTGACTGCCGATGCAAAGATGTAGCGGCGTTCTTGTATTAATCGGTAAGTAAATATTTGTAAACGATTGTAAGTGTTTGATGTCGTTTAAAAATGGTTATATAACTATATATTAAACTATTATATTAATTTTAAAATTTTAATTTTTTGTGTCTTTTATTGATTAAGTTTGGATTTGCGCTTATAAACTAGTTGTAAGTAATCTAAAAAAAAACATCAACCTAAAAATCAAACCTTTATGAGTAAGAATTACATTATCGCTTTTTTTGCAGTTTTAATGATTGTGTCTTGTGGAAAAAGCAAACAAGAAATCGAATTAGAAAAAGCTAAAATTGAATTAGAGAAAACTAAATTAGAATTAGCTTCAAAAAATGCAGAAGAAGAGCAAGCGAAAGTAGATGATGAAAAAGCTCGTAAGGAAAAGCAAGCCCAAGCACAAAATGCGAAAAAGCAAAAAGAACACGAACAGAATTTAAGAGTTGGTGTACAAAAAAAGCGTACAGACCTAAAAGAAATACTAAACCAAGCTACTTCTGCTTTAACGAGAGCCGAAAACAATTTAAACGAAATAAATGAATTTCAAATTGGCAGGTCTCAATCTACAAAAAATGAGCAGATGCAAACTGCACGTAATGAAATAAATCAAATCAATAGTTTCATATCTGGTTTAAAAACAGAAATGGCAGAATTGGAAATGCATAAGACTTTTAGTTTTCAGAAAAAACCAAAAAGTTTAATGGAATTTATATTTAAATCTGCCAAATCTCGTGACTTTTCTAAATTCAGATATTTATGTGACCCTTATGGCGAAAATGAAAAAGAAACCAATGGAATTTGCTATGCAGAAATGATACCAGCAATGGATGAACAAGTCGCAGAACAATTTGGAAATGGAAGAATAATTGGACAGGCGAAAATTAATGGTAATAAGGCAGAAATAGAATTTGCATTTGGTCCAAGTTCGAGTAGATTAGAAACAATGAAAATGGTTAACCGAAATGGAAGTTGGTATCTGATGGGAATGTAGAAAGACTGCTTACAACATCGTATAAAAAAAATAGGCAATTGGTGGCTAAACTGAATGGTTCAAGCACATTTTCAAGGTCGCCAAATTTTTAAATTTGGCTTATTGACAAAAAAAGATAATAAGAAAAATTTAAAAATTCGGCTTGTGCTCAACCCAATAGATAGCGTGCAAATCCGCCCTACAGTTCTTATACACAACCGTTTTGCATAATAGAAAAAAACATTGTGAACTAAATTAACTAACGAAAAATATGAAAAAAATTACGCTGATTTTATTACTATCATTTGGAATTACATTGGTTGGATGTAAAGAGAATAATCGACAAAAAACGCCAGCCGAGTTGAAAATGGAATTGCAAATGCAAGAGAATAATAGTCCAATGGAATATATGAAATTGGAAAATGTTACAATGAGCAAAAATAAAATCAAAGACGCTGGACTGTTTTCGAGTGCTAAATATGATGGCTATTTAATTACTGGTCAAGCAATAAATACTGCGACAATGGCGAAGTACAAAGATTTGAAAATAAGAATTGAAATTTATTCAAAAACAAAAACTGTTATTGACAATAATACCTACGTACTTTATGAATTTTATCAACCAAATTCACGCAAAGATTTTACGCTAAAAGTGAACCCACCAAACGCAATGGAAAGTTTTAGAGTTTTCGTAGCTGGTGCAACCCCAACTTATGAATGACAATGCAAAATGAAATGAAATATTGCGGAACAACTATGGGCAACAATGTATATAAAAAATAGCGCGAGCATTTGCAAACACAGAGGTTTGGGCACTTTTTCGAGGTCGCCAAATTTTTAAATTTGGCTATTTGAAAAAAGAAAGATAAATTAAAAAAAATATAAAAATTCGGCTCTGTGTTTATCCAAAAAGCTAGTGTCTTTTTGCACGCTATGTTTCATACACAAACCGTTGTATGTAATTATGAAAAAAACGATTATAACTATATCTTTTGTGTTTTGCACTCTCTCTTTAATTGCTCAAATTAACAGCGAAAAAGAAGCAGTTAATGCAATGAAATGGTTGCTCGAAAACCCTCAAATTGAATCAAAAAAAATATTCAATACAAAAACAAGTGAAATTACAGCTTGGAGACTATCTAATGTGCTAAACCCTGAATTACACCTTAAAGAAAAAGTTGATTTTATAATGGAACTAGGTGACTCTGATTATTCGAATGAGTTTTCGGTTATCTATGACTTTGGTAATTTTATCCAAAAGATTGAAAACAGTAATTACAACAAGAAATTATTTGAATTTTATTCGATAAGAGGAGTTCTTAAATATTATAAAATCTTAATAAAACTTGATGAAAATTGTGTAATAAATTACCTAGATGATCTAATCGTACTTTCTGAAAAAGAACTAATTGAAAAATTTACGACTAAAAATTAACTACATACAACAATGCGTATAATTCATTGCTAGTTCTAGCCTACTTACGAAAGTCCTCTCGGACTTTCTATCTGTGATTTATTTGCTAAATTTAGTGCTTAAACACGCAACTACTCATAGCCGAGACCGTTACCTACAAATGTGAAAAAAATCGTCAAAATATTAATCTTATTGATTGGATTCGTAATTCAAGCACAAAATCCAATGCCTGAATTTCGCACCCTGATAGGAAAAATAGTTGATTTTAAAGGCGAACCAATGCCAGGTCAAACAATTATAATTAAAAGTACCGAATTAGGTACAACAACGGATTGGGACGGAAATTTCTGTCTTGTTGTTCCTGAAAATCAAATTATATTTATTGAAATCTCGTGTTGCTTTACTCCGATTTTTAGAGCGATTGAACCTGACGACAAATATGTGAAAATAAAAATTGGACGAAAATCACAAGAAAGGAAAAATAAGAAAGCGTATAATAAATGGAAACCGATTAAAGACTCGCTCCCTATAATTATGAAGAGAATATATTCGGAAGTTGATTATGACAAGATTGCGGAGAACATATGTAGGTAATAACGTATGAAAACAATAGGGTAATTGTAGCAAAACCCAATGGTTCGGGCGCATTTGCAAGGTCGCTAAATTTTTTAATTTGGCTTATTGAGAAGAAAAGATAATAAGAAAATTAAAAAATTCGGCTCGTGTTTAACCGAAAAGTTATCGATAATTTGCACGCTACGAGCCATATACACAACCGTTGCTGCGAATTTGAAAAATGACGATACTACTATTTTCAGCATTTCTACTTTTAATAATTTTGTTAATTAAACTTTTTGCTTGTAAAAAGCGGAATAGTGGATTGAGAATACTCGTAGGATTCGGAATTGTAATCGGACTTTCGGCTTTGGGCTTGAATTTATTGTTTGACGACTCATTCGGAGCTTCAACACCAGTCAATGTTCGAACTGAAAACTTGACTGACAAAAAACTAAAGATTTATTCAATAGCTTTTTGGAGCAACAACTGGAATGGAACTGGAAATTATGTGACTTATGACACGGAGCTAAAACCAAATGGAAAGTCTGACTTTTGGTTCGAGAATGATGGAACCATAGAATTCTGGATTGTAGCAAAAAATAGAAACGGAGGAATTGAATACTTGAAAGTTATAACGGAACAAAAAAGTGAATTCGATTTCGAAATAACAGAAACCAAAAACATTAACTCTGACAAAATCCAAATCGCGGAGGAATTGACTTTAAAAAAGGACAAAAGTGAACGAATGAAAAAGTATGCGATTTGGTCGAATATAGGGTTAATTGGACTTCTGATTTTAAGTCTGGTAAAAATAAAATCTGGTGGCAACAATGTATAACCACATTTACGGCGGATTCGACTAAGTCCGTATCCACTCGGAATTGCTAACGCCAGTTCTTAACCGAAAAAAACAACTTAAAACCCGTAATTGACGGTTATATTAGACCGTAGCCAATTTGAGAAAAATTAGTTCTCAAGAGTCATATTGTAACACATCAGATAAAAAGCAGACTTATATAATAGAGTATATCCTAAATATTAAATTTAAATACTTATGAAATTAGATGAAGCATCTGCATTTTTCAAAAATTTAATAATAGAATCAGATAATAAAACTGAGATCAAAATTTATAAGAATTTTATTTCAATTTTTACTGATTTGAATAATAGAGATCTTTCAGAAGAACAGTTAAAATCAATAGAAGAAAAACTTGATTCTCTAAATTTTAATGAGAACTCTGATAACAGAAAAAAACACTTCAAGCAAAAGCTGAACCTATTTGTAGGGTATTTAAAAGAAAAATTATCTCTGATTTCAAAAGGTTATTATACTGCAATCGGAATGAGCCTTGGTATGAGTTTTGGAGTTGCGTTTGGAGCAGCTTTCAAAAATGTTTCATATGGATTAATTTTCGGGATGTTAATTGGAATGTTAATTGGAATTGCGAAGGACTCTAAAGCTAAAAAAGAAGGCAAAGTTTTAAGTACGAATTTGTAATAATAACTAGCTACAACACCTTATAAAATTAATTGCTAGTGCAAGTCTATTTTTGAAAATTCTCTCAAATTTTCTATTCGGTTTGTCTTTGCTAATTTAGGTGCTTAAAAAAGCACTATTCTTATACATAAAGGCTGTACAACATTTGATGAAATACAAAACGATAATATTTATAATCGGACTTTTAGTTCTGATTTCTTGCTCTGAAAAGTCGGAATTTCTAAATGATTGCGAATGTGAAAAATTTAATTTAAAAAATGGAATAATTGTAAACGGAAAGGAAAACCGATATTCAATTATTTTGCCAGATAATAGTTGGGAACCAGAAATCGTTGAAAATGGAATAAGTGCCGGAACTTTTGGAGAAAATGCTTTTAAATATTTTGGAGTGACTGAAATGAGAAAAGCAAAACCTTGGAAGTCTCTTGAGGAACAACAAAAGGATGTTGAAAGCAAATATGAAATAATTGAATCTGGAATTACAGACGTTTTTGAAAAGAAAGCCATTTGGAATCTTGTAGAAGAGAAATTCGATACAATACCAATAATCGGATTGTATGTGACTGTTGAGCATCCATCGAAAGATTTATTCTATACTGTGAACCTTGCAGTCTCAAAAAATAAGTATGGAAAAAGAGAAATATGTGAACTCGAAAATATAATCAAGTCGTTTAAAATGAATTAAAAAAACGCTTACCAACAATGTATTATATTAATTAAATCAACAAACCCTTATAAATAAAGGATTCATAAAGAATAATTTAAAAAGGGTACAACATAGGTATAACATTATAAACCACAAGTAGAAGTGATCTAAAGGCATAAAAAAACCGCTTCTAAATTAATAGAAACGGTTTTTAAAATGTATTTAAACTTAAAGTTATTAAGCAGCCGTACCAGAGCCTAAATACACACTATTTGATACTTGACTACCATCAGCAGAAACAAACGCCATAAATAGCTCTACTGTGTCTCCTGCATAGGTGTTTGGAATTGTTACCGATTGAGAACCTGCTGTTCTGTCTGCACCATCTAAAATATAAACAGATTCTTTTTTACTTGGATTGTAAACTAACAACATTGCTTTATCTGTTGCATTTGCGTTACCCTCTGCCGAGTTATCACCCCAACCAAAATCCACTTGTCCTGGTGTTGTTAAGTCAGTAGTTCCGTTTAACACTCCAGATAAAGAACCTCTACTCAATAAAGCTAAAGAATAATCGATTGTGAAGTTAGGTGCAATCCCTCCTACTGCATTATTTAATACATAAGACATTGCAGCATTAAATTCGGTTTTCTTTGTCGCAAAAGACTTGTAACCAACTTTTAAAAACTCTTTGTTTGGTTGTAAATATTCCAATGTAACCGTAAATTTATTACGTTGGTTTACTTGCCCCTCTGTTCGAGGATTCGCCACGCTTGATGGCTTAATTCTGATGTAGTCAATACCTTTCCAACTACCACCAATTACGTTACCTACTTTACCAGATAATCCGCCTAAAATTCCTTGAGAAATCTTACCCATAATATAAAACAATTTAAAATTAAACTCCTTTGGATTTGGTACGGACTTTATATTGCTTTAAAACCTTTATTTCATTATAAATATAACTAAAATAATGCTATTTTGTTACTCTTTTCAGCCGTTTAGACGCCTTTGCATCAAGCTTCATTTGTTTGCATTAATTTGAAACAATTACGAATGTATGCAACTTTTAAAACTGCCATTTTATCAATGACATTTTGAAGCTCTTTTTCTTTTTTACTGATAACCTCAACCGCTTTAATATGTTTTTGCATCTGGTCACATATGTTTGAAGTAGATTTTAACCCTTTTTTTAGCGTTTTTCTGCAATCATCTACAGAAATAAACGGAATAACACTACCTTTTAAATAATAAGCGTAAAAACCGCCTATTTGTAACATCATAGACAAATGAAAAAGCGTGTTTTTCTCTGTTTCCGTTTTTGTGATTACTACAAAACAGTTAGGACAAGGATTTGAGAGCGGTTTTCCGCTGTTAAGTCCTTTGTTTAGGATAAAAAAATGAGGGTTCGAGTAGGTTCTTCCGATTTGGTGGGTTTTCAGTTCAAAAGTTGACATAGCTATCCAATTTAAAATTGCTTCGCTACGCTTCGCGCCATTAATTTTTTAAAAGAAAAACAATAAAAAAAGAAAGCCTAATGCTCTTGTGGCGTGGATGAGGCTGTCAAGGTTTTTGGATAAAAGTTTTTTGAGTTAAAATGTTTAATGAAATAGACAAAATATCTTGAAAAAAGTTTTATTCAAAACCCGTAGGGCTTGACCTTTATAGCCTTGCGCGTTGGCTGTGGTAGCCACATATATTTGCTACCTTTTTTTATTTATTGACTGTTCTTCTAAAACATCTAAAATATCTTGTTTTTTATATAAGATTCTGTTGCCCATACGAATTGGGTTTAAAATACCGTGTTTATTCCAAGAATGTATTGTTACCAAACTGATTCTTAAATATTCGGCGACTTCTTGTCTTGTTAGTAATTCATCATTTTTAGATTTTGATAGTTCTTTAAGGTAATCTTCAATTTTAAGTAATAATTTATCTGCTACCTTATCGGCTAATTCATCAACTGTGACTTCTGTAATTTGGATTGTTTTTGTAAGCATAATGAAATGTATTAAATTAATTGAACAACACTTTTTGGGGCATAAACTCTTAAAAAAATAGGTTATATCCAATTTGAGCGTGGGATGAAGCGTTTGTATGGGTAGCGTTTTAAATAGTTGTTTGATAAAACAGCATTTAAACAAGCTACTTATACAGGACTTTTAGACAATAGCTAATTGCTTTTTTGATCTCTCGACTGGCGCTCGAGACAAGGCGAGCGATAAAAAGTAATGTGCTATGGCGTAGTACTATACATTATAAACCTATTTTTTTATAACCGCTGACTTGGGTGGTGGGGAAAAGTGGACTTTTATATTTGTTAACGAAATGAAACAAACAAAGACTTGAGGTAAGGAAAACTTGAATACTTCGGCTACGCTCAGCACAGGCTTAACGATGGTTTTGTGCAGCTTGAATGAGATAACGAATATAATACTAAACTTATTCAACCTTTTAAATTTACAACCGTTTAATACTTGTTCAAAATATCGTTATAAGTTCGGATTTGTGCGGATGGTGAGTGGATATTTTACATAATACCAGTTATAGCTACAAAATGCATTACTACTGCGATAGCAAACCTTTGAAAAGTGCCGTTTGCTACTATAACTTGTATTATGTAAACATAGCTTTGGGTAGTTTTTGGTGTGAGCGTTGGCAACAGCTTTTTACTTTTTTTTTGTACCTATTTATTAAAATAAAATAGTTTAAATAAAACAAGTAATGTGCTGTGTGAGGGTAGGCAACCAAAAACTACAAGCGCATTGGCGAGCGGAACAAAATAAAAGACAGAGGATTTTGAGGTACGAAAAAACTGGGTTTTATTTTGTGGGGAATTAGCTTACCTTATACCTTTCGGAACGCATTCTAAAGGCTTTTTCACTACCTTCCATAACATCACAAATTTCTCTTTTAATTTCATCTCTTTCAACAGTACCAGAATGCAAAATGGAAGTATATCGACTTTCTGAATCCATTGAAATAATATACTCTGCATCACCATTTACAGGTATATTAGCGTTATGAGTTACAACAATTATTTGTCTATTATCTTTTGCTAGTTTTAACCTATCTACAATCAAATCATATACTAAACGATTATCTAAATCATCTTCTGGTTGGTCTAACAATAAAGGAATTGAACCAAAAGAAAGTAAAAACGTTAAAATTGCTGTCGTTTTTTGACCTGCTGATGCTGTTGATAAAGGTTTAAATTTATCTGAATTTTCAGGTTTGTATTGAACCACGACCTCATCCTCTGGCATAAACAATTCTAGTTCATCCATAGCGCTTGATTTTAATGAGTGAATAACATTTTTAAACTTACCCTTAACTATGGTTGATTTATCTTCAAAATGATTTTTTCTAAATTCTTCTCTTACTCTTTCTATATTTTGCTCTACATTACCCTGAAAGCATAATTCCTTTAACTTTATAAAGTCACTTTCAAATGATGTGTCTTTATTAATTATTTGCCTTATTTGTAATTCAAAATTGGTTTGATTTCTAAATGGATTAATTTTAACTTTTATCTTTTTATCTGATATGTTTTGTTGAATAAACTCTTTACGCTTATTAGTTATATCCTTACATAATTGTATAAATTCAGCTTTATACTTATCTCTTTGTACTAATTCAGAACGTTTACTTTCATTAATAACATTTAACTCTGCTAAATCTAAAGATTTACTTTCTATTTCCTTTGATATTATTTCATATTGATCTATTGCTACAACACCTTCTGCCTCTAACTCTGTTTTCTTTTTATCATAATCAGTAATTGCTTTGATATAAGATTTTTTCCAATTTGAAGATGATATTTTGGTTTCTAAATTTGATTTTATCTTCTCTAAAGAACCAATTAAGTTTACAAATGCTTTGTATTGTTTTACTACCTCATCATCTATATTGGATAACAAACTATCTATTTCATCTTTGTAAGCAACAGAGATACCATCAACACTTACCTTATCTATATTAAAATTTGATTTAAAATCTCCTAATTGAGATATTAAAACCTCAATTTGTTTTTTATAATTATCAAGTAATTTTTCTTCTTCTTCAAAAACTTTTTTTTCAGCCATTAAATCTTTAATACCTGCCTTATCTAAAGTTTTTAATTTCTTTTTTAAATCCTCTATATCGGTTTTTAATTTAAGTCTTGATTTTAATTTCACTTGATAAGCCCTGATAGTACTGCAAGACTTTAAGAAATTTTCTTTTGTTACTTCTCGTTTATCCTTTAAATCATTTATTACTCCAACATTTATATCAATTCTTTCTAATAAAGCATTTGGGTTTTTAGATATCTCAAATATTTGCTTTTGAGAATATTGTTCAAACTCTAAAAAGTTTAAAAATTCTTTATCTTCAATTTCTGTCCAAACATTACCATCCAATCTATGAATTTCTATAAATTGATTTATTGATGAATTAATACTTGAAGCTTTTACCTTATATAAAAAGTGTTTACGGATAAATTCAATAACAATGGTTGAAGCATCATTAAAAACTCCTATTGATTCTATACCATTTAAAACATTTGTCTTATAAAAACTATTATGTTCTGTTATTAAATCAGTAAAGCTTTCGAGATTTTTTGTACGATTAAAAACACCTCTTATAAATCTTAAAATACTGGATTTACCACTACCCCGACCTCCAATAATTGTATTTAGTTGTGGATTAAATTCAACTTTAAAAGGTTCTTTACCTGTTAAAGAAGTATCAGTAATCGTAATTGACTTAATCCAAAAATCTGGTTTTTTAATAATGTTATCAGTATCATTAAAATCATTAACAACCCTATGAAAAGGCAATAGAAATGCCTGACGTAGTCCTTCTAATGTAGGCTTTTCATCCATCTTGATATAAGTAAATCTTGTACCTATACCATATAAACCGTGTTTAGAATTTTTGGGTGCGTGAGGATTGTCTGAAAATGTTAGAATTGCTAACTCTTTATTTTTAGCATACTCAACAGTTCTATACCAATCATAACCTTTAGCATCATCAATTTTAGGTGTTGGATTACTATAATAGTCATTCAAATATGGAACAACTGTTTTAATGGTATTTTTTGTAAATTCATTATCATTAAAGGTTTTATGTACTACTTGAACTGCATTAATATCACTTCGCTTATAAAAATCTTCTAAATTTTGAGCACTCAAAGTACTTAAACCTGCAAACTCGTCTATATGAGCTGGAATTATTAAAGCATCACATTTATCTTTAACAATATCTGCAACCTCAAAAACAGATTTAGTCGTAGTTGCATTTTCTTCACCATATACATTATGCTCAATATCGCATTTACTTAAAAAACTTTTTACTTCCTCTTCACCCTTTGAAGGGTCGAATAATACCAATAAATGAATTTTTGATGTATCGCAAGTTATTTCCACACCAGGGAAAACTGTTAAGTTTTTCTCATTTGCTGCTTCTTGAATCGCTTTAATACCTAAAGGCGAATTATGGTCTGTTACAGCTACACAATCTAAACCTTGCTCAATAGCTTTAGCAACCCATTGCTCTGGTGTTACATTTTTATCATCAAAACATTTGCTTACAGTTGTATGCAAATGTAAATCACATTTATACCACCTTGCTCCTTTAAAATTGTTCATAGATTTTATTAATTCTTATAGACTATTTAATTTCTCAATAAAAATATCCTCTCTATTAGCTTTGTTGTAGAATGGCATACCAATCAATTTATATTGTTGACTTTCGTATAGCTCTATAACCGCTTCTTTTTCTATCTCTTGAAGGAATTGTTCTTTCCATTCATCATTGTATAATAAGTGGTCCCCTTTTGGCTCTATGAATAATTGATAAATAACCTCATCATCTGAATTTTTATCTGTCATATATAATACAAAGTCTGGTTCTGTTGCTTTTGCATCACTAAACCTGTATAACTTAAAGAATCGTTCGTTTCTTAATAAATAGATGTTTTTAAAACGCTCTTTTAAATCTTCAATATTATCGTGGAAATACTTTACTAAAAACTTCTCCTCTGATGAACCATAATTTTCATTGTAAGCATACCAATCTGCTTTGTTTAAGTCTACAAAATATTCTTGAGGAATATCATTACGCATTGTTGGTTTACCTGTTTCTGCTGTTGCATTTTGATTAACAGAAAAAGCTAATTTCTTATCCTTGAAATACTTTCTTAATGGCTCTCTATAGAATGATTTTGTACCTCTATAATCACCAAACTTTGTAGATATTTCATTTGCTATTTTGGAAGCTACACTTATAACAATTTCTAATTTTTGATTAGCAGATAGGTTGTTTGTGTCTTTTTGCAATCCTGTTACTTCTACTACTATACCACCAAAATACTTTTCATTAGTAATAAAATCGTTCATAGATTTTACACTTGGAAAAAACTTTTTGATGTTATTGAAGTGGTAAAATGGTATTTTATTTAAACCTTTTTGAATAATAGTTTTATCCCATACAGAAAACAAATGTTTATTTGCATAATTGGCTTGTACTGTATTTTGCTTTACTCTGTTATTATCTAATATTACCGTTTGTGCTGACCTATTTGTTTTTAATGCGTAGGTGTGCTTTTTTACAATAGTTGGCTCTTGATATTCTAATAATGTTTTAGGGTTATTCTTAACCTTTTTATTTAAAAATATAAAACCGCTTTTATATAATGCTGTTTCTTTAAATTCATCTTTAAGAATTAAATCTACTTCTACTTTTTCTTCAGGAAACATTCCTATTTGACGAAGTGCATTGTTTAATTCTGTAATATATCTTGGGTTGTGTGAGCAATGATAATGTAGAGTCTCGCAAAAACGCATTATGTTTTCTAAATCATTATCATATTTACGTTTATCTAATTCTTGATTTTCTTCTAATTGAAACGGATAATATCTTGCACCTCTACCAATTAATTGTGCTTCTGCTACAGTTGTTTTACCTGGTTTATTTCCTGTAGCATCACGCGTATCATATAATCTAACAATATCATACAAGTTTAAAACATCCCAACCCTCATTTAATTTATCTACTGCAAATACTGCTCTAATCTCATTATTATTATCTTCTAATGTATTAATGGTTATTTGCTTTTCATCACTATCATTTTTAGAGTTTACAGAAACAATTTTATCTTCTGTGAAGTCTTCTTTTATTTCATCAATTAAACCTTGTGATGATATGTTTAATTCTTTAAAGTAAGCTATTGCTTTATCTAAAATGGCATTATCTAATTTTATAAGATTCTCTAATTTCGTGACGGTTAAGTTTCTTATTTCATCAATAAACGCTTTTTCCATTTCAGCACTTTCTGTAGTTGTTTTAGATTTAAACATTACTACTGGTTTTGCTAAAATACCTTTAGATGCAAATATTTTCTTTTTAAACTGACTTATTAGAACTGCAACAATTGCACGTTGTATAGGTTGATAATCTACTTGGTTGGTTTGTACTTCTTTTGAGTAGCCATCTTCTCTAAACTTTGCTAATGAATAATCGTATAATAATTTATCTGCGTATTTAGATGCTATATTAGGATGATTGAGGTCTAAAGTAGCTGTAAACTCCATCATAATATTGTTTACATTGCTTCTTAAAATACGCTCAACAGTATATTCCCAACTATTAAAGTTTTCTTTTTCTCCTTTGCTTAATTTCTTTTTGGTAAGCGTGTTAATATGGTGTGCTTCATCACTTATTAAAACAACTTCTTTATTTAAAAAATCATCAAAGGTTATACTGTTTTCTCTTGGTGCATTTAATTTAGTATGTAAGCCTTGAATGGTAGAAAACAATATGTTAATATCATCTGTATTGGTACTTTCAAAACTTTCTACTTCTGTAATATTTACATTTACACCATCTATATTGATTTGCTCTTTAAATAGATATTTAGTGCTGTTTGGATTTAAGAAGTTTTCTTTTGTTTTACGGATGATAGTATCTGTGTTTACAAAGAAAATAAAGTTACGATATCCCCTTTTGTACAACTCTAACATTGTACCTGCCATAACCAACGTTTTACCAGAACCTGTTGCCATATGAAACAACACTTGTGTTGGTTTTGCTCTTAAACGTGGGTTATTTATGTAATAGTTAAAGTGTGTAAACGCTTCTTCTTGATAATGACGTGGTGCAAATTTTAAATTATTTTTAATAATTGGCGATAATTCTACAATTAAATCACCATCATCAATTTTAGTTGCAATACGCTTGTCTAAACGTTGAATAGTATCTTGATTAAATAGGCTCATATTATTCTTTATCCTTGTTTTTTAATGATTTTGGATTTTTACCTATTTTCTTTTCTTCTGACTTTACCCTACGCTCTAGTTTTTTTATGTCTTCTTCTGGTGGTAATTCTTCTGGTTTTATACCTCTTTTTAAAAGAATATCTCTAACCCCTCTATTATTTATTATATGTTCTGTAGATATCTGTCTTTCTGTTGAAAGTCCTTTTTCTTTAGTATTAAATACAGTTATTTCTGTAGCAAAGTCTTTTGCTTTTATGGTGATTGTAGGTAAAAAATCTGCAAGCGCTCTTCCTTTAGGCACACCTAATTTTGCCTTCATTTGTTGAGTGGTTTTCCCAAAAAGTGCTCTATCACCTTTGCTTCTAATTAAACCAAAATTTTTATCGTTACCTGTTTGTTCATAAATTAACTCTGAAAGTTCTTTTTCTGAAAGTGTTAATTTTTGCCTTGCTTGTAAACGCTCCCAGTCTTTTATGCGTTTTTCAATTTCTTCAAACTTACGTGTCTGAATAGCAAAATAGTTTTGAGCAAATGCAATTTGCTCTTTTCTAGGGTCGCCATTTTGAGCTACAAGATAACAAGCATATCTTGTAAGCATTATATCGTCTATCTCTCTTTCGCTACCTGAACCAAGTTTTACCATTTTCCCGACGTCAGCAAAATGGTCTAAAATATCGTTACCTGAAGCTTCACAAGAAATTTTAGCTTTTACAATTACTTTTTTAAAATTATCCCATTTTGTGTAACCTAATAAATGTTGTATATCTCTTGCAAACCAAAACTCAATACCATTTTCTGTTGTTTGAGAATGGTCTTCAAACGTATTAGATAGGGATTGTATAATTTCTTTCTTCATAGCTATTATTTTTTATAAAATGAATAGTTTAACGCTTTATCTTCATCACTAATATTGAAACTTGCATCTTCAATCTCGCTAAAGTTTACATACAATTGGTTTTTATCTAATATCTCTATTAAATACTGTTGCATAGTCTCTAACGAAGCTGTTTTAAAAGCCTCTAAACGCTTATTGAACATATCTTTATCGAATTGATAAGAAATAAACGCTTTGTCTTGCATTTCTTCCCAAACCTTTAAAATATCTTCTTTAGTTTTAGCTTCTTGTATTTTACCTATAAAATATTGATTGTACTGCATAAGTTCCGCATACACAAACGAACCACCACCTTGCCAATTAACATCTTTAGAAATACCACCTTGTTCTCCTTCAATTACTTTTTGTAGTCTTTTAGTAGTAACTGTATTTATATAACTCATTTGCTCTATACCAATGTATTTTCTTTTCATTTTATGAGCTGTTGAAGCTGTAGTACCACTACCTAAATGATAATCTAAAACAATATCATTTTCTTTAGTTGTAATTTCAATAATACGTGTTAGCAGAGTTTCTGGTTTAGGAAAATTAAAAACCTTACCATTAAATAATTCTCTCAAATGAACAGTGCCTTTTTCAGAATTAACATCTTTATCCCACCATACAGAACGTGCAAGCCTTGAGTTATCACGATATTTTTCAACTATCATAAATCGACCATCTTCTTGCATAGCTTTACCAACCACATTAATATTTAAATTTTCAACAGCTTTAGGCTTACCCCAACGCCAAACTGTTTGGATACCTTGAGATTTAGCTGGCATAACTTCAATAAAGCCTTCCTTTGGTTCAATAGACAACTCTAAAAAATTATTGTCAAGTTTAGATTTAGGGTTAACGTAAAATGGATAACATAAATTTGGTCTATTACCATCGTGAAAAGCTGTATTTCTATTTCTCAACTCTCTTGTTTCAAAACTACCTATTTCATCTTTAAATGGAAATTTCTTATCCTTATCAACTGTTTTATACATTTCATAACTTGAAGACCTACCATAGATATGAATAAATTCGTGCATATTAGCAATACCACCATAATCCCTACCTCTTGGATTATTTACAACAGTGATAGTATCAACAAAATTATTTTCCAAGAATATTTCATCCATTAAAACTTTTAAATATGCTTGTTCATTATTATCACAATGGACAAAAATAACTCCATCATTACGTAATAATTCTTTAGCTATAACCAAACGGTTTTTCATAAAAGTTAGCCAAGTAGAGTGGTTAAATGAATCATTATAACCAAAACTATCAGAACCTGTATTATAGGGTGGGTCTATATAAATTAATTTTATTTTACCTCTATGTGTTTTTAGCAATGAAGAAAGGACTAGTAAGTTGTTTCCTTTTAAGATAAGGTTTTCATCTCCTGTAAACTCTGTTACTTTATACTCACCATCTTTATCGTATTTTTTGAAATTGGTAAATGCTTTAGCATCTAATAATCTATCAACATTATCTGGCGCAAGAGTTTCGTTCCAAAAAATCTCATTTCTTTTTTGATCTTCTTTGGTTTGCCCTCCTTCTAATACACAATCTTTATGAGGCCATACTAATACAACATCGTTTTTGGCTTTTATGAAATTATCTGTAGTATCATCATTAATAGCTAAACCTATTTTGTTTTTAAATGCTGTGTAACTATCAGGTAAAAAAGACTTATTATTTACAAACCTTTGAAACTTAATTTTATCGAATACTAATACATTTTCCACTTCTTGGAAAAAGTGTTTTTTAAATGTATCGTTTTTAATTAATAGACTTATAAGAAATGGCTCTACTTTTAAAGCTGCTTCTATAATCTTGTTTTTATTTAATTGATTGTCTACTACTAAATTGTCTTCGTTTTTAAGTAGCTCTATTAAGTCTTGTTGTAAGTTTTGCATTATATATGATGATGTTAACTCTCTATTATTTTAAAATGTTAAAAATATAAATCTTTTAAAGATAAACCGCAAGGGAAATGAGGAAAGTGAGGGAAATAATACTAAACCTCCGCAGTTCACTCGTTTTCCTCACTTACTTCTTTTGAAGGGTTGTAGTAATTGCCCTGTGACTCTCTTAATAAGAAGTTGGTTTTGCAAAGATTTGTAATGTAACGCTCTGCTGTTTTTTGCGTAATATCTAATTTAGATGCATAGCTAATATAATCTTGTGTAGAAAAACGTAATGGTAAACTATCAATAAATTGTTCTTTTTTGTTCTTGTAGTTTATAGCAGTTTTATCAACCGGTAAACTAGAATACACTTTACTACTGTGTTTTATTAAGGCTTTTACGATAGTTAATGTAGATTGAAAATCTTCATCAGAACAGTACAAAGGATTTGAAACATCGCCTGTTTCCAATATTCTTAAAACAGTTAAAATCATACTAATTCTAAACGCAATAATACCCATTCTTTTAATTGAAGAATTATATTCTAAAGGATTTACATTTAGATAGTATAAATTAATTTTTGAAAAAAATTGATTAAATAATTCTTGCTGTTCTTCTGTATATGAAAACTGAATTTCAGTATTGGTGATTAGCTGTCTGTATAACTCATAAAATTCATTACCTAATTGATCATAATACTCATTTAACCCTTTTTTAGTATTAATTGCAAAAACGTTTTTCCAAGTCGTACTTGTTGGCATTTGATAAAACATAAAGCGACTAAACAAACCATTTTCAGCATTTGGCATTAACGCCAAAACTTGTTTTGGTGTACCTGTTAAAGCACAAGACAAACAAGGCTCTTCAATCTCTACATATTCTCTATCTGTTCTACGAAAATATTTTATGGTTTCGTGATGAAAGGCATTTCTAAAACCATCGGAATAATCGCCATAATCTGTTTTAAAGTTTTTAGCTAATGTATCTGCTTCTGTTTCAAAAATTAGTCCTCTACCTTTACTATCATACAATAATTGAAACATACCTGTTGAACTGTTATTTGCAGGAATAAACAACATTCTAATAGGTGGTTTTTGAGGTTTCTTTAAGTTTTCATCTTTTGCCTTATTCTTGTTGTATTGTGCTAATTCTGCATCATATTCCGATTCCATTAGTTTAGCTTCCTCACGCATTGTTTTGTGAATTTTATAAACCAATCTTTTACAAAATTTTAACTTACCTTTTCCCGAAGCTGCTGCCGCTGTTACAAACAAGTACAAATTAGAATATACTTTATCACCATCATAGATACCGTATATTTTAGGCAAACAAGCACTGATAGCTGTTATAGCACCTAATATCATTATATCCTTTTCCTGGTCTGTTTTTGTATGCTTAATTACTTGTTGAAGGAATTGCGGAAGTTGAGGAATTAAGGAAGTTGAGAATGTTGGACTATCTGAATAATCTTCTGAATTGGTTTCTTCTTTTCGTATTAATATTTCTTCTTCAATAGCTTCTTTGTATGGCTTTATATTATTTTGATGTGCCATATAGTAAAACGTAGAAATACTTATACCTGTGCCTTTTGCTTTTAGACAGTTGGTGTATTGTTTATCGCATTCTTGATAGTTGTAGTTTATATAAAATCTGCTTATTCTGTGATAGTAATCTCTTCCAGCTTCTCCATATTCTTCTGAAATTGCAAAACCTAAATTTCGCCAAGTTTCATAATTACCTGTAATATCTGTTGCTGTTTTCTCTATTTCGGATATATAGGCTTCTATGTCATTACTTATTGAATTATTGTTTTTTATGGGAATTGGTTTTTCTTGTTCTAGTTTTATATTGACTTCAAAAACATCTGCATTTGGATTGATAAAACAATCTTCATCATAAGACATAAAACATAATCGACAAATATCACTTCCAGAGGTATCTATGTCTTTATTTAAGGCTTGTTCATAATAGGCTACAACTTGTTTGTAGGCTTCTTTGTGATGCTCTTTAGTAGAGCTAACTTTTACAATAATTTTTAAGCCTTTACCTCTAGGACTAATAAATGATGCATAAGTGTAAGGTGCTAAACGTGTGACTTGTTTAATCTCTTTCAATTGTAATTCTGAAAGTTTATCAATATCCAAAATTAGATATTGACTGTAAGTATCAATTTTGTCTATACTTCTGCCATTACTAAAAGTACCTGATACTGTAAACGCTTGTAATTGCTTTTTTAAATGGTCTGCTTCCTTTACTTTATCATCAGACATTAGGTTTCTTATATCTCTTATTTTAGCTTTATAAGTACCTATTTTAATATCGTTTAGGATTTTTTCTAAAGGCTTATCCTCAACCTTATAAATGAAGTCGTTAAAGACTGATACGGCTACTTGCATAACTTTAAGATTTAAGGATTAGTACTTATTTCTTTTTGTTGTGAATGCTTTACGATAGTTATTGTCTAATAACTTTTGCACATCACTCATACGATAATAGATTTTAGAACCTATTTGTGAAAATGAAATAACGCCTTCGTCACGCCAAGTTTGCGCTGTTCTTTTGCTAATATTCATTAGCTGAAGAAATTCTTGATTGTCTAAAAAAGTGTCTTGAGGTTTCTTTTGTTTTTCCTCTAACTGTTTGTTTAAATCTTCTAAACGATTAACTAAATCTTTGTACTGTTGGGTGCTTAAAATAATTGCTTCCATTTGAATAAAATTTTATGATTATGGAAACAAATTTTGGCAGAAATAGAGTCTAAAAACACTTTACCAGTAAGGGTTTAGAGTAAGGTGTAGAGTGTAGAGTGTCAGTAAAAACAGTTAAACTATAAGAGATTAACTTGTAGTTTTTGAATAAAAAATTTTAATACTGCGCTTTAAGTGTAGAGTGTTATTTTAGTGTATTTAATGCTGAATCGATGTTTTTTGAAGTAGTAGGAACTTTTTGAGTTCTCAATTTTGTGCGGTTATATTGCTCTCCGTTTTCTTGAATAAAACAGTTTATAGTTACTGCCCATTGTTGTTGCTTTAAATCTTTAACAAGTTTTAATTCATTATGCAATTGCTTAATAAAATATGAAAGTTCGCTAATCTTACCAGACCAAACAATAGGCTTTTCAATTGCTTCACCGCTAAATACTTTTCTAAAATCCTTTAAGTCGGTTGAATTATCAATAAGTTTTTTACGTTTTAAAGCATTCATTAGGTCGGTTAATTGTGTTTGCCCAGTAAGATTGTTTATATAAGTAAATGAATTGTATTTTGATTTTGATACCGATTTTGGTTTCTCAATTATTTCTTTTTTACTGCTTCCAATTAAGCCATTTTTAAAGTCTTGTAATGTGTTTTCTGTAGCTTCTTTGTATTTATTAAAGTGTGATTTATAGTGTTTCCATACGTGCATTGCGTATTTTGACATATAGGATTCTTCTTTGTATTCCATATAATTCGGAAACCAATAAGTTTCGTAATACAACCTCTTAAATGCTTCTGTTCTTTTTTCTGGTGTATGGGTTTTAAATTGATTTACTGATAACGTAAGGTATTTATTAACTTCAAAGTCGTTTAATGGCTTGATTCTTTCATATAAGGATTTTAAAAACTCATTGTATAAGTCGCCAGAAATAAAGTTATCAAAATACATAGGATCAAAAGTGTATTTTTCCCATTCATCATCAAGTTTACGTTTGTATTCTACTGCTTCTATTGCTAAACGTTTTTCTAATTCTTCAACAATAAAAACATCTGTAGGCTCGTCGTTTTGGTAGTTGGCGTAATTCATTTGAATTGTTTGAGGCTCAATTTTAACTATCGGTTTTTCAAAATGCTTTTTCAAAGATTCACATATTGATTTAAAATGATTTAAATTTTCAAAGCCTTTTATTTCGTGCTGAAAAAAGCCATCGTGATACTCAATCATTAAATTATTTAAGTAGATAACTTTAGTCTTTTTTGGGTCTGCTACTTTAGAAAATCCACCTACATTGAAAATAGTTAACTTATTGTCTATCTCTTTAATGAAATGTTGGACTTTAAGTTTATCCTCATCACTTAAATACAAGTATTCCAAATTATGGTCAAATTGATTAATAGCATCTTTTATGTCCTCGTCTTTTACTTCAAACATAAAATCCAAAGATTTCATTTTAAAAGCTGAATAAATTTCATTTAACAGTAGATCTCTTGAGCTGTCTGTTGAATTTGTTTCTATGTATTGAACAATTTCAAAAAATGACATTTCATTTTTTAAAATAGAATCTATCAGTTCTTTAACTTTCATACTTTAATTGATGTATTTATCTACTGCATTATCCAACTCACTACTAATAATTTTGGCATACACTTGAGTAATGCCAATATCTGAATGGTCCATAAGTTTAGAAACGTGTTCTATACGCATTCCATTGTTTAATGCCCTTGTAGCAAATGTATGTCGGCTAATATGAAAGGATAAATTAAAAGGTAGTTCTAATTCTTCTCCCATTCTGCTCAAATACATATTACTCAATGAAATTGCTCTATTGGTTATTAAACTTCTGTGTTCTCTATCTTTAAAATATAACTCGTCAACTTTTGCAAATGGAAAAATTATATCGTTTTGCTTTTGGTCTTGGGTTCTGTACTTCTCTAAAATATCAACCGCTTTTTGACCTATCCTAATACTGTGTTGTCTTTTCGTTTTTCTTATCGTCTTTGTAATTCTGTGATTTTTGCTATCGTAATGCTTCCATTGTAATTCGATAACATCACCAAAACGTAACCCTCCAGAAAAAACAGAAAAGATAAACATATCTTTGATAACCTGTGCTTTGTGTTCTTGTGGTACTTCTAAATTCATAAAAGCTTCAAACTGTTCTTCGTTTAAATAACGCTTTGTAGTCTTGTTTTTCTTTACTTTAAACTTGGTAAAGGGTACAAGCTCATTGGATATTAAATCTTCTTTCTTGGCTTCTCTAAACATTAAATTTAGGATTCTAAACGCATAATTTATAGTCGTGTTATTGTTGCCTAATTTAGAACTGCAATGTGATGCATAATCTTTTAAGGTTGTAGCTGTAATATCATCAAACATTATTTCACGATGCCCTATAAACCTTTCAAATTTTTCTATGTTATTTTTATAGCTTCTGTAAGTAGATAGCGTAACAGTATCTTTTAGCTTTTCGCATCTATCATAAGCAAACTCAAAAAAGTTAATTAAGGGTTTACCCTTAATGGCTTCTTTTATTCTTCTTGCTGATGTAGATTGATTTCTTCTTTCAAGGTCAGCAATCTCGCCTTCTGCATCTGCTATCTTTCTTGATATGTATGCGTTTAACCTTGTTGAAGTTTTGTGATTCTTCTTTACTTTTTGCTTATCTTCATCCCATTCATTTGGCTGTAATTTTACGCTTAATGAAATGAATTTTGTTTTTCTGTTTTTGATTACTCGTAAATAAAGAGGTGCAAGTCCAGCTTTATTTATCTTGTTTTTTCTTAATACTACTTTAATTGAAGACATAAAACCCTGATTAATAGGCAGTGCAAATGAGTGCAACGCAATACGAAGGTACAACATTAGGTACAACAAACCTAACTTTTAGTAGCATTTTATTGCATTAATTTGCATTGATTAAAAACACAAAAACCTTGTAAATAAAGGGTTTAAAAGCAATTTAGTAAAAATGAGTGATAATACTATATAACAATGTATAACCGCAATTTCGGCGGATGCGAGTACGCCCGAATCCACGCGGAATTGATAGCGTCAGTTTTAAACTGAAAATAAACGCTAATTTAACACAGTAACTTAAAGCCCTAGTACCAACCTCATGAAATCACCAACCCCAAAACAAATTATTAGAATGCTACTGTTTGTGGGAACAGCTATCTCATTGTATTTTGTGCCGTGGCCAATAGTTACAGCTTGGATAACACCTTTACCAAATACTATACAGGAACAAGTAAACAACGCTAAAGATTATGGGTATGATGGTATTGTAGTATATGTAGATAAGGGTCAAGATAAGGAACCAGAATTTTACACTTCAGGATATAAGAATAGAGCATTAAAAACACCAGCAGATCCAAAAGCCTTATTTAAAATAGCAAGTGTAAGTAAACTTTATGTAGCACTTTCCATAGCCAAATTAGAGCGTAGCGGTAAACTTTCAATACATAAAACGCTATCCCATTACCTGCCAGAATTAGATGGAAGTATAGATAATGCTAAAGACATAACCCTAAAAATGATGGTTACCCACAGAAGCGGCATTCCCAACTATACAGATGTGCCTAATTTTTGGGCAAATCCACCAAGTAGTGAACAGAAGATCCTCGAGCTTGTCTTAAATAAGCCAGCCAATTTTGAGCCAGATCAGGATTATGAGTATAGTAATACCAATTACTTGTTGCTTGGTCGTGTAATGGATCGTGTTTTAGGATATAGCCATTTACAATATATACAACAAGAAATTTTAAATCCGTTGCATTTAAACAATACGTACACTTCTTTAAATGATGTGAATATCGAAGACGTTATGAGTGGCTATTATGTAGGTTATGAGGAAGATCTTAAGACAGATTATATTGGGTCTATGCTTGCTACTGCACAAGATTTAGGCAAGTTTATAAGAGCGTTAAACGATGGCTCTGCATTTTCTGATGCTAAGGAACAAGAGATATACACATCCCTTTATAAATTTAATCATACTGGCCTTATACCAGGATACCAAACCATAGCAGAATACCACCAAGATATTAATACGGTTGTTATTCAGTTTACTAACACCGTAAATTTTAATGGCTACAATTGGAACTTATCTGAGATTATGTATAGTCGAATTTTAAAAATTCTGAAGTCAAAATATTAAAACCTATATGTTGTTTTAAAACCCTTAGCACCTTATGAAAGCTATAACAATTGTAAATAGAGCATTAACACCTAAGGAAAGCAATCAAGTAAATTTAGGGTTTGATACTCTAATGCGAGAAGAACATGTAGCGTTAGAGGAAACAGAACCCATACATTTTGTAGCAATACAGGAAGATAATCTTATTGGCTGTGCTATAGGATTAGCACATAAAAATGGCGACGTATTTTCAGGTTGGTTTCACTTAACAGATTTGTTTGTAGAGAAAGAATTTCGAAATTTAGGCATAGGCGCATCACTCTTAAAAGAACTTGAAGCACACTGCAAAGCAATTGGTGTTACTAAAATTTGGTTATGGACATCTGGAGCAGCTTCGGTTAGATTTTATAACAGGCACGAGTATTCACAATTTGCAGAATTAGAACAGTGGTATTCTGATGGTAGCAGCCGTATTGGACTACGAAAAACAATTTAAAATATTTCAGAATAAAAACGGAAGTCAATTTCTATCTAAAACAATAGATTAGATATATTTGAAAGACCATTTATATATCGCATACTATTAATTACTACCTATGAAAAAAGCCATCTTACTTATACTTGCTTGTGTAGCATTATCATCTTGTGCACTTAAACCAATACCATCTCAGTTTAACTTTGTGAAAACAAACCTAGAAGAGGTTTCATTAGACAGTCTAGGAAACGGAACCATTATGGTATATAATGGTGCAAATTTCTTACATAAGATAGACAATACTGCACGACTTAATATTTGGATAGATGAAAAGCCTTTAGGTCAAATTCGCCCTAGTGAATATGTAATTATAAACTTAAAAGATGGCAAACGTCTCTTTAAGGCAGTACATATAGATATGGTAAAAATGAGCAGTCTTCATGATGTTGTTATAGATGCAGAGACAAAGGTGATTGAAATTAAACCTACCGTGACATCAAACAAATTAACGGTTACCAATGCATTTCCTGAAAAGTTTGAAAAATTTAAATATGCAGAAAAGCGATAAGTTTGCTTTTCTGTAGCCATCGTTTTTAAACACCTTATCTTTAGCCTTAAACTAACCTATTCATGCATTCGTTTTTTATAAAGGTCATAATTAAAGCTACGCGCACATTTAAAGATGAAGATCACGGCGATTATTATTCAGATTATGAAATTGCCAAACGCTACCGAGAATTTATAAGACTAAGCAAACGCTTTTTTAAAAACTTCATTTTAATTGTTGCTGGTATTTTTTCAGCATCATTTGGCTTTAAAGGATTTTTACTTACTAATGATTTTATAGATGGTGGNGCCACTGGTATCTCACTACTATTNGCTGCACTAACAGTCGTGCCACTTTACGCACTTATTATTTTAGTAAACCTGCCTTTTGTAATCTTAGGCTATAAGATTATGGGAAAAAGCTTTGCCATAAAAACAGCCTTTGCCATTGCAGGATTAGCAATATGTGTGGCGGTAGTACCATTTCCTAATGTCACTAATGANGATTTGCTTGTAGCTGTCTTTGGTGGTTTTTTCTTAGGTGCAGGAATNGGTCTTGCNATACGTGGTGGCGCGGTGATAGATGGNACCGAAGTTTTAGCCATTTACTTAAGCAGAAAGTTTGCAGTAACCATTGGTGATGTTATAATCATAATTAACGTTTTAATTTTCTCTGTAGCTGCTTATTTTCTTTCTATTGAAATTGCNTTGTACTCTATGATCACCTACATTGCTGCTTCTAAAACCTTAGACTTTATTATTGAAGGNATAGAAGANTATATAGGTGTTACCATTATTGCCTCNCAAAGCGACCGCATAAAAAAAATGATTATTGAAAAACTGGGTAGAGGTGTTACNATNTACAAGGGTAAAGGTGGTTTTATACAAGATGGTTTAAGTAANGATCACGATATTATTTATACGGTAATNACAAGGTTGGAGCTTAATAATCTAAATTCTGAAATAGANNGAATTGAGCCAAGTGCTTTTATNGTAATGAATAGTATTAAGGATATTAAAGGTGGTATGATTAAAAAACGACCGTTAAAACATTAGCCGTAATCTATCTTAAGTCAAATACTATGGAGCATCAATTTATAGCAGACCAAGAACTATCTCAAAAAGATTTTACTGTTGAANCATTTGCTGTGGGAGATTACGAGTCTTGCACGTTTAAGAATTGCAATTTTGCNAATGTTAACCTTTCTCAGGTTAAGTTTATTGATTGTGAATTTGAAGCCTGTAACTTAAGCTCTGCTAATATTTATGAAACCGGATTTCAAGATGTAGCATTCTTTGAATGTAAGATGTTAGGATTACAATTTGATAAAGCNGATACGTTTGGGTTTTCAATAACCGTAAAAGATTGCCAATTAAATCACGCTTCATTTTACAAGGTAAATTTAAATTCAAGTTCTTTTGAAGGCTGTAATTTTCAGCAAGCAGACTTCTCTGAAGCTTCTTTAAAAGGANTAACCNTTACANNTTGTAATTTTCAATTAGCAGTGTTTGATGGNACCAANTTAGAACACGCCAATTTTAAAGGCGCCACAAACTACACTATAAACCCAGAAAAGAACCGAATTACTAAGGCAAAATTTAATTATCCAGAAGTTTTAGGATTGTTAGAAGCGTACCAAATAACAGTTGAAGATTAATACAATGACACCAAGAATTGAAACTTTAAAACCTACAGTGTTAGTTGGTATGCACAATACAATGAGTATTGCAGCAAACACCACACAACAGCTTTGGCAAAGGTTTATGCCGAAACATAAANCCATATTAAATAGGAGTGATGCTATTTTATATTCGGTTGAGGTNTATCCTTCAGTAGACTATTTTAAGAGTTATAATCCAGAAGCAGAATTTCAAAAATGGGCNGCAGTTGCAGTCCACNCATCTCATAGTATCCCTGAAACTATGGATATGCTAATGGTGCAAGGAGATTATGCNGTTTTCACCTATACAGGATTAGCTAGCGACGTTTATAAAGCCTACCAATTTATATATTCAAAATGGCTTCCTGCTTCAAAATATAAACTATCTAATAGACCACATTTTGCGAAGATGGATAGTACCTACAACCCAAATGATCCTAGCTCTCAAGAAGAATTATGGATACCCATTCAGTTAAAAGAGTAAAAAAACAAAACACCGCTAAACTAGTGTTTAACGGTGTACTACTAACCAATCACTCAAATGGCTTATGAACCACGAGTACGTTAATTATTTTTTAAGGTCTTCCAATTCTCATCTGCTTTGCTCTGTAATTGTTCTGGACCTTCTTCGTCCCATTTCTTTTTAGTGTCGGCAAAAATATTGTCATAAAACAAGTATAGTTTACCATCTCTAATTTCATAAGATTCTGGGTTTATGCTAATTTTCTTGTTTTGTGCACCTACTGCATAAGCACAATACCCGTTATATTGCGGCTCGTACTTCTCAGGATTAGCTTTAAACTTGTCCAAATTATTTTGGTTTACAAATTTATATTTGGCGCCATTATATGTTGTNGAGTAACGATCAAAGCCTTCTGTAGCATTGTCGTTAAAATATTCTGTAACATCATAACCATCTGCCATATAGCCATTGCCATTTACATTTGGTCCAATATTCTGCGATGCACACGCCACAAGTAATAATGTGGTAAATGCTAATAATGCAATCTTTTTCATAATAGTATAGTTAGGTTATTAGTGCGTTTAGTCCACTACTAACCATCTACCTAACATTTAAAGTGCTTATTAACAGTAAGTTTAACAAAACTTAAAGAAAGTTGGTGGTTTCTGGATAGGGTATAAGAGCACTAATTAGTAGGGANATACTATCTTTTAAGATTAAGGTGATNGCAATGAGTATGGCAACTACCAAGATACTAGTGCCAATATTGTTCTGCTGTATATCTTTAAATTCATTAATTCCCTTTGTTAATGTTGANAAGAGTACAAACACAGAGAAATTAATNATTACTGCAAATACAAACCCAATAATAAGATATAAGCCAGAATAGAGAAGTATATCTGTTATGGTTATACTTTGATTGGTNCTCATAGAAAGCCTTATAACATTGGTGATGCTTGGTATAATTTCACTCAAGATAATACCAACAGATAAGATGATNCCACTNGTAAACACAATAAATGCCATNTTGTTTTGCTTTAAATCTGTACCCNTAAAAAACAAACGTTTTAATATAGAGTAAGAGGCATAAATTATAATTACAGAAATAATAACTGCAATAACAATTTCTAAAATAGCAAGACCAAGAAGATGTGAGTTCATAAGTTAGTTGTTAGTAAGTACAATGTACCATTTATTAAGATCTTTAAAATTTTGAGGCAGTGTNCCCATTGTAAAGTTTTGAGAAGTGGTTTCCCACACATAGTATTTTTTACCACGATAGGTTTTATACTGTCCGCTGGTTGGTAAATTTATACCTAGTATAGAGTGCATATAATAGTCGCTATTCAGGATGGCTATATCATACCCAAAGTGAGAAAGTATTGTGTAAATTAAGACAGTACGAGTATCACAATCTCCNTTTAAGTTAGCCAGATAGGAAACAGGGTTTTGTAACCCAAATCTTTTGTTTCCAATGCAACACGATGGGCATTCTCGTAACAACTCAGCAAAATCTTCCTCATAAAATTCTGGAGCTAAACAGGCGCCTTCAAGTACTAGAGCATATGGCATATCTTGNACCATAGTNACAACCATATCTGCAAATTGCTTGGCATTTAANTTTTCTGAGGTCTTTAAACTTTCAAATGCATTATAAACCAAATCTAAACTTGAGTCGTCATTGGTTGAAACCAAAGCATATAAATCTCCCCAAAATGTTGCTTGACCTGTATATTTAAAATTGTCAGTTTGGTTTTTAAGTCTATGGTAATCTTGTTCTCTTACCATAAATTCACTAGAGTAGGAGGCGCCATAATAATCACGCCAAGTACGATTATGTGTAAAAACCTTAACAGAATCTGTTCCTGTTTTTAAGAATCGGGTGTCAATAGTATTCTCAACAGTGTCTATAATGTTACGATCTTTGCTAGTACTATTATATAGGTAAAAAAGACCTGCAGATATAATTCCGAGGATTATAAAACCNGNCGTTTTTCCTGTTTTAAATGTTGAGGTAGATGCTGTCTTCCTAAACAACAAAGGTGTAACTCTATTGGCAATAAAAAGCGTTCCTATAAAAATAAGAAGTATGTTGTATTTAATGTTAGCATAAATAATAGCTGTAAATACTGCAGCAACAATTACACTAATGCAAAATGATAAACAGCCATAGCCTAGGTTGTTATTTTGCTCTGCCATTATAACACCATTAAGTTACAACCACGAACATCACTATGATCAAAACGCCCTAAGATTTCNAAATCTGTTTCNGATATCTGTTTGCCTAAATCTTGAGTTGCTATAAACGAACAAGAGTTTAAATTGGCAAGATCTATAACATTTATACCTCCAGTTTTNNCTTTANTTAAATATGTNAAGGCATCTTCTGGATCTCGAATTAAAATTTTCATNTGCTTAGGACAGTTAAAAACACCTTGGCCGTTTGAGTATGCCTGGCTTAATAACTCTGTCATTCCATATTCACTATGAATGTTGTTAACTCCAAATCCTTTACTTAAAATTTCGTGNAGTTCTTCACGAATCATTTCTTTTCGGCGTCCTTTCATTCCTCCAGTTTCCATAACAATAGTGTTTTCAAGTTGAAATGAATAAGCNTCAACCAAATCTAATAACGCAAAAGAAACACCTATTAATAATGTTTTTTGTCCGCTANCATCAAGCGCTTTTAGTGTTTGCGCAAGGTCTTCCAAATTATGAAGATAAAANCCGCTTTTAGGATGTTTAGAATCTGCTATTAAATTATTTGCCATATAGATTAAAGANGAACCATCGCGTTCAAGATAGGACGGCAGCAATGCTAAAATTGCATAGTCTTCTGGGTTTCCGTAAAATTCTTGGAATGCTATATTAAAGCTGTCTTCATAGATAGTTAAATCTGTAATGAAATGCTTACTTGTTTGAGAACCTGTTGTGCCACTACTTGTAAANGTTTTTACAATAGGCTCTTTAGACGATAGGATGTCGTGAGACTTAAAAAATTCAATAGGAATAAAAGGAATATCACGTAGGCTGTTTACGTTGCTAGGATGCTTATCTAGAAGTTTGCAGAATTTTTGATANACTGCATTAGCTTCGTACTGAAACTTAAACACACGTAAGGCAAGTGTGTTAAACTCTAATTCTGAAGTTATTTTAAAGATGTCTTCTCTTAGCATTATACAAAGATAGCTAACCTAAAGATGTCATTTTAATTAAATTTTGAAACATAAAAAAAGAGCCTTCAGTTATTGAAGGCTCTTTATATATTATAAACTCAGCTAAATTATCTTACGATAAGCTTTTGAGTAGATACTGCTCCATCTTGAGTTACTTTCACTAAGTAAATTCCAGATTGTAAAGCAGACACATTTAATGTGTTGTTTGTAAGCTTTTGAGACACTACTTTCTTACCAAGGATGCTGTAAATTGCTACAGTCGCATCAGAAGAGTTAGTAGTGTTTATTGTTACAGAACCATTTGCAGTTGGGTTAGGGAACAATACAAACGTTTGCTTGTTAAAGTTCTCTGTTGCTAATACAAAATCATTTGGAGCGCCAGGCGTTCCCATATCTGTACCATCTCCATATGTTGAAGTTGCAGTACCCCAATTAGAACCTAGATCATTGTCTGTGCTATTTAACGCATCGATAGCAAGCTCCATACTTGCACCATCTGGATCTGGGAATTCTGCACCACCATCGTAAAATACTTGGTCTATTACAGTACCAGNACATGATAAAATAATTTCATCATCTCCATTTGCTAAAGCCATACCATCATACTCGTAAGCAACGTTAGTAATACCNCCATTAAGAGCAGCATCTCCTTCGTTAGCAAAAACAGCATAAGAGTTAGGAGCAATTATTACAGAAGTTTCAACAGTAAAAGAATCTGATCCAGCATCTGAAATAATCCAACCCATCATATCAATAGGTGTAGCAGTTGTATTNTAAACTTCAAAATATTCCTTATTTGTATCTGTTCCATNAGGATTCTGAAGGATTTCAGTAATAATTATAGCACCTTCACCAGGACAAGCTGCTGTAGCTACACAAGTAGGAGCACTTATAAATCTTGTAAGATCGCAACCGCTATCTGCAGTGTCACCTAAAATGTTTACAGTAAAGTCTGTACCTTCATCTACAAGTGTAATTGTTATAGTACCTTCTGNAACAGCAGATGGATCGTCNCCACCAACAACTCCTACACCACCAGTATTAATTGTGTACGTAGATGTTCCGCCGTTTGTAAAAGGAATGCTTGTAGTATATGTATCTGTTCCTGCAGTTTGTGTATCACAATCTGTAGTCGCATCTCCCAAGAATAAATCACAAGGAAAAGCAACACTAAATGAAATTGCATTTGAGTCTAAAGTAGCATTACCACTATCTTTTAATTCAACAGTAACATTGTAAGTTTCTCCGTTTGAAGTAGGAATAGCAAATGGGCTTGCTGCATCTTCAGTAGTTACGCCATCTACAATTACATTTACAGTACTTCCTGCAGGAGCATTAGCTGTTGTAAACTCTAGGTCTACACTTGTAGTGCCATCTGCAAATACTTGACCATCTGTTGGTGCAGTAATAGTAACCGTTGGTGTTACTGTAAAATTGTCTANTAATCNTAANTNATCTATNGNNATATCTTCATCGCCNGCATNTAANTTTNNNAAAGTAACTCTAAGATCTGCNACAGTNCCNGTANCACCTAANTCAACNTTAAATGTTTGAAAAGCACTTGATAAAGGNGTGCTATCTGCAACACCATCAAAATCTGTATCTAAACCNGGNTCTGTATTNNTANNNCCTNNAGAAGCAAATTGTAAGAATTTTAGTGTAACCACCNCCATCTANTTGAACTTCTACNNANACNAANGNATCTGNATCCCAGTCTTGGTTAGNTGAACCATCATCATCTTCAGCTGCAANCATTACAAANGAAAGNTTTGATAANCCNGAAATATCTATACCAGTAAAATCTAATGATTGTATTGGGGCTGCACCTTCACCATCTATATCGTGAGCTGCAAAGAAAAAAGAACCATCTGCTCCAGATACCTCATAAGATGAGTTAATGTCTGAACCATCTGTTCTAAGGAAAAAATCATTAAAACCATCAGTAAATTCTGGTGTAGTGGTAGTATAACGTGTACCATTACCATCTGTCTCGAAGCTCTCTTCTAGAGCAACTGTTTGAGCAAGCATAAGCGTGCTTGCAAATAAAAAGGTAAGTAAAAAAGTAATTTTTTTCATCATAGATAAATTTTATTATTCGTACGAAAATACGAATTAGATTCCAAACGTTTTGTTAATATGATTAATATCAATACTATTTAATGTTATTNTAACATAGTAGTAATAGNTAAAAAAAAAGCCTCTCACATGGAGAGGCTAATTTATATTAAATGGTTCTAGCTTAGTTTCTTACCCAACCAGCGCTCCAAGTATCGTAATCTGTACCTGTACCATTGTCTATACCAGAAAAGAAATCATCTTCTGTAAATTCTGCTCCAGTATCGTTCTTTAATCTTAAAGTAACATCTGTAAATAAAATATCTGTTACACCTGTTTCGTTAGCTGTTACACCAGAACCAGTTATGTTTTCTCCATCTTCATCATCTAAATCAAAAGCTTCAGCAAAACCTGAAAGTTCTACATTTGTGAATAAAGCTCTTGTTCCTGCACGTAAACGAATTGCTTCATTTTCGTTAGACGATCCACGTCCTACNATTGTAATGTTAGTGATNTTTGGAGCTGAGAAAAATCCAGAGTCTGAATTATTTCCTATATCTGTATTAAAGCCATCTCCTTCAATACCTTTGTCATGATCTACACCATGTCTTACGTATACGTTAGTTAAAGAACCAGTATAACCTTCAGTCCAGTCTACAGAGTCGTCTTGTGCGCCAACTACAGATATGAAGCTTGCATTTACAGTACCACCGAAAAACTCAACACCATCATCTTTACCTTCAAAAGCTTGAATGTATTCAATAGTTGTACCNGAGCCTACACCATAAAAAGAAAAGCCATTGTTTTCTGAAGAAGCATCTGCACTACCACCAGAATACTCAACACGTACGTAACGTAAAGTACCTGAGTTGTCATTTTCTATACTACCACCATATGGTAAGTTTCCAATTTCTGAAGTAGATGTTGCGTCTCCACCAGCTACAGAGTTAATAGGTGCTCTACCTAAAATGATAAGTCCACCCCAATCTCCTGCATTAGGAGTTGCAACATTTGATGTTAATACAATTGGGTTAGAAGCAGATCCTGAAGCGTTAATTGTAGCACCTTGTTGTACAGCAATATATACATCTGATCCTGCATTTGCTTTAACTACTACACCTTCATTAATAGTTAATGTTCTTCCTGTTGGAACAATAAGAGCAGAAGATAATGTGTANGTTTCATTAGCCGTNAGAGTTAAATCTTCAGATAATGTACCTCCAATTACGTTGTCTTGGTTTCCGTTGCCACCATCTCCACCNTTGGTGATGTTTATTTGAGAAGTGTCGTCATCTGAGCAAGATGCAAAAAACATTGCAACTGCTGTAAGNCCTGTTAATAAAAGATTTTTTTTCATTGTTTTTAAATTTTAAGATTGATTGGTTTAGAGTTGATTTTAAAAGTTATATTTAAGTTGCAGGCCGACATTAATTCCTCTTTTGTAATTAGAGATAGTAATATCGCCTCCATTATTTTCACGTACTCTTTCGATGGTTGGATCTAAAAGATTTTTTGCGCTGGCATTAATTTCTAAGTGATCTCCTATTTGGTTTTTCCAGACAAAGTCTAAAGTAGTTACACTTTTTTCTGTGATATTTCCTAGTTGTCCAGATCCTAATGCATCAATTCGGTCTGAGAAATAAGAAACAATAAGGTTAGCTACTGGCTTATATGTACCAAATGTTGGGCTATAGCTAACATCTGCATTTATTAGTAATGGAGATGCTCCTTGTAATTCATCTGAGTCTCTATCAAAAGTTGTAGAAATAAATCCTTGAGAACTCTTTAAATCTTGTTTTGTGTGCATTACTGTAACATTAGCACCTGTAGAGAATATGCTGTTTTCATCTTCATCTACCATAAGGTTTTTACGAATCTCTATTTCTGCACCTAATACCTCTGCTTTGTCTCCTGTTCTTGCAAATCGTTGTGTACCTGTTGCATCATTAGCAACAACTAAGTTTACAGGGTCGTTTATTTGCTTTGCAAATGCTCCTAAAGAAAACAACTCAGATCTTCCAAAAAACCATTCGTATTTAAGGTCTAAGTTAAGGATGCTTGAAAATGCAGGATCTGTTAATAAATCTGGGTTACCACCAATACGTTGTGTTACATCTTCATATACGAAAGGTGCTACTTCCTTAAATTCTGGAGTAGATACAGTTCTACTTGCAGAGAATCTTAAGTTTTGATCTTCAGTTAACGCATATTTAATATTTAAACTAGGTAGTATAAATAACTCGTCTGCTTCTCTAAAGCCTGGATCTGTAGCAATAATATTAATTACATCGTAATCTATACGTTGGTCAAAATACTCAAGCCTTAATCCAGGTACAAATGTCCATTTTTCTCCAGATTTAATTTCTGCATCTACATAAGCAGATTGTACGTTAAGTTCTCCTTCGTAAATGTTTTCTGGTAAACCTGGATTGTTTCTATTTGTAATACCTTGAGAAGGATCTATTGCGTTAAAAACAAATATGTCATAAAGTTCACCTATATTTTCTGGAGAAAATACAGCGTCTAAGTTGTTTATGTCTGGAACTTCTGTGCTGGTACCGTTAATAAAGTCGTAACCGTATCTTACATTTTCAAACTCACGAGTTTTAGATCTACCATTGTAACCAAAGTTAAACGTAAGCTCTTCTGAGTGCTTGTAATTTAGGTTTACACGTGCATTAAGCTCATTATCTGTAATTTCTTGAAAATAACGTTGATTGTCAAAGGCTATGTTACTGTAAAAGAAAGGGTTTGTGTTTGGATCATTATCTAATGCTAAATCATAACGCTCTACACTAATACGTTTACGGTCTGGTTGTCTTGCTAGTACATTATTAAAACCAATACCATACTCTACTTCTAATTTATCATTAAGTCTGCTCTTACCAGTTAATTGATTTACGAAAACCATATCCTGATCAAACTGTACGTTCATCTGGTAAAAGCCTTTGTCTGTATTTAATATGGCATCTCTGTTGGTACCATTTCCACCAATACCAAAATAACCAACTTCATCTGTAGCATCATTAATAAACAATGAGTTAAAGGTTAACCTGTGATTGTTGTTTATCTTGTATCCAATATTTGCCATAGCAGTTGTGTTTGTGCTATATTCAAACTCTTCACTGTCTGGGAAACGTTTTTTCTCTACAGTTGTAAAGTCTACTTGTGTACCTCTTCTGTATTCAAAATCATTACTAAAGGATACTGTACCAAAAACGCTTAATCTAGACTCTTCTCCGATATTCCAAGAATTTCCTGTTGTAATAGCGCCTGTAAAAGCAACTGGTCCAGAAGCAGATTCTGGATCTACACCGTGAGAAACAACTACTGCAAAAGGGTTGTTGTCATATCTGTTATAATATCCAAAAAAGCTTGTGCCTTCACTTTTTACAAAGTTTTTATCAACTGCTCTAGTATTTATTGAGCTACCAGTTTCAGCAGTTATAAAGAATTTTCCTGTGTATTCTTTAGAAACGATATCAACATTACCAGCTGCAAAATCTCCATAAAAATTTGCTGCGTGAGTTTTACTAACACCAATATTCTGAATAACATCAGAAGAGAATAAACCTAAATCTATATTCTTCTTTTCAATATCATTAGATGGTACTGTAAGGCCATTGTATGTAGTGTTTAAATAGCGATCTCCTAAACCACGTACATAAACATTGCCACCACCTTGTTGTTTAGAAATACCAGAAATTTTAGATACAGCAGCTGCAGCATCACTTACACCTTTTCTTGAAAGTTCATCTGCGCCAATACTCTGTTTAATAGTTACAGCTTTCTTTTGATCTAATAATAAAGCGACCTCACTTTCCTTTCTAGCAGTGGTTTTAATAATAACCTCATCGAGTGCAGCAGCAGAAGCGCCTAAGGCAGTGGTGATATTTGTTACCTTTCCTGCTTCAATAACAACATTAGGAACTTCTAATGTTTCATATCCAACAAAGCTAAACTCGATAGTATAGGTTCCTACTGCAATGTTGTCTAGCAAATAGTTACCATCAAAATCTGTAGTGGTTCCTTTACTTGTACCTTTAATAATAACATTTGCAAAGGGCAATGGTTCATTGTTGTTATCCTTGTCTGAAAGGCTACCTGCAACCGAACCTACGTCTTGTGCTACTACGATTGTAGAAAAGACAAATATTAAGATCTGAAAAACTCTAATCATTACTTTTATAATTTTGTGCAAAGAAACTATCAAGATTAAAGATTCAGGTTAAGCAGAAGTTAACTCTATTAGCTATGTATGTTAGCATAATGTTATTTTAACACGCAATAACTTAACATAGCCGTTTTATCGATTATATTTACTTTTGCAGAAACTAACTTACCTATGGACAACAAGAATATTACTATCTTACTGGTTGATGATGAGCCAGATATACTAGAAATTGTAGGATATAACCTTTCTTCTGAAGGCTACAATGTCATTACAGCATCAGATGGTAAAGAGGCTGTTAAACTTGCAAAAAAAAGAAAGCCACAGCTAATAATTTTAGACGTTATGATGCCAGAAATGGATGGTGTTGAGGCTTGTGAGCAAATTAGAAAAATACCAGACCTAGATACCATAATTACATTTTTTACGGCAAGAGGAGAAGATTACTCAATGCTAGCTGGTTTTGATGCAGGTGCAGATGATTATATTACTAAACCTATTAAACCAAAAGTCCTTGTAAGTAAAGTAAATGCTTTGTTAAGACGTATTGTAGAAGATAGTACCAATGATAATGTTGTAAAAATTGGTGATCTTATAATTAATAGAGAAGAATATAAAATCCTTAAAGGAAAAGAAGAGATTCTTTTGCCAAGAAAAGAGTTTGAATTATTATCTTTATTAGCATCTAAACCTGGCAAAGTCTTTAAAAGAGAAGATATATTAGACCGTGTTTGGGGTAATGAAGTAGTAGTTGGTGGCCGTACCATAGATGTTCACATTCGTAAGTTGCGTGAGAAATTAGGCGACAAGCGCTTTAAGACTGTTAAAGGTGTTGGCTACAAGTTTGTATCTTAATTAATGGCTAAAGAATTTAAGCGTTCCTTTAAGTTCGCATTTAACACCTCGTTTTATATTACAATATTCTTAACGGTACTTGTAAGTATATTTCTATTCTCATTTTTCGACTTCTCAATTTCATTATTTTTTATCCTAACGTTTGCAGGAAGTTGCTATCTGTTTTCCTTTATGGTTATACAGTTGCGTATTGAAAAATTCATTTATAAACGTGTTAAGGGTATTTATGATAGTGTTTCTCTTTTAGATGCTACTACACTACAAAGAACCCAAGTAACTACAGATATGGCAACCCTTAAAAGTGAAGTGGAACGCTTTGCAAAGGGTAAAAAATTAGAGATTGAAGCTTTAAAGATTAGAGAATCTTACCGTAAAGAATTTTTAGGGAATGTATCTCACGAATTAAAAACACCATTATTTACGGTACAAGGTTACATTCTCACCTTGTTAGATGGTGCAATGAAAGACAAAACCTTAAGAAAAAAGTACCTTAATCGAGCAATGAAAGGTGTAGATAGGCTTATCTATATTGTTAAAGATCTGGATATGATTACCAAGCTTGAAGCTGGAGATCTTCATTTGGATAAAGAAAACTTCTTAATTTCAGAACTTATACATAGCGTTTATGAGCTTTTAGAAATGAAAGCTGCCAAAAAAAATATCACCTTGCTCTATGACTTCGATTCTAATACAGATGTTATGGTTTGTGGAGACAAGGAACGGTTACAACAGGTCTTAACCAACCTTGTAGTGAACTCTATTAAATATGGAGAGAAAGATGGTACTACAGAAATAACTGTCGAAGATTTTATAAACAATAAGATCTTAGTTAGGGTTACAGATAATGGCGAAGGCATCAAGCAGGAAAATATACCGCGTTTATTTGAGCGTTTCTTTAGAGTAGATAAAAGCGGAAACCGTAAAGAAGGAGGTTCTGGCTTAGGACTTTCTATAGTTAAGCATATACTTGAAGCTCACGAAGAAAAGATTTATGTAGAAAGTGAGTTTGGTGTAGGTAGTGAGTTTTCGTTTACACTAGAAAAGCTTGAAGAAGTCACTGAAGTTGACCCATTGATTACCGAGATGACCTAAACCATCGTAATTAGACACTTGTTTTAGTTTCTCCACCTTAAATTTATGCTGCTTACAAGCTGGCGCTAGTTTCATTTTCTTTAAACGCTTAGCTAAGTACTTTTGTTCAAACTGGCCTGGTGTAGGTATAAAGAATGCGGGTTTACCTAATTTAGCAACATCCATAAGCGTTGTATAGCCAGATCTGGAAATTACCAAGTCACTTTGGTTAAATGCATCTTCCAATTCTTTGCCCATCATATAATTGTAAATGGTCAAATTGCCGTCTTTCTCGATAGTCTGCTTGTCTTCAATCTTTCCTTTTATAAGAAGCACATTACCTTTAAAAAGTTTTAGTTCCACCTTAAAAATGTCTTCTAGCATTTCGCGTTGAGGTTCTGGACCAGAAACCATAGCAAGTAAATCGTATGTTTTGGGTAATAGCTGTTTATTAAATCTGCTTAACGGCCCAAGATATTTAATGCGTAGAGTGCTGTTTTTTAAGTGCCCAAGCTTGCCACTTAAATTTTGGGAACCTTCTAAATCTGGAACCCAACACTCATCAAACTTTTTAATATAACGTCTGTGTAATTTAGAACTGAATTTTGTAGTGCTGCCCGACAACACATTTAGTTGATGCGTGATAAATACAGAAGGTATAGTAGTACTCCTAATTCCCATACGGTTATCAGATATAATACCGTGAAACTTAGCAGTCTTTAAAATCTTTTTTAAAGCTTTTTGCTCAGCATAAATACTCTTTAGTAGTTTAGGACTTTCCAGCAACATTTTAAACTGAAATAATGCTCCTTTTTTAGAGTAAGTTATGTTATAAGAAGGTAATTCGTGGAATGCTAAATTTGGAAATTCTTTTTTTAATAAAGCTAGGGCTGCACCGTCTGAAGCTAATACAGGCTCAAAGCCATCTGAAATTAATGCATTAATGATAGGAATACAACGTGTGGCGTGTCCTAATCCCCAATTAAGTGGTGCCACCAGAATTTTTTTCTTCAGCATAAAACCTGTTGCCTTTAAAACTTTTTTTAAAAAGTAAATATACACTTATTCTTAAAGCTTTATAAATCTCTACTTTTGCATAAAATATTATCTGTGGGAAGTAAAAATAAATTGAAGCGTTTTAAAGAAAATGAAACATTTGAAAATGTGTTTCAGCCAACGCGAGAAGATGTTGTTTCTGGAAACTTTAAACACAAAGGAAGTTGGGCCTCGTTTTTTGGTAATAGCAATCCTGTAATTGTTGAGTTAGGTTGTGGTAAAGGAGAGTATAGTGTGGGCTTGGCTAAAAAATATCCAGAGAAAAATTTTGTGGGTATAGATATTAAAGGTGCTCGTTTTTGGCGTGGCGCAAAAACTGCAATTGAGGATGAGATGCCTAATGTGGCTTTTGTAAGAACCCAGATTGAATTGGTAGAAGATATTTTTGCAGCTAACGAGGTAGATGAAATATGGATTACTTTTCCAGATCCCCAAATTAAATACAAGCGCACAAAGCACCGTATGACCAATACAGAGTTTTTGCAGAAATATAAAAGAATACTAAAACCTGGAGGTGTAGTTAATCTTAAAACAGATAGTGAGTTTATGCATGGCTATACACTTGGCTTACTGCACGGTGAAGGACATGAAGTTTTAGAGGCTAACCATAATGTTTATAAAAACGAATATTCTCCAGAAGATGTGATTGGCATACAGACTTTCTATGAAAATCAGTATCTTGAACAAGGAAAACCTATAACTTATATTCGATTTAGGATAAACTAATACACTTGGCGTTAACCAAACTTTTTATAATTACATATATAGCTGCTCTCGTAGGTGTTATACCTCCAGGTTTGGTAAACATGTCTGTGGCTAAAACTTGTGTAGAGCGTGGCCGTAAAAATGGAATGTTTGCTGCCTTAGGTGCATCTGTAACTGTACTGTTTCAAGCATTAATTGCCATACTGCTAGCTAAATATATTTTTGACAACCCATTTGTTAGAAATATTTTATTAAGAACTGGTCTTGTAATTTTTGGAATTATGGCCATTTATTTTTTTGTTAAGGCTAAACAACATCATCCAGAGTTTAAGGTGCCTAAACAAGCAGGATCTCGCAGTTTCTTTAAAGGCTTTGGAGTGTCTGCATTAAATATTTTCCCCATACCATATTTTTGTGTAATTAGTACAGCATTTAATGCTAAAGGAACTGTAGATTATGGTAACCTGGAGATTCTTTTATTTATGCTGGCAGCAGGATTAGGAACATTTACAACCCTGTACTTTTATGTCTTATCTTTCCTTAAGATTGAGTCTAAAACCCAAACGTTCTCTAAATATTCCAATTATTTTATGGCTGCTCTTATGGCCATATTGGTAGTAATAGCTTTAATAAGAATTTATTATCCATTTCATATAGAGTAATATGAAGGAGCCTAGTTTTTTTGATAGGGTTTATGACGTTGCAAAGTTAATACCCTATGGTAAGGTGACCTCTTATGGTGCTATTGCAAAGGCAATTGGTGCTGCAAAAAGTGCAAGAATGGTTGGTTATGCTATGAATAATGCAGGAAATATAGAAGATGTACCAGCACATAGAGTTTTAAATAGAAACGGTGTGCTAACTGGCAAACATCATTTTAATGGTACAAATCTTATGCAGCAGTTATTAGAAGAAGAAGGTCACATTATTATAGATAACCAAGTGCAAAATTTTACAGATGTATTTTGGGATCCTATGAAAGAGATTTAAAAGCGAAACCCGACTACAAAGAAATATTGGCTTTCATCTACCTCTGGAGAATAACTCCATTTAACCTCTACAGGTCCTAAAAGTGTTTCAATACCGTAGCCAAGAGCATACCCACTAAAATCTGGAGAAGTTAACCAATTTCCATTTTTAAACAATCCATCTTCAACATTTGCAAAATTGGCGCTAGCTATTATGTGATTCTTATTAAAGACTTCAAAATCTAAATCTAACGTTCCTTTTATATAGCTGTCTCCAGAAAGGCTTATAAAATCATAACCATAAAATGGGACAATACCATTAATAGGCTTATTACCATAGCCGCCTAAAAAGAAATCTAAAGTATTCATATTAGAATTTCCAATTTTAAAACCAGCTTCAGAGCCAATTTTAAAGGCAAATTTGTGTAGTGGAGAAAATACGTAAGCAATTTTTCCTTTAGCTATAGAGAACTCTTCAAAATCATTATTAAAGTCGCTAGAAAAAGCATACAGATGAAAATCACCATCAAAGAACACACCATTGGTAGGATAGTATTTATTGTCGAAAGTATCTAACCTCAAGTTTCCAAAAGTGCTAAAGATATGGCTGTTTTCAATTACGATGCCGCGTAATTGGGTGTTTTCATCTAATCCAATTGTTTCAGAATCTATTCTAAGATATTTATGCTCCAAGCCTAGCCCAAGTTGAAACTGCTGTCTAAACAAAGTTTGCCCATATATTTGGTTGGTAAGATCTTCAAAATTCACTTCAATTTGGTTAACATCAAAGTTAGGAATGTTGGTGTTTTCTCTTATTAATGAGAAGTTTATATTCTTTTCAAATGAGTTGTATCTGGACTTTGCGCCAACACTCCAATACCTTCCTTTATCTATATAATATTCAAAATTATAACGCACATTGTCTCCCAAGATAAAGTCTAAAGAAGTAATGTCATTTTTAAAAAAAAGACGTTTTCTAGTTATGTTTAGTAATCCTGCAGTTCTGTATAAATCATCATAATGAAGCCCTAATCTTAGGAGCATTTTTTCATTACTTTCTATAACATCTATACTAACCCTGTAGCCATCTCCATCTGGAATTAGTTGATGATTTACTCTATTAAAATTTCCTGTTGCAGAAAGGTTGTTTATGCCATAGTTAAAGTCCTCATAGGTAATTAACGTGTAGTCTCTAATTTTAAGCTTACCAAGAATATAGGATCTTGGGTAATTTTTGTTTCCCGTAACAATAATATCTTTAATGTAAAGAACATCGGAAGATTTGACATCTACCTTTGAAGCTTTTTTAGGTTTTTGCCTAAGTGCGACACGTTTTAAATCTTCAAATTTTAAAAGCGCAGCCTTGTATCCGTTTTTAATGATAGAGTCGCCATCATCAAAAGACAATACGTTGTACTTAGTAATATCTGGTCTTATGTAAATGTCTGTTTTTTCACGCTTACTCTCCATATCTTGTATGGTCCTAAAATTATTTACCTGCGTAAGAATTTCGAAAGCTGAGCTTAAGTTTTTACGATCTACTAAGCTATCCTGTACGTTAATGCCAATAATAACATCTATACCTTTCTTCTTCAGTTCTTCAATAGGGTAATTGTTGCTAACACCACCATCTGTTAATATTTGATCTTCAATTGCTACAGGACTAAAAATAGAGGGAATGGCTCCACTAGCAGAAATAGCTAACGGTAATGAGCCTTCTTCTAATAAAACTTGTTTTCCATTTTCAATATTGGTAGCCATACAGAAAAAAGGAATAGGCAATTTGCTAAAATCATTTAAATCTCCAATATGAGTTGTAAGCTTATTCATGTAGTTATAAACATTCTGACCTTTACTTAAACCTGATGGAAATGAGATTTTAAAGCCATCAAAAGGTAATGTTAAAGCATACTTCTCTGCGTCTTCTTTTTCGTAAAATGTTTTAGCGCTTCGCGGAAGGTTATCCTGTATAAGTGTATTAAAATCGGTTTTTTTAAAAATAGAATCTAGTTGGTTGGCAGAATATCCGGAGGCATAAAGGCCGCCAATAATAGCACCCATACTTGTGCCGCCAATATAATCTATCCTAACTCCAGACTCTTCAATTAATTTTAAGGCACCTATATGGGCTAACCCTTTAGCGCCACCACCACTAAGTACTAAGCCTACTTTTATATCTTTTGTAGCGTCTAAATTATCCTGACCAAAACTGTATGCAGAGTTTAGGATTAAACAAAGCAATAGGATAGCAGTACTATGTATTTTAATTGATCTCAAGGTTTTATAAAGATAGGTAATACAATGGTTGTTGGTTGTAACAAAATTATATAAAAGTTGAAGATGCAAGTTTAATATAGAACGTATTTTTTCTGTGTATATTTATAATAAAAACATGTCTTCACAAAAACGGTTTTCTAGAGCATATAAAGAGGCCAAACGTATTTCATTTAATGATGACTCTAAGCTTGTTTTTTTTAGTGATTGCCATAGAGGCGACAATAGTTTTGCAGACGATTTTGCCAATAACAAAAACGTATACTTTCACGCTTTAAAGCATTACTACAAAGAAGGCTTTACATATTGTGAATTAGGAGATGGAACAGAACTCTGGGAAAATATAGAGTTTGACACTATTTTAAGAGCACACAAAAATGTTTTTGAACTTTTAAAAGCATTCTATCTTGAANATAGANTACATATTGTTTACGGAAATCACGATATGGTTCTGCGNGACCAATCTTANGTTAAAAAACATATATACACATATTTTGATCACCGTACAGGAAAGGATTTACCNTTGTTTCCNAGTATTCAATTTCCTGAAGCATTAGTGTTAGCACANGAGANTAGTAAACAAGAAATATTTTGTGTACACGGCCATCAAGCAGATTTTATGAACTATGTAGGTTGGAGAATTAATAGGTTTTTAGTTAGGATTCTGTGGAAACCTCTACAAATTGTTGGTATTGCAGACCCTACAAGTCCTGCTAAGAATTATAAAGAACTTATTAAAGTGGANCGTCGTACTAAAAAGTGGATAGTTAATAATAANAACCTGCTAACTATTACAGGCCATACACATAGACCTAGATTTCCTGAGCCAGGAGATATTGCTTATTTTAATGATGGTAGCTGTGTGCACCCGAGAAGNATTACCGGTTTAGAAATAGAACGTGGCAACATCTCACTTATAAAATGGGATATTGCCACGACTAATGAAGGGTTTCTTAAAATTGAAAGGGTGCTCTTAGAAGGACCTACTCCTTTAAAAGATTACATTACAACCTAAGTAAATAAAAACTTAAGGTGCAGGATTAGGAATGTCATTGTGTACTTCATCNATAGCATTTATNATCTCTTCAGATAAAGTGACGTTGTAACTTCCAATGTTTTCTTTTAGCTGCTCTAATGTTGTTGCGCCTATAATTGTAGATGTTACAAATGGCTTTTGTCTTATAAATGCAAGAGACATTTGTGTGAGGCTTAAATTATGCGANTTAGCAATTTCATTATACCTACGTGTAGCTTCAAAAGCATTAGGATTGTGATATCTTGAGTACTGCGGAAATAAAGTTACTCTACCTTTCTCCGGCGTTTTTCCATCTAAGTATTTTCCGGTAAGTTGCCCAAACCCAAGTGGCGAATATGGTAATAGACCAATTTGTTCTCTTAGCAATACTTCGCTCAAACCTATCTCGTCTTTTCGGTTTAAAAGATTATATGGGTTTTGTACTGTAACAACCTTAAGGTTGCCTTTTCTAGCTTCTTCGGCACATCTCATAACACCNTAAGGCGTTTCATTACTCAAACCAACTTGTCTAACCTTACCATCTTTCACATAACCTTCCAGCGTATTTAAAACTTCATTAAAGTTATCTTCCCAAGCTTCTGACGGTTTATGGGTATAATCACGCTGTCCAAAAAAAATTTGTATTTCGTTCTGGCCAATGCAATTGGTATATATCCAAATAATCTGTNTNTAACCGTTTAAGGCTTTTATGCAAAGCGTCTTCTATTGAAGATTTACTAAAATCTAAAGGCTGCCTTATGTGTTTAAATGTTGGGCTAGGTCCTGTAATTTTAGATGCTAATACTATATCTTTTCTNTTACCAGTTTTTGCCAACCANGAACCGATAATGCGTTCTGTAGANCCTTGCGTCTCTGGTTTTCCGGGAACAGAATACATTTCTGCAGTATCTATAAAATTAACACCTTGCTCTAGTGCATATTCTATTTGCTGGTGTCCTTCTGCTTCTGTGTTTTGCTCGCCCCAAGTCATAGATCCTAAGCAAATTTTACTTACTTTAATATCTGTTCCTGGTATTTTNTTGTATTCCATAATTAGACTGTTGTGAGGTTAGTAACTTCTTTAAACTGATTTATATATCGTTAAGAAGTTTAGAGATTTCATCTAATTTAGGCGTTAAGATAACTTCTATACGTCTGTTTTTAGCTTTGCCAGTTGCGCTATCATTAGACGCTATTGGTAAATACTCACCACGTCCTGCAGCAGTNAGATTTTGCGGATCTATTTGAGAGTTCTCTCTTAAAATATTTACTATTGATGTTGCTCTTTTAGTTGAAAGATCCCAGTTGTCTTGTAATGGGCCGTTACCACCATAAGGTACATTGTCTGTATGACCTTCAATAAGAACAGCAATATCTGGATTTGAAGCCAAAACTTCACCAAGTTGATTTACAGCACGACGCCCTTCTGAACCTACAGCCCAACTACCAGAATTAAATAGCAGCTTATTTTCCATAGAAACATAAACTTTACCATTACGTTGCTCAACAGTTAACCCTTTTCCTTCAAAATCTCCTAAGGCAGAAGAAACGGCTGTTTTAAGAGCTTGCATCTTAGCTTCTTTGGCTGCAATAACGCTTTCTAGTTCGTTAATTCTATTAGATCTTGACTCTAAATCTGCTTTAAGCTTATCTAATGTCGCGCGTTCTTCGGCTAATGCTTTCTTTTTGTCTTCAAGTTCTGCTATAAGTGCTCTATTTTGTTTAGAGTTTTCAGCTAATGCTTTACTNCTATTTGCCTCTAATGCATCATAAGATTTCTGTAGGCTTTCATAAGATTGCTTAGTAGCATTATAATCACTTTCTAATTGATCATGTTCTGCTTTAAGTGAAGCATATTTATCTGTCATAACTTCTAAGCTAGTTTCAAACTCTTCACTTGAAGTTTTAAACTTAGATAAATCATCTTTTAAACTTCTATTTTCTCGTTTTACATCTGCATATTTTCCTTCTAAATCTTTGTAAACTTTAGATGAAACACAAGAAGTTAATAATAAACTTCCTGTAAGGGCAACTGTTGCTANTTTTATNGTGTTCATACTTTGTAGGGTTTTTGGTTTGGGTAATTATAAATCTAATTCTAATAATACAGGACAATGATCGCTATGCACTGCATCTTTTAAAATAACGGAACGTTTTAGTTTTTCTTGTAATGGAGGTGTAACCATTAAATAATCTAAACGCCAACCTTTGTTATTAGCTCTTGCATTTGCACGGTAGCTCCACCACGTATAGTTTTCTGGCTGGTCATTAAAAACTCTAAAAGAATCTATAAAACCACTGTCAATAAATTTTGTGAGCCAATCTCTTTCTACAGGTAAAAATCCAGATACATTTTTTAATCTTACAGGATCGTGAATGTCTTCTGGTTTATGACAAATATTATAATCTCCACAAACAACAAGATTAGGTATACTGTGTCTTAAATCTTTAGAGTATTCTAAAAATTCATCCATGTAATTTAGCTTAAAGTCTAATCTTGCAGAGTTTGTTCCAGACGGTAAGTACATGCTCATTACAGAAACATCATTAAAATCTGCTCTAATATTTCTACCTTCAAAATCCATTGTAGCTATACCTGTTCCATATTCAACGTGGTTGGGTTTAGTTTTGCAGAGTAAAGCAACGCCGCTATATCCTTTTTTTTGAGCAGGATACCAATAACAATACTTGTAGCCTATATCATGAAATTCTGTTTCATCAAATTGATCTGGATTAGCTTTAATTTCCTGTAAACAGACTACATCTGCATCTGTTTGAGAAAGCCAGCTTATCAAGTCTTTTCGCATTGCTGCTCTTATACCGTTAACGTTATAGGATACTATTTTCATGAGATTTGTTTTTGCAGCTTCAAATTTAAGGGATACAATTAACGAAACCCATATAAATAGCGACTAAAATGATTGNGTTTTGCATAAAATAATTATCAAAAACAGTAGTTTTACTTAAGATGCGCATACTAACTTTCATTTTATTGTTTTGTGTTGTAACAGTTGGTGTTGCACAACAAACTGTTGGTAGTATGAAGACGAAAACTTTAGTTGTTCGTGACAGTGTTTTTATNGACTCGGTTAGTATAAANCCTAATAGGTTTCAATTACTCGATACAACNGGAAAACCNATAGATACTGCATTTTATAAAGTTGATTTTTCCTTGGCTAAAATCACATTTTCTAATACGTTTTTAAATACNGCNGCNAATGATACCTTAAAGGNATCATATTTACCATATCCAGANTTCTTAACCAAACGATATTTTCAGCTAGATAAAAGTATNATAGTAGAAAATAACGATGATCTAAATAAATTATACCAACTTAACCAACAAGAAAAGGGTGTAAAAACATTCACGCCTTTTGATGGCCTTAATACAAGCGGAAGTATTTCTAGAGGAATACGNGTNGGTAACAATCAAAATACAGTATTAGACTCTCAATTAGATTTACAGATTTCTGGACAAATAAGNCCTAGAGTAGGCTTAAGAGCCTCTATACAAGACTCTAATATACCGCTTCAGGAAGGTGGCTATTCTCAAAATTTAGATGAATTTGATCAAGTTTTTATTGAGCTATTTAGTGATAATTGGAACATTAGAGCAGGNGATGTAAACCTTGTTCAAAATGAATCGTTTTTTGCTTCATTCGAAAAAAAAGTACAAGGAATATCTTTGGGTGCAACATTAAATCCTGANGGTAATTCTACAAATTTATTTGCAGCAGGCGCGTTGGTTAGAGGTGTTTTTACAGAAAGTAAGTTTCAAGGACAAGAAGGAAANCAAGGTCCNTATAAACTTACTGGTCCTAACGGAGAGCTTTTTGTACTTATTGTTTCTGGNAGTGAAACTGTATATGTNAATGGNGTGCCNTTNGTACGTGGAGAGAATAAAGATTATNTGATAGACTATAATGCCGGTGAAATAATGTTTAACAGCACCTATCCTATAACTTCAGAAATGAGGATTAGTGTGCAGTACCAATTTAGTGAGCGTAATTATACTAGGATTATAGCAACTGGTGGCGGAAACTATGAAAGTGATAACTTAAAGATAGGTGCTTTTGTATATTCAGAAAACGATAGTAAAAACCAACCACTACAACAAAACCTTAATGCGCAGCAAGTAGCAATATTGGCAGATGCTGGAGATGATATGTCTCAAATGTTTACCTCTAGTGTGCAACCTTCTGAATTTAGTGAAAACCGAGTGTTGTACAGGTTAGAAACTATAAATAGTCAGCCAGTTTATGTGTTCTCTACAAATGCTGAAGATGAGTTGTTTCAAATACAGTTTAGTAATGTGGGCGCAAACAACGGAGATTATATTTTAAGTGATGCCTCTGCAATAAATAGAATTTATGAATATGTAGCTCCAGTAAATGGCGTTCCTCAAGGTAGTTTTGCGCCTGTTATACAGTTAGAGGCACCTACCAAATTGCAGATAGGTGTTGTAAATGGGAGATATAAACCTTCAGAAAAAACAAATTTATATTTTGAGATTGCAGGTAGTAAAAATGACTTAAATCTTTTTTCAGATATAGATGATGATGATAATGATGGTGTGGCAACAAAATTTGATTTCAGACAACGTATAGTTACCAATGACTCGCTTTGGAATTTAGATGCCTTCGGAACATTTAATTACATACAAGACGAATATCAAAGTATACAGCGTATTTATAATATAGAATTTGAACGCGATTGGAATTTACAGACACCTATAGGAAGCCAAACCTATGTAATAGGAGGTTTAGAGTTGTCTAACCAAAAGCAAGGTATTGTTAACTATAGTTTTCAGCAGTTAGATTATGAGGATAATTTTAGTGGTTCTAGACACGTGTTTAATTCGGCATTAACTTTTGGTAGGCTTAAAACCTTTGTAAACTCAAGTTACTTAAATAGTGAAGGTTCAGAGATAGATTCAGAGTTCCTAAGAGCAAATATTAACGCAGTATATGGGTTCAAAAAGTCTTGGATTGGAGCAAAATATAGTGCAGAAAATAATCAGCAGCGCCAAGTGGCAACAGACTCTTTAACGGGAGATAGTCAAAGATTTATGAATTATGAAGTGTATACTGGTGTTGGAGATAGTACAAATGTGTTTGCAGAAATAGGGTATAGGTATCGCGTAAATGATAGTGTACAAAGTAATGAGCTAACTCGTGTTAGTAACTCAAACAACTATTATTTAAAGTCTAGGCTAATTAATACTAGTAATACAAAATTAGCAGTTTTTGCAAATTATAGAGTTTTAGAAGATGAAACTGAAGATGATAATGATGATGTCTCTTTAAATTCCAGAATTGTATATAGCCAGTTTATAGCCAATAAGAAAATCTCTTTAAACACTACGTTTGAAACCAACAGTGGTACTTTGCCACAACAGGAATTTACTTATGTTGAGGTTGATACAGGTGAAGGGCAATATACCTGGAACGATTATAATAATAACGGTGTTCAAGAATTGGAAGAATTTGAAATTGCCCAATTTCAAGATGAAGCACGGTTTATAAGAGTGTTATTACCAAATCAGGTTTTTATAAGAACACACCAAAACAAGTTTAGCCAGACATTGTCCTTAAACTTGAGGTCTTGGGAAAAAGAAACTAATGGGTTTAAGAAGTTTATGTCTCATTTTTACAATCAGACAGCCTATTTAATAGACAGGAAGATTCGCCGAGATGGTGAGGCTTTTGATATTAATCCTTTTAATGATAATGATGAAAAGGAATTAGCTCTTAACCTTAGTTTTAGAAACAGTATCTTTTTTAATAGAGGTAAACAAAAGTTTACTACATCCTATAGTTACGTATCAACTAAAGCTAAAAACCTTCTCTCTACTGGTTTACAAGAAAATATACAGCAGAGCCACCAAATAAATTTTAATCACAAATTTGCAGAAAGCTGGTTAATTTCAATAGAAAATCAATTAAGTACCACTGAAAGTATTTCTCAAAATTTTGAAAGTAGAAATTTTAATATTGAAGGCGTTTCAATAGATCCCAAGCTGTCCTACCTTTTAAGCAGACAAACTCGTTTTGATATCTTTTATAATTACAATTTTCAAGACAATTTAATTGGAGGTAAAGAACAGTTAGATCAACAAAAATTTGGGTTAGGGTTTTCTTATGCCAACCAACAACAATTTGCTATAAGTGGAGAGTTTAATTACATACAAAATGATTTCTCTGGTAGTGCATTTTCGCCAGTTGCATATCAAATGTTAGAAGGATTACAGCCTGATAAAAATTATACTTGGCAGTTTTTAACACAGAAAAAACTTACTAAGTACTTAGACCTTAATCTAAGTTATAATGGAAGAAAGAGTGAAAACCTAGATGCTATACATACAGGAAGCGTACAACTTAGGGCATATTTTTAAATAAAAAAAGGCTGCCAATTGGCAGCCTTTTATATTTATTAGTGATTTGTATTTAGTTCTTTACAAACTTAACAACACCACTAGTAGTTTCATTCTCTATTCTTACAAAGTAAATTCCTTTTTGTAAGCTAGAAACATTTACATTTAAATCTGAGCTATTGGTTACAGACTTAGTAACAACAGCTTGCCCTAAAGTATTAAATACTTTTACAGTTTCTGGCAACTCATTAGTATTGTTTAATGAGATGTTTAAAACATTATCTGCAGGATTAGGGTAAATAGCAAAGTTTGCAAAAGCATTCTCTTTAACAGATAGAGATTGATTAGCTCTAAAGGCAACGCTTTCAGAATCTTCAAATTGTCCACCTTCAATTACCACAGTACCATCACCTGTTGTTAGTGAATAGCTACCATCACCATAGCCACAGCAGATACCATCGCCAAATGCATCGAAAATAGTAAACTGGAAGCACTCATTATTTTCTACTGTAAATTCATCGTTTATAGTTGTGTTATCCTCATATGGACCGCCTTCGTACAATACATTACCACTTGCATCTGTTACTTCATAAGTTGTTTCGCTACCATAATCATCAGTAACTAATTCTAAGAAATACGTTGTTGCGTTGTATTCAGTAATATCACCGTCGTTCGCATAAATATATTCATCACTATCTAAGTTGTTACTAGCAACTTCATCTGTTGTAGCGTTAACATCAGTTACAGATACATTTACAGTGTTATTACCATTAATACCATCTACGCTAGGTAAATTAATTGAAGCTATATCAAACTGATTAAGGTTTCCTGTATACTCATAAGTTTGAGCAGCATCACCATTTACAGAATAGGTAATTGTAGCTTCAGTTACTGCAGCTGTACCTTTATTTATAATTTCAATTCCTGGAGAGAATCCTACTTCACAAATATTTTCTGTGAAACAAGTTAATCTAACTTCAATATCATTAGTGCTAGCAGTACCTGCAGAACACCCTATTGAAGTTGGAAGCTCCATACGTCTTGGAGAGTTCATCATTACAGTAAGCATACGTGTTTTTTGGTCTTCTGTAAATGTATTCATACAAGAGTCGTCTGAGTAGTCCATGTAGTTTTCAGACATATCCATAGAGCCACAAGAAGAATCCATAGCACAACCAAAGTTTGCGCCATCTGAGTTTGGAGTGTCATCACAAAAATCATCTACGCTACAAGCGCCATCTCCCCAAATATGTCTTAAACCTAGGTAGTGTCCAACTTCGTGAGTCATAGTTCTTCCTAAGTTATAAGTGTTGTTTAAGATAAAAGATCCGTCATCTTGTGCTAAAGTTCCAAATGCATTATAGTTTGAAACAACACCATCTGTATCTGCAGGACCATTATTTGTGTTTAATCCACCTAATCCTGAGCTGTTAGGAAATTGAGCATATCCTAATAAAGAAGAGTCTGTAAAGTTTACAGACCACATATTCATATATTTAGTAGGATCCCAAATAGTTTCAGGCTTTACAATACCATCTATATCTGCTGTAGACCAACTTTCTTGGCAAAGGTTTACACGATTTACACCATTAGATGCTGCACCGTTAGGGTCTTGTGTAGCAAGACAAAATTCTATTTCAACATCTACACCTGCATTATAGTTAGTTTCTCCAGCGCCAGGTGTTCCCATAAGGCGTCTAAAATCTTCGTTTAATACATCTACTTGAGATACAGCTTGTGCGTAAGAAATATTCTCAGATAATTCTCCGCCGGCAACATTAATAGGATCTCCATCATGTATAATGTGAATGACAACTGGTATGGTTAATACTGGTTGCTGTAAGCTAGTTAAAGCTTGATTCACTTTAAATTCTTCAATTTTTGGAGCTAGCCACTCTTCAAATTCTTCTTTAGAAATAGTTTGTTCTGGATAACGATTAGAAAGTTCTGTATCCATTTCTGTTGTTAAACAACGTACTAGTCCATTGGGACCTTTAACACCTTGCGGATCTTTCTGTGCCCAAGCACTTAGACTAAGAATAAAGCAAAGCGAAAAACAGGCTAAACGAGTAAAGTTTTTCATAAATTTATAATTAAGTTAAGTTTATCAATCGGGGAAAGTACAAAATTTACGATAAATCACTAATAAAATCTTATTTTTAACATCTAAATATACAACATGAAATTTTTAATAGTCATTTTAGGATTCGTAACAATTGTTAATGGAGCTTGCGAAAGTGGTAAAAAAGCTACTGCAGAAACTGCTAAAGTGGAAACAGAAAACAATTTGAAAAAGATTAGCTGGAGTGCCTATACAAGAGGAAAGCAAGAATTAATTTCTGTTACAGAAATTAGCTTGGTTGTAAATGAAAACGGAACAGTTACGAAAGAAAAGAATATTACTAGTGAAGATTGGAAAGCATTAAATAGCCTTGTTGAAAAATTAGATTTAAATGAAATATCTAATTTGGAAGCACCTTCACAAAAACGATTTGCAGATGCAGACTTAGCTAGCAAAATTGAAATAAATACAAATTCTGCCAGCTTTACATCGTCTGAGTTTGATAAGACTCAACCACCAAAAACACTTGTGCCGTTAACTAATATGATAAAAAACTTAGCAGGATATTAACCTAACCAAGTTTTAAAATCTAAAGCCTTACCAATAATTGATTTTAAGTCGGAAATGTTTACTCGGCTTTGCTCCATACTGTCTCTGTGACGTATTGTAACAGTTTGATCCTCTAAACTATCATGGTCTACAGTGATACAAAATGGTGTACCGGCAGCATCTTGGCGTCTATAGCGTTTTCCTACTGCATCTTTCTCGTCATAAAGTACATTAAAGTCCCACTTAAGATCTTCAACAATTTGTTCTGCCAACTCTGGTAATCCATCTTTTTTCACTAACGGGAAAACGGCAACTTTTGTAGGTGCTAAAATTGAAGGAAGCTTTAATACTGTTCTAGAGTTTCCGTTACCTAAATCTTCTTCTACTAAAGACTTAGAAAGTACAGCTAAAAACATACGGTCTAAACCAATTGAGGTTTCAACAACATATGGTACATAATTCTCACCTAATTCTGGATCAAAAAATTGAAGCTTTTTGCCAGAATGTTCTTCGTGAGCTTTTAAATCGAAATCTGTTCTAGAATGTATGCCTTCTAATTCCTTAAAGCCAAAAGGAAAATCAAACTCTATATCTGCAGCAGCATTTGCGTAATGTGCTAGCTTTTCGTGATCGTGAAATCTATAATTTTCTTTTCCTAAACCTAATGATAAATGCCAATTAATTCTAGTTTCTTTCCAATGCTCGTACCATTTAAGTTCTTCTCCTGGACGTACAAAGAATTGCATTTCCATTTGTTCAAACTCACGCATTCTAAATATAAATTGTCTTGCAACAATTTCGTTTCTAAAGGCTTTTCCTGTTTGCGCAATACCAAACGGAATCTTCATGCGCCCAGACTTCTGTACATTTAAAAAGTTTACAAATATACCTTGTGCTGTTTCTGGTCTTAGGTATAAGTCTGTAGCCGTTTCTGCATCTGCGCCTAACTTTGTGCCAAACATAAGGTTAAACTGCCTTACGTCTGTCCAGTTTTTAGATCCCGAAGCAGGACAAGCAATACCAAGCTCTTCGATTAAAAGCTTTACATCTGCTAAATCTCCATCTGTTAAGGACTTTGCAAGGCGTTCTAAAATTTCTTTCTGTTCTTGTCTGTATCTTAATACGCGTGGGTTTGTTGTTACAAACTCTTCTTCATTAAAAGCATCACCAAAACGTTTCTTAGCTTTTGCAATTTCCTTTTCGGCTTTTTGGTGTATTTTTTCTGCGTAGTCTTCAACTAAAACATCTGCACGGTAACGTTTTTTAGAGTCTTTGTTGTCTATCAAAGGATCGTTAAATGCATCTACGTGACCAGAAGCCTTCCAGGTAGTTGGATGCATAAGTATTGCAGCGTCTAAACCTACAATGTTTTGATGCATTTGTACCATACTCTTCCACCAGTATTCTCTGATGTTTTTCTTTAGTTCAACTCCATTTTGACCATAGTCATAAACAGCGTTTAAACCATCATATATTTCGCTTGAACTAAAAATATACCCATACTCTTTAGCATGAGAAATTACATTCTTAAATGTTGTGTCTTGGTTTGCCATAGCGCAAAAATAGAAAGTTGATTATAAATACAATTCTGAAACCTTGAATATTTCAGAGATGGATAGATTATTTTAATGTAAAGGAAGTTGTTGCCAGTAAATCTGCATCCTGAAAAATATTAACCTGATAAACGCCAGAGATAATGTTATTCTCATCTGCATCAACAAGAATACAAATGTCTAACTCTTCATTTTCATAAAATACTTTAGTAGTAGCACTGTACATAAGAACTTTTTCTTCAAACATTTCTTGTTTGTTATCTCCAATAAGGTTGTTCTTAGGGTTTATAATTTGTGCGTATAATTTCTTTTCGCCAGGTTCTGCTATTAGGTTTTTAGCAATAGTAAAGCAGGTTCTTATTTTATCTGCTCTGCGATGTCTTTTTGTGTTAGCAATATCACCAGAGTTTTCAATGATAACGCCTTCTGCAGATAATTTTGTAAGCTGCATTTTAGAACCAGCAGCAACTTTTTCGTTTAAAATTTCATTTTGCTGTACTAAAGAGTCTGTAAGTACAATGCGTTCTTTAAGTACAGAGTTTGTACTGTCTACAGCTGTTGCTAATCTTTGGTTTTGTCTGCTTAAGCTGTCAACAGTTTTAAACAGTTTATCCTTTTCTCGTTCTAGTTTTTTAATTTGAGATCTAAAGCGACTAATAGCTGCATAATTTGTGTTATCTAATCCTTTAATGGAATCTAACAGACGCTCAATGCGCTGCTTAGCTTCATAAAGGTCTTTGGCCATGACATCATTCTTTGAAATTGCAGTATCGTATTTAATGATAAGTTCGCTAAGGTCTGACTCAAGATCTGCTTTTTCATTTTCCAGCCTAGAAATTGTTTGCTGGTTTTCATTGTAAAACTTCATGGTATAAACACCAAGTGCAATTATTCCTATAGTGAGTACCGCAGTAAGTATTTTTAATGCCTTGCTGTTCTTTTCTTCAGTCATTTATGATGATGGTTGCTTTATTAGGATGCTAAAAGTAATGAATTTAAGGTAAAGTTGTATTATTGTTATTGATGATAAACGATTTTATTCAGCTTTTATTTCCTAATGCATGTGTGGTCTGTAATGCAACTTTGCCTAAAGACCTTAATACGTTGTGTGTGGCGTGTAGTGACGACCTTCCTGAAGCTCCAATGTTTTACAATAGTCCAACTCAGGTTGAGAAAATGTTTTATGGAAGACTACCTTTGGAACATGGAGTTTCACTTTTAACATTTGAGAAAAAAGGAACAACTCAAAAGTTAATGCATCAGCTTAAGTATAGAGGTGATGAGCAAATTAGCGAATACTTAGGTAAATGGATGGCTCAAAAGCTTTTAAAAACAGAATGGCACAAGACAATAACTGCAGTGGTTCCTGTACCAATACATCCTAAACGTAAAAAGAAAAGAGGTTACAATCAAGTTACATTATTTGGAAAAGCTATAGCATCTGCGTTAAACGTTCCTTACGAAGATCAAATTTTAATAAAAACAGGAATTACTAAGACTCAAGTGTTTAAGAAAAGAATTGCACGTTGGGGACAATTGGATAACACCTTAACAATTAATGATTTAAATGTTTTAAAAGGACAGCACGTACTTTTAGTAGATGATATTATTACAACGGGTGCTACTATTGAAGCTTGTGGTGCTAAACTTTTAGAAACAGAAAACTTAAAACTTAGTGTGGCTACTATGGCAATTACATTATGACATCTCAAAATAGATAGTTAAAAAATGCGTTTCTTTGTCATGTATATTTACACGATTATGAGCGTTTTTTTTAGGTTTATTTTTACGGTTGTTTTGTTGTCTGCTGTGTTAGTTTCATGTGCTAAACGTGGCTCGCCGTCTGGTGGAGATAAAGATGAGACACCTCCCAAGTTTGTGAAGGCAAATCCAGAACCGTTTACCACAAACTTTAATGAAGATGAAATTAGAATATTTTTTAATGAATATGTTAAGCTTAAAAACTCTCAGCAGCAAATAGTAATTTCTCCACCAATAGATCCTGCACCATATATTACTCCTTTAGGAAGTCCTAATAAAGTTGTTAAGATTAAATTTAATGACTCTGTCTTAAAACCAAATACAACGTACACGGTAAATTTTGGCAGAAGTATAGAAGACAATAATGAAGGTAATCCGCTTGAGTTTTTTAAATACGTTTTTTCAACAGGAGCTTATATAGATTCATTAAAGCTTGAAGGCTCTGTTAAAGATGCATTTAAAAGAGTGCCAGAACAATTTATTACAGTTGCTTTATATGAGCTTAATGAAAACTACAAAGACTCTATTATTTATAATGAAATACCACGTTATATAACCAACACGTTAGACAGTGCAACAACATTTCAATTTGAAAATCTTAAAGAAGGCACCTATAAATTAGTAGCGTTTAAGGATAATAACAACAATTATAAATTTGAACCTAAAGTAGATAAGGTCGCATATTTACAAGACACTATAACTTTACCTACAGATAAAACCTATGAACTAACCGTTTTTAAAGAAGAACTCGATTTAAAATTTTTGAAACCTAAACAAATAGGGAAGCAACATATACTTTTTGGTTATGAAGGTAGACCAAGCAATACTAATATAACATTGCTAACAGATACACCTGATAATTTTGAATATAGAGTATTAAAAGATAGAACTACAGACTCCTTACATTATTGGTTTAAACCCTTTTTAGAAGAAACAGATAGTTTGGTGTTTAAGGTTGAAAGCGGCACATATAATGATACGTTAATTACTCGATTTAAAGATCAGTTTGCAGATACTTTAGAAATAGCAAAAGCCGATAAAATAAATATATTATTAAATAAAGCTTTTACAGTAAGTGGCAATACGCCTTTAGCTTTAATAAATCCAGAGTTAATCTCTGTTGTAGATAAAGACACTTTAAACATACCTTTTGAAGCTTCTCTGGATACAATAAAGAATACTGTAAATGTAAATTTTGAACCAACAGAAAGTAATAGATACCAGATAACATTTCTACCTGAGGCTATAACAGATTTTTTTAACGCTACTAATGATAGTTTAAGTTATAGTGTGCCAACAAAAGAATTTTCAGATTATGGCGATTTATTCCTAACCGTTCAGAATGTAAAATCTTATCCAATAATTGCTCAGCTTTTAAACAATAAAGGTGAAGTTATTTATGAAAAATATAAAGAGACAGAAAGCGTTTTCGAGTTTACTAAAATAGACCCTAAAAAGTATTTTATTAGAATTATTTACGACACAAACGCTAACGGTTATTGGGATACCGGAAGTTATTTAGATAAAAGACAGCCAGAACCCGTAGTGTTTTATCCTGAAGAGATTGAAATTAGAGCAAATAGTGAAATTTACCAGACGTTTATTTTAAAGTAAACGCATCTCTATCCTGTAAAAACTTTAAATGAGATCTAGTCTTATTTATATGAGACTTTTCTAAGGTTACTGTTTGCAACAAGTCTGTCTCTAGTTCTTCTGATGATACTAGTTCACCTAGTGTATTGTAAACTGCTGAATGCCCTACATATTCATAGCCATTGCCGTCTAGGCCTATTCTATTTACACCTATGCAATAACTAATATTTTCTATTGCTCTAGCTTTTAAAAGTGTATCCCAAGCGTGCGTTCTTATCTTAGGCCAATTGGCAACATAAATTAAAGCATCATAATCTTCTGTATTTCTTGCCCAAACAGGAAACCTTAAATCATAACACACCAACGGACAAATTTTCCACCCTAAATACTCAACAATTAAGCGTTCTTTACCAGCATTATAAGTATGGTGCTCATTAGCAAGAGTAAATAAATGCTTTTTGTCATAGGTTTTAAAGCTACCATCTGGGTATACAAAATAAAGTCTGTTGTAATAGTTACCATTTTCATTTACAGCAACACTGCCAGTAATAGCAGCGTTTATTCTTTTTGCCCATTGTTGTAGCCAAGCTAAAGTTTCACCTTCAGAAATTTCTGAAGCCTGTTCTGCATTCATAGTAAAGCCAGTAGTGAACATTTCTGGCAACACCACTAAATGAGTATCTTTTAAACTAGTTAAAAGCATATCAAAATGAGAACGGTTCTCAATTGGGTTTTCCCAAGCTAAATGGGTTTGTATGATGGTAACATTTAGGGAGTCTTGCACAGCACAAGTGTTTTTAAATTCAGTTTAAATATAATAAACTAAAAACACTATTAACTAAATTGCTCTAGCTCTAGTTGTATTGTTTCCCAATCTTGCATGTAGGTGGTTAGTTTTTTCTTTTTTGCCTGGTAGTTGTCAAAGAAATTATCTTGAGCAATGGTTTTGTCGTAATTAAGCTCTAGTTCAAGATCTATAGCTTTAATTTCTTTCTCTAATTGGTTAATATTCTTTTCAACCTTGCTTAGTCTGTTAGAAAGCGACTTTACCTTTTTTTGGTCTTCATAAGATTGTTTGTTGTCTTGAGAAGCAGCAGTATCATCTGTATTTTTAGAAGCTGTAGGTTGCTTGTCTCTTTTTTCGACAGCACGCATATCCTCAACCTTTCGTTCACTTAAGTAATAGTCTATATCTCCTAGGTATTCTTTTATCCTATGATCTTTAAACTCATAGATAGAAGATGTGAGTCCTTGCAAAAAGTCTCTATCGTGAGAAACTAAAAGTAACGTGCCTTCAAAATTTTCTAAAGCATCTTTTAAAACATTCTTAGATTTAATGTCTAAGTGATTTGTTGGCTCATCCATAACCAAGACATTAAAAGGTGATAAAAGCATTTTGGCTAATGCTAGCCTGTTACGTTCACCTCCAGAAAGTACACGAACGTATTTATCTACTTCTTCACCTCTAAATAAGAATGACCCTAAAATGTCTCTTACTTTTGTGCGGTTCTTTTCATTAGCAGCATCTTCCATAGTTTGGAGTACTGTTTTAGTGCCGTCTAAATAATCTGCTTGGTTTTGGGCAAAATATCCTATCTGTACATTATGTCCAAGCTTTAAATGACCCTGATGAGAAATCTCATCGACTATAATTTTTGCTAATGTGGTTTTTCCTTGTCCGTTTTGACCTACAAATGCTATTTTACTTTCACGCTCTACAAGTAAATCTATATTCTTAAGTACTTGTTTGTCACCGTAACTTTTTGAAATGCCTTCTGCTTCAATTACAACTTTTCCTGGTCTTACAGAAACAGGGAAGCTAACAGTCATAACAGAGTTGTCATCTTCATCTACCTCAATACGCTCAACCTTGTCTAATTTTTTAATTAGAGATTGTGCCATTGTAGCCTTAGATGCTTTTGCTCTAAATTTTTCAATTAGCTTTTCGGTGTGCTCAATTTGTTTTTGTTGGTTTTTTTGAGTGGCCAACTGTTGTTCACGTAACTCTTTACGTTGTACTAAGTATTTTGAATAGTAGGTATTGTAGTCGTAAATCTTACCTAAAGATATTTCAATAGTCCTATTAGTTACATTATCTAAAAACATCTTATCGTGAGAGACTACGACCGCAGCTCCAGAAAATTGTTTTAAGAAAGATTCAAACCATAGAATACTTTCTATATCTAAGTGGTTTGTAGGCTCATCCAGAAGCATGATGTCATGGTTTTGCAATAAGAGCTTTGCCAGCTCTATACGCATACGCCAACCTCCAGAAAAGGTGTCTGTTTTTTTGTTGAAATCTTCCCGTTTAAATCCTAATCCTTGTAAGATGCGCTCTGTATCTCCTTGATAATTATAACCACCAATTATTTCATATTGATGTTGTATATCATTAAGATCTATCATTAACTGCTCGTAACCTTGACTTTCGTAATCTGTACGTTCAGCGAGCTGTGTGTTAATGTCGTCTATTTGTTTTTCGAGGCGCTTTATCTCTTCAAAAGCTTGATAAGCCTCTTCTAATACAGTTCGGCCTTCTACAAAATCTATATCCTGTCTAAGAAACCCAATGCTTATGTCTTTCTCAATTGCAATTTGACCAGTATCTGGTTCTAAATCTTTTGATAAGATTTTGAGCATTGTAGATTTTCCGGCGCCATTTTTACCAACTAAACCTACGCGATCTCCCGCATTAAGCCTAAAAGTTATGTCCTCGAAAAGGAATTCGCCTTGAAATGATATAGATAATTCGTGAATGTTAAGCATAGCCGTGCAAAGATGATTATTTTTGTATTGTAAATCAAAAGGGAATGAAACTATTTAAAGGCACAAAGATCTATTCTATTTTAGGAGGCGTTTGCCCTGTTTGTCATGAGGAATCTATGTACAAGGAACCTAACCCGTATAAGATTACAAAAATCATGCATATGCACGAGCGTTGCTCTAATTGTGGTACAAAATATAAAATAGAACCATCCTTTTTTTATGGCGCTATGTATGTAAGTTACCCAGTTGGTATTGCATTTGCAACAGCTGCATTTGTAATAGCATATTATATGCTTAACGTAAGTTTACTAAACTCATTCTTTGTAATTGTTGCTACAATGATTGTTTTTATGCCTTTAATAATGCGTTTGTCTAGAAACATCTGGATTAATTTTTTCTTTAGCTACGATAAACAAAAAGCAAAACACTAATGGATATTAAGATTACCATTATAGATAGAGAAGGTGAAGCTCATGTGGTAGATGCGCCTACAGATATGAATATGAATCTTATGGAGGTTTGTAAAATGCATGAATTGCCAGTTGAAGGAACTTGTGGTGGTATGGCAATGTGTGCTTCTTGCCATTGCTATATCTTAGATAAAGCACACGTCTTACAAGAAAAAAGCTATGATGAAGAAGATATGCTAGACCAAGCATTTTTTGTTAAAGATAATAGTAGGTTAGGCTGCCAAATACCTATCACAAAAGAGTTGGATGGTATGGAAATAAAATTGGCCCCTCAAGCAGACTAATGTCGTCGGTTTTAAATTCTGTATTTTTATATCCTTAAAACTAACATTATGGCCTCAATTTTCACTAAAATTATAAACGGAGAAATACCGTCTTACAAAATTGCAGAAGATGAAAATTTCTTTGCATTTTTAGATATTAACCCAAATGCTAAAGGTCACACACTTTGTGTTCCTAAAAAGGAAGTTGATAAAGTTTTCGACTTAGATGAAGAAACGTACAATGGGTTAATGTCATTCTCTAGAAAAGTAGCAATTGCTCTTGAAAAAGCTATTAACTGCAAGCGTGTTGGTGTAGCGGTGATAGGGTTGGAGGTTCCTCATGTTCATGTACACCTTATACCTTTAAATGATATGAAAGAGATGACCTTTAAACATAAAGTCTCTTTGGAGGAAGATGAGTTTAAAGCAATAGCAGAACGCATAAGAACTTTCCTGTAATGTCTGCTGAAAAATTTCCGTTAACCCTAACCTTAAGGATAGATTGGAGTGAAACAGATGCTTATAAGCATGTAAATAATGTAACATTCATTAAATACATGCAATCTGCTAGAGTTAATTTCTGGGAAGAAACAGGACTTGCAACTTACCATACAGATACTAATAAAGGACCAATGTTGGTCTCTACAAAATGTGATTTTAAACAACAATTAACCTATCCAGGAAACGTAATTATTAAAACAAGGGTTACTCATATAGGCACTACAAGTTTTAGTTTAGAACACTATATTTTAAATGAATCAAATCAAGTTAGTGCCATAGGTCAAGATGTAGCTGTTTGTTTTGATTTTAATACTCAAAAAACCTTTGAAATTCCAGATTGGTTGCGTGAAAAGATGGAAGAGTTCTCTTAATTTTTACACCATAGCAATAAACGCGTAGGCTGCTATACCGCCTAAGGCAACTAAACTTAAGCCAACAACTATATATAAATTTTTTGAAGGCTTAAAATAAGAAGGTTTTGGAGGTGATGCTTTTCTTTGGTATTCATAAACGCGCTCAATATCTTCATCCCAATCAACAGGAAAAATTTGCTGATTACAAGTATTGCAGAATAACGTACTAGTTACTTCGTCTGTACGCTTGTTGTACCACATTGTCTTTAAATGCTTTTGTTTAAAAGTAACCTGCAGGCCATCTCTTGAAAAACATTTAGGGCAATGATTATTTAGCGGAGCTTCTCGTAATGTTGAAAATAATTCTTTCATAGCTGTTAACTGCAACAATAGTTGACTTATACTTTTCTCAATTTTATGCCAAAGGTAGTACCTTTTCCGAGATCACTTTTTAAAACTTTAATGTTTCCATTGTGGTATTCTTCAATAATACGTTTTGCAAAAGATAATCCTAATCCCCAACCTCTTTTTTTGCTGGTATAACCGGTTTCAAAAACCTTTTTAAATTTACTTTTAGGAATTCCTTTACCAGTATCAGAAATTTCGATCTTCACTACTTTTTGATCTTCAATAAGACGAAGTGAGAGTTGCCCTTTTCCTTTCATAGCATCTATAGCATTCTTAACTAAATTTTCAATAGTCCAACTAAACAGAGGTTCATTTAGCATAACCTCGATTGAGCTATTAGGAATCTCACTTTTAAATTCAATTAATTTAGAGCTTCTGTTTTTTAAGTAGCCAAAAGTTTCTTCGGTTACTTTAACAATATCGACCTTAGATAGGGTTGGCTTACTACCAACTTTACTAAATCTGTCTGTAATAACTTTTAGCCGTTCAATATCCTTCTCTATCTCCTCAATATACTCAGGATTAACATGTTCGGTTTTTAAAATTTCTGTCCAGCCTACTAATGAGCTTAATGGCGTGCCAATTTGGTGTGCGGTTTCTTTGGCCATTCCTGCCCATAATTTGTTTTGCTCACTTGATCGTGCAGTTCTGTAAAAGAAATAGATAACTCCTATAAGTAACAACAAGAATACTATTAATGCTAGAGGATAGTATTTTAAGCGATTTAAAGTAGGACTGTTGCCATAATACACATATTGAATTTCGCCATCGCCTAAATTTACTTTTATAGGGTCATTTTCAGACTTCATTTCTAAAAGTATACGCTGCATGCGATCTGGGTTGCTTTCATCTTCTTCAGAAATATTTGCAGACTGCATAATGTTACCGTTGCCATCTGTGTTTATAGATGGGATTGTAACGTTGCTTGTTACAATTTCTGTAACTAAATCTAGGTTGGCGCCATCATTAGGATTGTCTATATCAAAACTTATAAATTCTTCTAGAGCCATAGCCCAGATTCGCATTTTATTACGCTCATCATTTTTTAGCTGCTGAAAAAATAAAGAGGCATTAAAAAAGATAAGGCCAATAAACACTAAGGCAGAGACAAGAATTAGCCAGCGTTGTATATTACGTTCGTTAGAAAAGTTCATAGTTGATTAAAAAGACCAAGTTACTTATAAACGTGTTCACATCAAATTATTGTGTGTTCGGTTTTAAAACGCATTTGCAATTGTTACCTTTGCCGTATGGAGAACATCTTGTCTATAGACCCTAAAAATGAAACTGTTGGTACAGTTCATGGCCACTTACTAAGTGCCATTAGTCCACGTCCAATTGCATTTGCAAGTACTGTAGATGCTCAAGGAAGACCAAATTTATCTCCATTTAGTTTTTTTAATGTCTTTGGTGCAAATCCGCCAATAGTTATTTTCTCTCCTGCAAGACGAGTAAGAGGTAACACCACTAAGCATACCTTAGAGAATGCTAAAGAAGTAGATGAGGTTGTTATCAATATTGTAAATTATAATATGGTGCAACAAATGTCTCTTAGTAGTACAGAGTATGCAGAAGGTGTAAATGAATTTGAAAAAGCAGGACTTACAATGCTTAAAAGTGACTTGGTTAAACCGTTTAGGGTAGCAGAGTCTCCAGTACAGTTAGAATGCAAGGTGAAACAGATTGTTGAAACCGGAACTGAAGGTGGCGCAGGTAACCTTATTATTTGTGAAGTAGTGAAAATACATATTAATAAAAATGTGTTAGATGAAAATGGAAGCATAGATCAACATAAAATTGATACTGTAGCTAGAATGGGTGGTAATTGGTACTCTAGGGCAAATATGGGAATGTTTGAAGTTGAAAAACCACTTCGTACACTAGGAATTGGAGTAGATAATTTACCGCAAACTATTAGAGAAAGTAAAATTTTAACCGGTAATGATTTAGGTAGACTTGGTAATGTTGAAACGCTACCAACTAAAGAATTAATTGAAGATTATATTATAAAAAATAGCTTAGGAGAGTTTGTGAAAAATGCAACAGTAGAAGATTTGCACAAACAAGCCAAGCAACATTTAGAAAACAATAACACCACAAATGCGTGGTATATTTTATTAGCAAAATAACAGAAGAAGATGGAAGTACAAGGAACAGTTAAGTTAATTAACGACACACAAACATTTGGTAGCAATGGCTTTAGAAAAAGAGAGATTGTTGTTACTACAGAAGAGCAATATCCTCAACATATAATGATTGAGTTTGTTCAAGACAAAACTAATTTGTTAGATAACTTTAATGTTGGACAACAGGTAAAAATTAGTATTAACTTAAGAGGTCGTGAGTGGGTAAACCCTCAAGGAGAAACTAAGTACTTTAACAGTATTCAAGGTTGGAGAATAGAAAACTTACAGCCGCAAAACAATGCAGGTTCTAGTAATGCAGCTCCAATGCCACCAGTTGATGAATTTGAGCCAGCTGGAAACAATTTAAATCAAGATGATCACGATGATTTACCGTTTTAATACGATAAATTAAAGTTGTATTATAAGTAAGACACCCAAAGCATTTTGTAGTGCTTTGGGTGTTTTTTATATTTTTATTTGTCGTTCTATCTGTTGTTCTAAAGAGATAAATGTTTCTGTTCTGGATACTCCAGAAATAGCTTGTATTTCTTTATTTAAAACCTCCATTAAATGGGAGTTGTCCCGACACAGAATTTTAAGAAAAATAGACCAATTTCCAGTGGTGTAATGGCACTCTATTACTTCTGGTATCGCCTCTAACTGTTTCACAGCCTTTGGGTTACTCATAGCTTTATCTAAAAACACCCCAATAAAAGCCATTGTATGATAACCTAGAACTTTAGGGTTTATGACAAATTTAGAACCAGCAATAAGCCCACTTTTTTCTAATTTTCGTAGTCGCTGATGAATTGCAGCACCACTTATACCAACATTTCTTGCAATCTCTAAAATAGGTGTACGCGCATCGGAGATTAAAGAGCGAAGTATTTTTTTATCAATACCATCAATAACAACTTGTTCGTTTTTTAGTTTCATCAGCTTTCAGTTTAAAACCGAAATATAAGAATTAATTAAAAAACATTATGCAGAAACGCCATCTGGATTATAACCTAAATATTTTCTTTCTGTTTCTTTAAAGGTAATTCCGTGCTCTTCCAGTTCTTTTAAAATTGGTTCATATACCTCTTTAGTAATTGGTATTTGAACACCAGGCGTGGTAATTTCTTTATTTAATATTTTTAGTGCTGCTATAGCCACTGGTAAGCCAACTGTTTTAGACATAGCAGTATAGGTTTGATCTTGCCCCAAAGCTACCATTGTTGAGTCTATTTGATGTTTTTTGCCATCTAACTCAAAGCCAAACTTATGATACATAACAATCATATCCTTATCATCTGGTGCTAAAGACCATTTTTCCATTAGAATCTTCTGAAGAATTTGGGCAGGTGTAGCACTTTTTAATCCTATTTTCTTTTTGTCGTTAAATAGGTCAAGCTCTAATAATTTATCCCACATAATATCATCTTGATCTATCTTAAGACTATGTCTCATTTTTAGCTCTACAGAATCTGATGGAGAATACGGAAGAAAAGAATTAACAAACTCTCTGTAACTCATATCCATAGTGTCTTCCATGATGTAGCTATCGTCTGTCATACCAAGTTGAACAAACATATTCCAGGCTTTACTAAATCCTACGCGACGCATAGTACCTCTATATAATGTAAGAGCATCTTCTAACTTATAAATACTTCTATATTTTAAAGAGTTTCTATTGGCATATGCTTCAAACCTGCCATACCCATCAACTTCTAAAAATTCTGTTCTTCTAAAAAGTTTATTATAAGGGATGTATTTATATTGGCCTTCTTGAATAAACTCTGCAACACCACCTTGGCCGGCCACAACAACATTTCTTGGATTCCAGGTAAACTTATAATTCCATAAATTGTTATCACTTTCTGGAGCCACTAAGCCTCCTGTAAAAGATTCAAACAACAGCATTTTTCCGCCTTTGTCTCTTATTCTGTCAATTACCTGCATAGCACTCATGTGGTCTATACCTGGATCTACACCTATTTCATTCATAAACACCAACCCTTTATTTATTGCAGATTGGTTTAAGCTTTCCATTTCTTGGCTTACATAAGATGCGGTAACCATATGTTTTCCAAAGGTTATACAGTCTTTTGCAACTTCAATATGATAGCGTGCAGGAAGCATAGATATAACAAGGTCTACTTGATCTATTGCTTCTTGTCTGTTTTTTTTGTTGAAGACATCAAGAGTTATTGCTTTGGCATGTTTATGATTTCCTATAGCTTTTTGAGCATTAGCTACATATAAATCTCCTACAGTAATTTTTAATTGTTCTTTCTCTGCATGATCTAACAAGTAAGACATTAAATAACTTGTAGATTTTCCTGCTCCTATAATTAATATTTTACGCATTTATTTTAGTTGGTTAGATTTGTAGTAAGACGAAAGTAATGAATTGGCTACAACCTAAAAAATTTAAACATGGATAAAAGATTTCTTATTGCAGGCTCATTTTTTGGACTAACAGCTGTAATTATAGGTGCTTTTGGAGCTCACGCTTTGCAAAAAGTATTAGATGTGGCACAATTAAATACATTTGAAACAGGAGTGAAATACCAAATGTATCATGCATTACTTTTAGTTTTTTTAGGATTGTTTAGTGTAAAGACATCTAAATCTAAAACTGTATTGCTTTGGTTATTAATTATAGGAGTAATTTTATTTTCGTGGTCAATTTTTGGACTGGCCACAAATAGTTTGACAGACTTTAATTTTAAAAGCATCGCAATTTTAACACCATTAGGAGGTACATTGCTCATAACAGCTTGGGCACTCATATTTTACAAAGCATTAACGTTAAAAAATCAATAAATAGAATTTAATTCTCTTGGTTAGGAGTGATTTCTGTACTTTTGCTTTATAAACAAAACACAACTTCAAAACCTAGTTATGGTTACAAATACCAACACTACGAAATCGATTTCGCTAGAACCTTACGGAATCAAGGACACAACGACCCATTATCAACTTACGCCATCACAATTACATGAGACAGCAATAGCAAACGGCCAAGGCCAAGAAGCTAGCAGCGGCGCTCTTGCAATTAACACTGGCGAGTTTACTGGACGTTCTCCTTTAGACCGTTTTATCGTTAAAGACGATGTTACTAAAGATGAGATTTGGTGGGGAAATATAAATATCCCTTTTGATGCAGATAAGTTTGATGCACTTTATGATAAAGTTACAGATTACTTATCTGGAAAAGAAGTTTTTGTGCGAGATAGCTACGCTTGTGCAGATGAAAAATATAAATTAAATATTCGTGTTGTAAACGAATATCCTTGGAGCAATATGTTTGCCTATAATATGTTTTTAAGACCTTCAGAAGATGAGCTTAAAAACTTTAAAGAAGAATGGCTTATTGTAAATGCACCAGGTTTTATGGCAGATCCTGAAGTAGATGGAACACGCCAGCACAACTTTGCAATTTTAAATTTTGGAAAGAAAATAGCGCTTATTGGTGGTACTGGATATACAGGTGAAATTAAAAAAGGGATTTTCTCTGCGCTTAATTTCATATTGCCAGTACAAAAGGAAACTTTACCAATGCACTGCTCTGCTAATGTAGGAGAAGATGGAGATACTTCAATCTTTTTTGGTCTTTCTGGAACAGGTAAAACAACATTGTCTGCAGATCCTAATAGAAAACTTATTGGAGATGATGAGCACGGCTGGACAAAAGAAGATACCATCTTTAATTTTGAAGGCGGTTGTTATGCAAAGGTTATAAACCTCTCAAAAGAAAACGAACCAGATATTTATAATGCAATTAAACCAGGAGCTATTCTTGAAAACGTTGTGTTAGATGAAAATGGAGATGTAGATTTTGCTGATACTAGTATTACTCAAAATACAAGAGTTAGTTACCCAATTTATCATATAGATAATATTCAGGAGCCTTCAATAGGAAAGAATCCTAAAAACATATTTTTCTTAACCGCAGATGCTTTTGGTGTACTGCCTCCTATTAGTAAGCTATCTCCAGGTCAAGCTGCTTATCACTTTATTAGTGGTTATACGGCAAAAGTTGCTGGTACAGAAGCTGGTGTAGATGAGCCAATGCCATCGTTCTCTGCGTGTTTTGGAGCACCATTTATGCCATTACACCCGACACGTTATGCAGAAATGCTAAGTCAGAAAATGAAAGATTCTGGTGTAAATGTTTGGTTGGTAAACACAGGTTGGACTGGCGGTCCTTATGGTGTTGGAAAACGTATGGCTTTAAAGTATACTAGAGCTATGATTTCTGCTGCTATGGATGGTTCTTTGGAAGAAGCAAACAAAGATAATTACCACACACACTCAGTATTTGGCGTTAAACAACCAAGAACTTGTCCTAACGTGCCAACAGACGTTTTAAGTCCTCGTAAGACTTGGAATAATGATGAAGGATACTACAAAAAGGCTTATACTTTAGCAGAAAGCTTTAGACAGAACTTCTTAAAATTTGAAGAGTACGCTAATGAAGAAATATTAGCAGGCGCTCCAAACGTTAAATAAAGCTCAATTAAGTAAAAACAAAAAACCCGATGATATTTTTATCATCGGGTTTTTTTATGTTTAAAAGTTAGTGAAGTAATTACTTCTTATTAACTTCTGTAATGTATTTCTTTAAAGCCATTGTCATAGATGGTGTTTCCGGTGAAGGTGCTTTAATGTTTACCTTTAAGCCGTGATCTTCTGCAGCTTTAATTGTAGTGTTTCCAAAAACAGCAATGCGTGTATTGTTTTGCTGATAATCTGGAAAGTTTTCAAATAGAGACTTTATACCGCTTGGGCTAAAGAATACTAAGATGTCATAAAATACATCTCTTAAATTAGAAAGGTCACTAACTACAGTTTTGTAGAAAATAGCTTGTTTCCAAGAAACACCTAGTTCATCTAATGTTTCAGGAACCATTGGTTTTAGCATATCTGAAGAAGGTAATAAAAACTTCTCGTTTTTATGTTTCTTAATAAGAGGAGCTAACTCTTGAAATGTTCTTTTGCCAACATAGATTTTTCGCTTTCTATACACTACATATTTTTGTAGGTAATAGGCAACAGCTTCACTTTGGCAAAAATACTTAAGAGAATCTGGTACAGTGTATCTTAATTCTTCAGCTATTCTGAAAAAATGATCTACTGCATTTCTACTAGTAAGGATAATTGCTGTGTAATTCTTTAGATCAACCTTTTGTTGTCTTACATCTTTAGAAGAGACGCCTTCAACATGTATAAAAGGAATAAAATCTATTTTTACTTTTTGCTTTTCCTCAAGCTCAAAGTAAGGTGAATTTTCTATTTTAGGTTCAGGTTGGGAAACCAAAATTGTTTTCACTTTCATAGACGGTGTTTAAATACGTTAATTCAAAATTGTTACTACTTTATATAGAATAAAATAGGGGGCAATTTCAAGTGCGCAAAGATATAAAATAAAATAGAATAAATTATTGAAAATTAGAAGTCCCTTTTTTCTATAATATTTTAAGATAAATAATAGGTTAATTATTAAAAATGCAACGGAAATTATTAAAAACGCGTAACCTCCTAAAAGATGCGTATATACGTCTATAATACACAGTGGAAATATAGCAAGTGCTAAATAATGTCTGTGGCTAAACTTGAAGAATAGGTAATCCTCGATAATGTTTTCCATTAAAAAAAGATTAGCCAACATTTTCTCTGCAAAATACTTTACAAGCATTAAAACGCCAAAACCAAATACTACCTGAATAAAAAAAATAAATTCCCGAGTAAGTAATTCAGGATAATGATCTCTAGCAATAAGATTTAAAACAATACCAGCAACCAAACAGTTAAATGTGAACAGTAATGTATTAAATAGAAAACTTAATTTATGCTCGTTCTTTTTTATGATGAAATATCTTGGCTCTATAGGTAATGCTAAAAACCTTAAAAAGCGTTCTTCATATAATACCTTACAAAGACAAATAAGGCCAAGACATATCATTATAGATGCTGTGATCCATAAATTTGTGGGTTCTTGAAGAGGAATAGCCTGTAAATCTTTCATTGTTGCAAAAGTAATGTAATGAAAAAGACTATTGCAATTTCTTAGATGTTTACGGTAGTTATTTTAAGTACATTTGCAAAAAAAAAGCTTTTTTGAAAAGTTTAGTCATTATACCAACTTACAATGAAAACCTTAATATAGAAAGGTTGTTGCGTAACATTTTTTCTCAACAAAGAAAATTTGATGTGTTGGTGGTAGATGACAATTCACCAGACGGCACTGCAGCTACAGTTAAGTTTTTAATGGAAGAGTTTCCAGATCAATTATTTATTGAGGAACGCCAAGGAAAACTAGGTTTAGGAACAGCATACATACATGGCTTTAAGTGGGCGCTTAAAAGAGATTACAATTTAATCTTCGAAATGGATGCAGACTTTAGTCACAACCCAAACGATTTACACAGACTGTATAATGCTTGTGTAAAACAGCAGGCAGATCTGGCTATAGGTTCTCGTTATGTTACAGGAGTTAATGTTGTAAATTGGCCTATGTCAAGAGTTTTGCTTTCCTACATTGCTTCAAAGTATGTAAGGTTCATTACCGGTATGAATATTCATGATACTACAGCAGGATTTGTTTGTTATACAAGAAATGTACTTGAAACGATAGATTTGGATAAGATTGCTTTTGTAGGCTATGCATTTCAAATAGAGATGAAGTTTAAGGCCTATTTAAAAAAGTTTAAAATAGTAGAGGTTCCTGTCATTTTCACAGACCGAACAAAAGGAGAATCAAAAATGAGTGGCAATATTATATATGAAGCTGTTTTTGGGGTATTTAAAATGAAGTTTAAAAGCCTGTTTAAAAAATAACAATGGATAAGATTTTAATAAAGAATGCACATATTGTTTCAGACGGTAAAATCCTTTTAGGAGATGTTTACATAGAGTCTGGTATTATTAAAGAAGTTGCAGATCACATAAGTGCAAAATCTCCAGATGTAAATGTTTTCGATGCAGAAGGAAATTACCTTTTGCCAGGAGTTATAGATGATCAAGTTCATTTTAGAGAGCCAGGTCTTACTCAAAAAGAAAACATACACACAGGCTCTAAAGCTGCTGTGGCTGGAGGTATTACATCATTTATGGAAATGCCAAATACTAATCCTCAAACTACAACTATTGAAAAGCTTGAGGAGAAATTTGAGATAGCAGCAAAAACCTCTTATGCAAACTATTCATTTATGTTTGGTGGTACTAATGACAATTTAGATGAAATTGTTAAGGTTAACCCTAAGACAACAGCTGCTTTAAAATTATTCCTAGGATCATCAACAGGTAATATGCTTGTAGATGATGAAACTGTTTTAGAAAAAATATTTAAAAATAGTCCTTTAATGATTTGTGCTCATTGTGAAGATGAAGATACAATTAAAGCAAATCTGGCCACATATACAGAACGCTATGGTGATGATATTCCAATTGAGTTTCATCCTATAATTAGGTCTGAAGAAGCTTGTTATAAATCATCTTCTAGAGCTGTAGAATTAGCTAAGAAAACCGGCGCTAAATTACACGTGTTTCACGTTTCTACCGCAAAAGAACTGGAGTTGTTCGACTCTAAAAAGCCATTAAAAGATAAAAAAATAACAGCAGAGGTTTGTATACATCACCTTTGGTTTAATGATAGCGATTATGACGCTAAAGGCACACTAATAAAATGGAATCCTGCTGTAAAGACTAAAAAAGATCAAGATGCACTTTTAAAAGGGTTGTTAGATGGTAAGTTAGATGTTTTAGCTACAGACCACGCACCTCACACTAAAGAAGAAAAAAAGAACCCTTATACAAAAGCACCAAGTGGTGGTCCTTTGGTACAACATGCATTACCGGCAATGCTTGAATTTTATCATGAAGGTAAAATTTCACTAGAGAAAATTGTAGAGAAAATGTGCCATAATCCAGCAATACTTTTTGATATTGAACAAAGAGGATATATAAAAGAAGGATATAAAGCAGATTTAGTAATGGTAGATCTAAATGCACCTTGGACAGTGCAGGAAGACAACATCTTTTCTAAATGTGGTTGGTCTCCTTTTGAAGGCTCTACGTTTAGATCACGTATTACTCACACATTTGTAAATGGTAATCTGGTATATAAGAATTTTAGACATTATGACGTTTTAAAAGGTGAACGTTTAACTTTTGACCGTTAATGAAATATAAACTCATCATATTATGTGCTGCTCTGGCAGTGTCTTGCCAATCTATAGAGCGTTCCTCTAAGCCAGACAACCTTATTGCCGAAGATAGGATGGTAGATATATTTTACGACTTAAGTTTAATTGAAGCATCAAAGCGTTTAGGAAATCATGATGTAGATGTAAAAGAGTTAGACCTTAATACATTTATATATGAGAAGTATGATATAGATAGTACACAACTTGTTCAAAATACAACGTACTATTCAGATAACATACCCAAATTTAAAAGTGTTTTTGCACGAGTAGAAAACCGCTTAAAAGTCTTGAAAACAGAATTAGATTCTCTTAGGTCTAAAGAAAATAGAAAAAAAGACTCCTTAAAAAGAGCTGCGGAAAATGTTAGAAAAGACTCGCTTTCCAGTTCTTTAGAAATTGCTAAAAAGTTAAATTCAAAAATTTCTAATTCAGAAGGTAGAGACCGCAATTAGTAGTGTGCTGCAGTATCTTTGATACTTTCATTTATTAATTTAAAATTATAATTTAAAGCATCTTTAAGTTTGTTGTTTGAGTAAACACTTTTGCTAAAAACACCTTTTATAGAGTCGTAGGTTATAGTTTTTTTAGTGTTAAAAAGTGTATGTCCTATACTTTGAAACGCCCAACCCATAAATACCATCCAAGACTCAAGTGTCTTTTTTGGTGGTTGTTTTTGTAAGGCATTTGCTATTTTATTTACAACACTATCAAAACGCAGACTTTCCGAAACCAGTATGTAGCGTTCTTTTTGATAATCGCTTTCCATTAAAGAAATCATAGGTTTTACAACATCAAAGACATCTACAAATCCTGTGGTGAGAATAGGTGTGTATTTTAAGCCATTGGCAACTTTTGTAAATAAAAGACCACTTCCAGATTTCCAATAACCAGGACCAATAACAACACCAGGATTAACTATTACAACATGTAATCCTTCTTGAGAGCCGCGCCAAACTTCCATTTCACCACCATATTTAGACCAAGCATAATGAGAATGAGATAATTCTGGGTTCCAAACAGTATCTTCTGTTATAGGCTTATCGTTAATAGTAGACCCTATAGCAGCTATTGAGCTTACATGACAAAGCTTTTTAATATCATGGTGTAAGCATAGGTTAACAACATTTGCTGTGCCTTCAATATTTATACGACGCATGATTTTGGCGTCTCTCACATCATATGATATAAAGCCAGCGCAATGATATACATGCGTAATACCTTTAAAAGCTTCAGACAAAAGTGGTATATCAAGTATATTTGCTTCTACCCAATCTATTTTTTCAAATAGCTTTTCTGCTTGTTCTTCATCATACAATTTAAAAACAGACAATACGTGCTCTAAGTTACTGTCCTGTCTGTGTATGGCTCTTATAGTCTCGGTTGAGTTTTGTAAAAGCTGAAATAATAAATGAGAACCTACTAAGCCTGTTCCTCCTGTAACTAAAATCATATTTCGAAGATAGTTTTTCTGCACCTAACAATGCGTTATCGAAATTGGATTTTTATCTTTGTCTCCTTAAAAAAATTATATAATGAAGACCAATTTTGTAGCCGAAATGACTTGGAGAGGTATGTTGCATGATGTTATGCCAGGTACCGAAGAACAACTTTTAAAAGAACCAACTGCGGCTTATATTGGATTTGATCCTACTGCAGACTCGTTACACATAGGGAGTTTAGTGCAAATTGTAATCTTAATGCATTACCAACGCGCTGGGCACATTCCTATTGCGCTTGTAGGTGGTGCTACAGGTATGATTGGTGATCCTTCAGGAAAATCTGCAGAACGTAATTTGCTAGATGAAGAAGCATTAGCTAAAAACGTAGCAGGAATAAAAGAGCAACTGTCTCGCTTTTTAGACTTTAGTGAAAATTCTGAAAATAAAGCAGAGCTGGTAAATAATTACGACTGGATGAAAGATTTTAGTTTTATAGAGTTTGCTAGAGATATAGGAAAGCATATTACCGTAAACTATATGATGGCTAAGGATAGCGTGAAAAAACGCTTAAGTTCTGAGTCTACTGTAGGAATGAGTTTTACAGAGTTTACCTACCAATTATTTCAAGGCTATGATTTTCTTCACCTTTATAGAGAGAAAAATTGTTTGTTACAATTAGGAGGTAGTGACCAATGGGGAAATATTACCACAGGTACTGAGTTGGTGAGACGTGTGGCTGGAGGCAAAGCTTATGCTATGACATCTCCATTGTTAACTAAAGCAGATGGTACAAAGTTTGGAAAAACTGAAGGAGGTAATGTTTGGTTAGATAAAAACAGAACATCGCCTTATAAATTTTACCAATATTGGGTAAATGCAACAGATGAAGATGCAGAAAATTTCATTAAAATCTTTACATTTTTAAGTCAGGAAGAAATTTCAGAGTTGGTTTTAAAACATAATGAGGCTCCACATTTAAGACTATTGCAAAAAACTTTAGCAGAGCATGTAACTAAAATGGTACACGGTCAAGAAGATTTAGACAATGCAATTAAAGCGAGTCAAGTTTTATTTTCAAAAACCTTTAAAAACGATATTTCACAATTAGATGAAGCAACGTTTTTAGATGTGTTTGAAGGTGTATCTCAAACTGAGATCTCTAAAATTAAATTAGAAGAAGGTTTAGATATGATTGCAGCACTCTCTGCAGAAACTAACTTCTTAAAGAGTAATGGTGAAGCAAGAAGAGCTTTAAAAGCGAATTCTGTTGCTGTAAATAAAGAAAAAGTCACAGAAGCCTATACACTTACTACAGATGATATTATTAATGATAATTATGTGATATTAAATGTGGGTAAGAAGAATACCTATATTTTAAAAGTAAGCTAAGAGAAACACTAACTCATTAAACAACTCATTTGAAAGCAGCCACAGTTAAACAACTAAAAGACGAATTGGAGATGCGCTCTCCAGTGGAGTTAATGCAGTTAACATTGAGGCTTTCTAAATTTAAGAAAGAAAATAAAGAACTGCTTAGTTATTTGTTGTTTGAGGCTGCAGATGAAGAAGAGTATATTAAAGAAATAAAGGTTGAGGTAGACGAAGCTTTTTTAGAAATTAATACGTCTCGAGGTTATTTTATAAAGAAGGGAATCCGGAAAATATTAAAACGACTTAAAACTTATATTCGCTATTCTGGCAAGAAAGAGACAGAAGCAGAGTTGTTAATATATTTCTGTAAGAAGATGAAAACATTTTCTCCTTCTGTATTTAAGAATAGAGTTTTAGCAAACACATATGAGCGGCAATTAACTATGGCATTAAATGCAATAGATAAACTACACGAAGACTTACAATATGATTATCGGATTCTTATTGAAGAATTAGATTAAAACACAAAAAATACCCTTTATTGGGTATTTTTTTATGTCTTATATGAGCGTAAGTTTACACTATAAGTTTAAGTAAAAATTTCTTATAATTTGACTAGACTAGCCTTATTATAACGATTTTGGAAAATTGGGGCTTTTCAAAATTTAAATAATATTAGGTCTTAAAACAGCTACCATCGGTAGCTGTTTTTTTATGTTTAATATATAGGAAGTAAGTTATCTTCTGTCAAATCCAAATTTACCAGGACCCATTAATGCGATAGCTGTAAAAGCTAACAAGTAAACAAGACCAAGTTCTTTAGAGCCTATAGGGTCATTTAAGTGTACTACAAACACTGCAACCAGCATTGTAACAATTAAAGGGATGCACGCCAATCTTGTCTTATAGCCTATAAGTACAAGAATTGAGCAAACAAATTCTGCGAACACAGTAAGAAAGAAAGAGATAGTAGCGCCAATGCCTAATGGATCTCCAAAAGAAAAATCTCCTTGTACAAGTTGTAAGAATTTAGGGATGCCGTGAGTTAGCATCAATGCAGAAAAGCCTACTCTCAAAATAAATAGACCAATGTTGTAATATGATTTCATAGGGGTATAGTTGGTTTAATTTTTAAAATTAATAAAGTTGTTTCAATTTTATTTCATCTAAAGTTGTTTATTTACAAGACATCGTAGGAAATAGATGAGAAAAACAATTCTTTTTGTCATAGCGCTATTGATTATCAGTAATGTATTATCTGCTCAAAATGTTGATAATTTATATTACTTATCTCCAGAAATCTTAGTTGGAAAAACACTTCCAGCCAATACAGACTTTCCTAATACAAATTTACAGACAGCTTTATTTTTTAGTTTCGGAACGTACAATTTAGATAACGAGCAAGAATGGGCTGTAAGATTAAACTACCCTAAAACAGGACTTTCTTTAGCTGTTATAGATTTTGGTAACCCAGATCAAGTTGGTCAAGCAATTACTGTTATGCCATTTGTTGAGTTTTCTGTGTTTAAAAAATATTCAGACAACTTTAATCTCAACGTTGGTTATGGAGCCTCATATATGAACACCCAATATGATTTTGAAGCAAATCCTTTAAACAGAGCAGTTACAACTAAAGTTAATTGGTCATTTAGATCATTTTTATATTACAATGTATTAAAAGATAAACTTACCAACTGGCGTCTAGGTTTAGGGTACATTCATCACTCCAATGGCCACACGCGCTTACCTAATCAAGGATTAAATTCTTTGTTAGCAAGTGTGTCTGCTACTATTAACACTTCAAAAGTAGAGAGTGTAAAACCACACAAACCCAAACTTGAGCAAAAAAGCGAAACATACACATCAAGTAGATTTGGATTAGGTTATAACACACTTTCAGACTCAATAAACACCAAGAAAGAAGTATATACAGTGGCTTTTGAAATAGGAAAAGTAATTAATAAAACCTTTAAATTTGGCGGTGGTTTCTATGCGCGTTATTATCAACATTTCTATGATTATATTAAAGATGAAGAAGCTTTAATTAATAGTCAATACCCAAACTTTAAAGACAACGCTTTTGCTTATTCAACAAATTATGGAGTGTTTGGAACTGCAGAGCTACTTCTAGGTCATTTTGGTGTAGAGCTAGATCTGGGTTTAAATCTATATAAACCGTTTTATAAGCTAGAGTGGCAAATTACACAAGGTTACAGAGCAGATAGCGGAAATTATGTATATGCAGATTTAGATTCGTATTATGAATTAAAACGAACCATTTCAAGTAGGCTAGGTGTAAAATATTATTTGATTACTAATAACAAATCGCCACAACATAACTTGTTTTTGTCTGCACATATTAATGCAAACTTAGGGCAGGCAGATTTTTCTGAAATTAGCCTAGGTTATACTTATAGGTTTAAAAATTAAGGTTTAACAACCGTTAAATGCTAATGAAGCCTTAGGGTTTTAGGATAACATTAACAATTCTGCATTAAACCCTCTTTATTTTTACACATCTAAGCTTCAAAGACCAACTATACATGCGTAAAACTATATTATATATTATAGCAGGAGTGCTCTTAATTGCTGCATTCTTTGCTATGAGAGCTATTGCCGATAGTAAAGACAAAGAGGCTCCTAAAACAAAAAAAGTAGTAAAAACAGTTTTTGTAGATACTATTAAAAACACAGATGTCCCTATAATTATACCAGCTAATGGTAATTTAGTGGCTAAGCGTAGAGTAGAGCTTTATGCAGAGGTACAAGGTATATTTAAGAACAGCTCTAATTTATTTAAAGCTGGTCAAGAATATAAAAGAGGTCAAACTTTAATTAGTATAGATGCTTCAGAATATTATGCATCTGTTCAATCTTCAAAAAGTAATTTATACAATCAAATCACGGCAATTATGCCAGATTTGCGATTAGACTATCCAGATGTGTTTCCTAAATGGGAAACGTATTTAAATAGTTTCAACATAAATGAAACAACGCCTAAACTACCAGAGATTTCCAACGATAAAGAAAAATATTTTATAAATGGGCGTGGTATCCTAACAACATATTACAACGTAAAAAACTTAGAGCAGCGTTTAGGCAAGTATAGAATTTCAGCACCTTTTACAGGTGTGCTTACAGAAGCTTTAGTAACAGAAGGAACACTAATTAGAGCTGGACAAAAATTAGGTGAATTTATAGATACAAGCACTTATGAATTACAAGTGTCCTTAAATAAAGATTATGCAGATTTACTTGAAGTTGGAGAAAATGTAGAGCTACCTAACATTAATAAGACAAAAACATATAAAGGAAAAGTAAGTCGAGTAAATGCTAGTATAGATCAAGCAACACAAACAGTTAGTGCATTTATCGAAGTGTCTAATAATACATTGAAAGAAGGCATGTATTTGCAAGCTGAATTAGAAGCAAAAACTATTAAAAATGCAATATCTATAGATCGTGGTTTAGTTAATGACCGTAATGAAATTTTTACAGTAAAAGATAGCACATTAGTTAGCCTAACTGTTAACCCAGTTTATTTTTCAGATAAAAAGGCAGTAGTGAAAGGTGTTCCAAATGGCGAGGTTATTTTGTCTAAACCAGTATCTGGAGCTTATAATGGTATGCTTGTAAAAGTAGTATCTAATGAACCTTCTGCAGAGACAAACAGTGTAAAACAAGATTCTCTAACTGTTACAGAAACACCTAAGTAGTTATGAGAAATGTCATAAGTTACTTTATAAAGTATCACGTTGCGGTGAATATAATGATCATCGCATTTATCATTTTTGGTGTTGTAGGCATGCTAAGAATGCAGTCCTCATTTTTTCCGTTATTAGAATCTGAAATTATAACAATAAGTGTAACGTATCCTGGTGCAGCGCCAGAGGAAATTGAGGAAGGTATTGTTTTAAAAATTGAAGACAACCTAAAAGGCTTGGTAGGTGTAGATCGCGTTACCTCTACATCTAGAGAAAATGGAGGTAGCATTACTGTAGAGATAGATCCAGATGAAAATATAGACGTCATGCTCTCTGAAGTTAAGAATGCTGTAGATCGTGTTCCTAATTTCCCAACTGGTATGGAACCTTTAGTGGTTGCAAAACAGGAAAATATAAGAGAAACAATAGATTTCTTTATTAGTGGAGATGGTGTAGACCTTGCAACGTTAAAACAAATTGCAAGACAGGTAGAGTATGATTTACGTGCAATGGATGGCTTGTCACAAATTACTATCGATGGTTACCCAGACGAGGAAATTGAGATTGCAGTTAGAGAGAATGATTTGCTAGCCTACAACTTATCGTTTGCAGAAGTTGCAGACGCTGTTTCTAGAGCTAACATAATTACAACTGGTGGTAATATAAAAACAGATGCTGAAGATTTTCTTATTAGAGCAGACAATCGATCTTATTACGGTAATGAGTTAAATAAACTAATTGTAAAATCTCAACCTAACGGCACACAGATATACCTGGAAGATGTTGCCACGGTAAAAGACCGGTTTTCAGAAACTCCAAATGCTTCGTATTTAAATGGAAGGGTTGCAGTAAGTGTAAATATTTCAACAACAAATAATGAAGATTTAATTTCTGCAGCAGAAAAAGTAAGAGCTTATACAGAAGAGTTTAATGAAAAATATACAGCACTTCAAATTATAATTGAAGATGACAGAAGTATTACATTAAACCAAAGAACACAGCTTTTAATTGAGAATGGTGCAGTAGGTATTTTGCTGGTATTATTTTTTCTGTCTTTATTTTTAAATACGAGACTCGCGTTTTGGGTAGCTTTCGGGTTGCCAATTGCATTTTTAGGAATGTTTATGTTCGCTGGATCATTTGGGGTTACGATTAATGTATTATCATTATTCGGGATGATTATCGTTATAGGTATTCTTGTAGATGATGGTATTGTTATTTCAGAAAATATTTACCAGCATTATGAAATGGGTAAAAAGCCTGTACAAGCAGCCATAGATGGAACTTTAGAAGTGTTGCCACCAATACTATCTGCTATAATTACCACTATTTTAGCGTTTTCTACATTCTTGTTTTTAGATAGTAGAATAGGCCAGTTTTTTGGAGAAGTTTCTACCGTTGTAATCCTAACACTTGTGGTGTCTTTGGTTGAAGCACTAATTATCTTACCGGCACACATAGCCCATTCAAAAGCATTAGTTAGAGAGACTGAAGAAGAAAAGCGCAATAAGAAAGGTATAGCAAAATTCTTTCTTAAAATGCGAAAGTTTAATGAGTATGGTGATAAGTTTATGAGCTATTTGCGTGATAAACTTTACGAACCTGTATTAAGAGCAACACTAAAAAATCGCTTCTTAAGTTTCGCCATTTTAGGGACGTTGTTATTATTAACTATTGGTTCCTTAATGGGAAGTGTTGTAAAGGTTACACTTTTTCCAAGTATAGCTAGTGATCGTGTTAGCATAAACTTATTAATGCCAGAAGGCACAAATCCAAGAAAGACAGATAGTATTATTTCTTTGGTTGAAGATGCTGCCTGGAGAGTAAATGAAGAATTTACAAAGCGACAAACAGGAAATATAGATGTGGTTAAAAACATTGTACGTCGAGTAGGTCCTGGAAATAATAAAGCTTCGCTACGGGTAAACTTATTGCCTGGCGAAGAACGTGATTTTGGTTCTCCAGAAATAACAAATGCTATAAGAGATGAAGTTGGCGAAGTTTATGGTGTAGAGCAACTAACCTTTGGTTCTGGCGGTAACTTTGGCGGAAGCCCTATTTCTGTATCACTCTTAGGAAATAATTTGGAAGAATTAGAGGGCGCCAAAGAAGAGTTAAAGACAATTCTTCAAGAAAAATCTACTTTAAAAGATGTTACAGATACAGATCCAGAAGGAATAAAAGAAATAAGTATCACATTAAATGATAATGCTTATGCTTTGGGCCTTAATTTAAGAGAAGTTATGAGCCAAGTTCGAGCTGGTTTCTTTGGCCTGCAAGCACAACGTTTTCAACGTGGGCAAGATGAAATTAAAGTTTGGGTAAGGTATGATCGAGAAAACAGAGAGTCTATAAATGATTTAGATGATATGCGCATTATAACCCAAGATGGTAATAGAGTGCCGTTTGGTGAAATAGCTGATTATACAATTAGAAGAGGAACAGAATCTATAGCTCACTTAGAAGGTTTAAGAGAAATTCAGGTAAATGCAGATTTGGGTGACCCAAATGCTAGTGCAACAGATATTCTTGCAGATATAGATGAAAATATTTTACCAGAAATTCTCTCTAAGTATCCAAGTGTTTCAGTGTCTTATGAAGGTCAAAATAGAGAAGCAGAAAAGTTAACTAATTCAGCTATAAATGTATTTCCAATTATCTTGTTTTTAATTTATGCAGTTATAGCATTTACCTTTAGAAGTTATAGCCAACCCTTGCTACTTATAATTATGATTCCGTTTAGTATAATTGGAGTTGCTTGGGGTCATTACCTACACGGTTTCCCTGTAAATATTTTATCACTATTAGGAATAATTGCTTTAGTTGGTATTATGGTGAATGACGGCTTGGTGTTAATAGGTAAATTTAATAGTTATTTACGGGAAGGCATGTCTTTTGATAAAGCACTTACAGAAGCAGGTAAATCTCGTTTTAGAGCTATTTTCTTAACATCACTAACAACTATAGCAGGTATTGCACCTTTATTAATTGAGAAAAGTAGACAAGCCCAGTTTTTAAAACCAATGGCAATATCTATCTCATATGGTATTTTTATTGCAACATTCCTCACGTTATTAATTTTGCCACTATTAATCTCTTTAACCAATTCAGCAAAGACAAAAGGGAAATGGTTGCTTACAGGGAAAACGTACAGTAAAGAATCTGTTGAGCGAGCAATAATGGAAAAGAATGATGAAGAGAAAAGACAAAAAGAATTAGATGAGGCAAACGGTAACAGTATTTCAGAGCGCAATACTAATACAAATGATGAGGTACAATGATGAAGTATAAAAACATGTCAGCATTTCTGTTATTGGCTATAACTTTTACTGTAACAAGTTTTAGTCAGGACTTGTTGAGTAAGGAAGAAGCTATATCTCAAATGCTAGTTAATAATTTTGGGATTAAAATTGCTGAAAATCAAGTAGAGGTTGCAGATAACAACCAAAGTGTTTTAAACTCAGGATACCTACCAACACTTACAGGAAATGCTAATGCTCAATATGATAGGTCTAATGAAACAAGAGAGTTTCCAGGTGCCTTCAATGAAGATGGTAGTCCAAGACCTAATACAGAGATAGAAGGAGCTGAATCACAAAGCTACAATGCATCACTTAATGTAAATTATTTGCTTTTTGATGGGTTAGGACGTTTTTATAACTACAAGCAACTTAAAGAAACTTACAACTTAACAGAGCTTCAAGCGCGTGAAACTATTGAGAACACAACCTTGCAATTATTTTCGGTTTATTTTGATGTAGCTAGATTAACAGAAAACTTAGAAGTATTTAAACAAGCTTTAGAAATTTCTCAAAAACGCGTTACACGATCACAATATGGGTTCGATTATGGGCAAAGTACCAAGTTAGAAGTCCTCCAAGCAGAAGTGGATGTAGTGACAGACTCTGTAAATGTCTTAAATGCAAAACAACAGTTATTAAATGCAAAAAGAGATTTAAATGTTGTGCTTAACCGCGAATTAGAAACTATAGGTTTTCAAGTAGACACATTAGTGGAGTTTGAAAACGATTTGCTTTTAGAAAGCTTTGTTGAAAAAGCAGAATTTAATAATGTAACGCTATTACAAGCTGAAAGCCAAACACGAATTAGCGATTTTGAAATTAAAGCGAATAAAGCCTTGTTGTTACCTAGTGTGGGCTTAACAGGAAGTTACGGTTGGAACAGAGTTAACAGTCCAGCATCAGCTTTTTTTCCAGGTTCTGTATCTAGAGGAAACAATTTAACTGTAGGCGCAAACTTAACCTGGAACTTATTTGATGGTGGTAGAAGCATTGTAGGTATAAAGAACGCTAAGATTTTAAATGATTCTCAAAAACTGCAAAAACAACAATTTGAATTACAGGTAAATAGAGATATTGCAAATGCCTTGGGAAATTATAGAAACCTTTTGAAAATTTATAAGATACAAGAGCAAAACGTTGAGACCAATCAAAATAACCTTGAGCGCTCCAGAGAACGTTTAAATCTGGGTCAAATTTCTTCTATTGAATTTAGACAGGCACAAATAAACTTAATAAACGTACAGACCAATAAAAACTTAGCTAAATATGATGCTAAGTTAGCCGAGCTAGAGTTGCTAAGGCTTACAGGTCAACTTTTAAATGTAGAGTTTTAAGTGTCTTATTTTATTCATAACTTTAAGATATGTACGAACACTTCTTTCAATGCCCTTATTGCTGGGAAACAATTTCAATGCTCTTAGACACTTCTGTAAGACAGCAAGTTTATGTTGAAGATTGCGAAGTGTGCTGCAACCCTATTGAAGTCGAAGTGAAGTTCGAGAATCACGAATTAGTACAATTTGAGCCTCAAAATTTAGGGCAATAATATTTTCAAAAATAATAGTCAAAATATTTCGTCAGATTGTGAATAGGTTGTATATTTGCCATCCCAATCAAACGAAAGGGAATTGTTTTTTGTCAAGCTTATGATTTGAAGGTTACAAAACCAAGTAAAAAACAGACATACAAATCGCGGGATAGAGCAGTAGGTAGCTCGTCGGGCTCATAACCCGAAGGTCACTGGTTCGAGTCCAGTTCCCGCTACTAACAATAGCTTAGCCCTTTATTTTAAAGGGCTAACTTGTTTTTAATAGTAAAGCCGTCACGAAAATGGCACAAGTCTAAAGTT
>NZ_PAZX01000009.1:0-121574 GCF_002716225.1 Croceibacter sp. | reverse complement strand
CTTGGATGCAGGAGCATTCACGGCAGATGGTGGTCCAGGAAACGGAGGAGCAATCCACGTTACGGGTCCAGGAAACAATACGATCACAGACGGATCTGCTTCAGGAAACTTAGCAGCAGCTGAAGGTGGTGCGTTTTGGAATGGGTCTGGAACAATGTTAGTTACTGGAACTTCATTTGATTCAAATATTGCAAGTGGAGTAGACGCAACCAATGGTGGTGGTGCTTTGTTTAATATCGGAGGTACACTTACTGTATCTGGTGCTTCAATTACAAATAACGTAGTTGATGGAACATCAGGTTCTGGTGGTGGTATTTTAAATGTAAATGGTGGTATACTTTCTGTTACAGATACTGATATTTTAGGGAACTCTGCATCTCGTGCAGGTGGAGGAATCGAAGATAACTCGACTGTTGATTTAGGTGATGGCGCATTAGTAGGATCTGTAACTTTATTTGGTGTTCAGCTTAATAACAATATTGCTGGAAGTGCACCAGGAAATGGAGGTGGTTTACACCTTACAGGTGGTGCAGACTCTAACATTACAAGTAGTGTTATTAATGGTAATACAGCATCTAATGAAGGTGGTGGTGTTTGGAATGGATCTGGAGTTATGACAATTTCATTAACTACTATTGATGGTAATACAGCCAACGGCGCTGCAGCTACTAATGGTGGTGGCGGAATATTCAACAATGCTTCAGGAACTATAAATTTAAATACATCAACAGTATCTAATAATGTTTCAACTGGTGCAGCTGCTCAAGGTGGTGGTATACATAACAAAGCTACTACAACGCTTAATATTACAGCAAGTACTATTTCAGGAAACACTTCGGCATCTAATGGTGGAGGAATTTATAACAACGGAACAGCATCTATACTAAATGCTACTATTGCAAATAATACTGCTACTGCAAACGGTGGTGGTGTATCTGGAGAGTCTTCTGTTACAGTTAAAGGTTCAATTATAGCCACAAATACTGCCGCTACAGGAACAGATGTAGATGGTACTTTTGTATCAAACGACTATAATTTAATAGGTGATGATAGCGGTAATGCTTTCCCAGAGTCTGCAAATGATATTGAGAATGTGAACCCAGCAATTGGGCCATTAGCAGATAACGGTGGTACTACATTAACTCATATGTTATTGAGTACTAGTGCTGCAGCAAATGCTGGAGATCCAGGAGATACTTCTTTAGATCAAATAGGAAATGCAGTTTTCGGTGATGCTAGAGACATAGGAGCACTTGAAGACCAAGATGCCTTAGGTGTAGAAGATTTTGGTAACTCGCTTAGCGATACAGTGCTTTTCCCAAATCCTTCAACTAATGGAAATGTTAGTTTAAACATTCCTACTAATATTACAAATACAGTAACTATTAGAGTGATAGATATGACAGGAAAGCAAGTACACACACAACAAGCTACCTCTGGATCAGTAACTCTTAACTTAAATAGGTTAGCAGTTGGTACTTACTTGGTAAATATTTCTGATGGAAATACAAGTAGCACTTTAAAACTGTTAATGAGTAGATAATCAATTTTTATAATTGTTAGCTGAGAATCGCTTCAGATTAATTTCTGAAGCGATTTTTTTATGAAATAGATTATAATAGTGGTTTGATAATCAATAAAAAGATTGTATTTTTGCACACCTTTAGCGAAAGTTAATGGAAGACTGAAAGTATACTGAAAATCAATTTATTAATACTTCTACATCTTTTTTCGCATAATGTCTTCCTAAGTAAATGTAGAATACAAATTAATTAATCAGCAATGGCTGAAGAAAAAACAACTCCAAAAGTCTCAGAAGAGCAAGTAGACACTCAAGCTACAGCAACTGCAGAAGAGACTACAAAAAAAGCAAATTACATCTCTCCAGCTCAGGAAAACCCTGAGAAGTTCCTTGAGGAATTTAACTGGGAAAACTACAAAGAAGGTATTGAGCCTATCGATGAAGGGAAATTAGATGAGTTTGAAAAATTAGTAAAAGACAACTTTGTTGATACATTAGATGATCAGTTAACTACTGGTACTGTTATTAACATTACAGATCGTGATGCTATTATAGACATTAACGCTAAGTCTGAAGGTGTAATTTCTCTTAATGAGTTCCGTTACAATCCAGATCTTAAAGTTGGTGACACTGTAGATGTAATGATTGATGTGCGTGAAGATGCAGAAGGTCAATTAATATTATCTCACCGTAAAGCACGTACGATTAAAGCTTGGGAGCGCGTAAATGACGCTCACGACGATGGTACTATCGTTAATGGTTTTGTAAAATGCAGAACTAAAGGTGGTATGATTGTAGATGTATTTGGTATCGAGGCATTCTTGCCAGGTTCTCAAATAGATGTGAAGCCAATTCGTGATTACGATGCTTACGTTGGTAAAACAATGGAATTTAAGGTTGTAAAAATCAACCATGAATTTAAAAACGTTGTAGTATCTCACAAAGCGCTTATCGAAGCAGATATCGAAGAGCAGAAAAAAGAAATTATTGGGCAGCTTGAAAAAGGTCAAGTACTTGAAGGTACTGTTAAAAACATTACATCTTACGGTGTGTTTGTTGATCTTGGTGGAGTTGATGGATTGGTACACATTACAGATCTTTCTTGGTCTCGTATTAACCATCCAAACGAAATCGTTGAGCTTGACCAGAAACTTAACGTTGTTATCCTTGACTTTGATGAGGACAAAACACGTATCCAACTTGGTCTTAAGCAACTAAGCAAGCACCCTTGGGAAGCACTTGGTGATGAGCTAAAAGTTGGTGATACAGTAAAAGGTAAAGTAGTTGTTATTGCAGACTACGGTGCGTTTATTGAAGTAGCTGAAGGTGTAGAAGGTCTTATCCACGTTTCTGAAATGTCTTGGAGCACGCACTTGCGTTCTGCACAAGATTTCGTAAATGTTGGTGACGAGGTAGAAGCTCAGATCTTAACTATGGATAAAGAAGACCGTAAGATGTCTCTTGGTATGAAGCAACTTTCTCAAGATCCTTGGACAGATATCACGTCTAAGTATCCAGTTGGTTCACGTCACGAAGGTATTGTACGTAACTTTACAAACTTTGGTGTGTTTGTTGAATTAGAAGAAGGAATTGATGGATTAATTTACATCTCAGACCTTTCTTGGACTAAGAAAATTAAGCACCCATCTGAGTTCTGTAACGTAGGAGATAAACTAGAAGTAGTTGTTCTTGAATTAGATGTTGAAGGACGTAAGTTAAGCTTAGGTCACAAACAAATTGAAGACAATCCTTGGAACAAGTATGAAGGTGAGTTTGCAGTAGGTACTAAACACACTGCTACTATTTCTGACATAGTTGACAAAGGTGCTACTATTGAATTTAACGAAGATATTACTGCATTTGTACCACAACGTCACCTTGAGAAAGAAGACGGAAGCAAATTAGGTAAAGGTGAAGAAGCAGAATTCGTAATTATTGAATTCAATAAAGAATTCAAGCGTGTTGTTGCATCTCACATGTCTTTACATAAAGAAGAAGAAGCTAAAATTGTGAAGCAAGCTGCTAAGAAAGCTTCTGAAGCAAATGCTGACAAACCAACACTAGGTGATGCTAACGCAGAACTACAAGCGTTGAAAGATAAAATGGAAGGTAAGAATTAATTTCTGCTAACTATTGCACATAAAAGCCTTTCAGATTAAATTCTGAAAGGCTTTTTTTATTAATTCAATTTTAATTACAGTCTGTATTGGCTGTGTGCTGTAAACTTTCAATAAAATCATTACTTTTGTGTTATAGAAGACCACACTTTATGAGTCAGAAAGTATTATTAAATGCTAAGGAAGTCAATATTATTCTTCATAGGTTGACTTGTCAATTAATAGAGAATCATAAAGATTTTTCAGAAACCGTTTTAATAGGAATTCAACCAAGAGGAATTTATTTAGCACAACGCATAAAGTCACTTTTAGAAGAAGATTATAAAATTCCTAATATTAAATTAGGAGAACTAGATATAACGTTTTTTAGAGATGATTTTAGAAGGTCAACAAAAATACTTGAAGCTAACAAAACACGTATAGACTTTCTAATTGAAGACAAAAGGGTAGTGCTGGTAGACGATGTTCTGTATACAGGAAGAAGTATTAACTCTGCCTTAACTGCGTTACAAAGTTTTGGAAGACCAAGACATGTTGAGTTACTTATATTAATAGACAGAAGATTTAGCAGACACTTACCAATACAACCAGATTATAGAGGACGACAGGTAGACGCTATAAATGAAGAACAAGTAAAGGTGCATTGGAAAGAAAATAACCAAGAAGACACCATATATTTATTACAGGAAACAGAGCAGTAGCTATGAGTGAATTAAGTGTAGACCACTTACTGGGAATAAAATACATTACCAAGGATGATATAAACCTCATTTTTGAAACTGCCACACAGTTTAAAGAAGTAATTAATAGGCCAATTAAAAAAGTGCCTTCGTTACGAGATATAACAATTGCCAACTTATTTTTTGAAAACAGTACCCGTACAAGGCTATCTTTTGAGTTAGCTGAAAAACGTCTTAGTGCAGATGTTGTAAATTTTTCTGCAGCATCATCTTCTGTAAAGAAAGGTGAAACATTAATAGATACAGTTAATAACATCTTATCTATGAAAGTAGATATGGTTGTTATGAGACACCCAAATCCTGGAGCTGGAATATTCTTATCTAAACATATAAACGCAAGCATAGTTAATGCTGGTGATGGTGCACATGAACATCCAACTCAGGCGCTGTTAGATTGTTTTTCGATTAAAGAAAAATTAGGAGAGGTTAATGGGAAAAACGTGTTAATTGTTGGAGATATCTTGCATAGCCGCGTTGCATTAAGCAATATTTTAGCATTAAATTTACTTGGAGCAAAGGTTAAGGTTTGTGGTCCTAAAACTTTAATTCCTAAATATATAGAATCTTTAGGAGTTTCAGTTGAAACAGATTTGCGAAAGGCATTGCAATGGGCAGATGTAGCCAATATGTTGAGAGTACAAAATGAACGTATGGATATTAGTTACTTTCCTTCTACTCGAGAATACGCACAACAATTTGGGATTAATAAGTCCTTAATAGAATCTTTAGATAAAGAATTAGTAGTAATGCATCCTGGACCTATAAACAGAGGTGTCGAAATGACTAGTGATGTTGCAGATAGCGAAAATGCTATTATACTAAACCAAGTTGAAAATGGAGTTGCTATACGAATGGCTGTAATATACCTATTAGCATCAAAAATTAAACAATAATGAATCTTACCAAAGAAGAAAATTTCTACATCATAGAAGATGATAGAGATGATATTAAAGATTTTGCATCTTTCATAGACTATAAAAGAGCACATTTTTCTAATCAAAATCTTATTATCAATTTACTGAAATATGGCACTTTAACTTTAGAAGAGCTTTTAATGTTCTTAAAGTCTTCTAACGATCATAGAGGAGACAACAAATCTTTTGTAATTGTAAATGACACTATAAATATTGATACTGTACCAGATGAGCTAATGGTAGTTCCTACACTACAAGAAGCTAAAGATGTAATTCAAATGGAAGATATTGAGCGTGATCTTGGATTTTAAAATTAAATTATGAAGCTTACCATAATTGGTTGCAATGCCGCTACACCTACAACTACAGGATACCCAACTGCGCAGGTGTTAGAGGTAAATAACCAAATGGTATTAATAGATTGTGGTGAAGGCACGCAAACTGCCCTAAGAAAAAATAAAATCAGATTTTCTAGAATAAATCACATCTTCATCTCACATTTACATGGCGATCATTTTTATGGATTAATTGGCTTAATTTCAACATTTAGTCTTCTTAAGCGTGAAAAAGATCTTCATATTTTTGGCCCTAAAGGTCTTAAGGAGATTATATTACTTCAATTAAAGTTATCTAAATCTTGGACTAACTTTAAATTATTATTTCACGAGCTTGAAAGTAAAGCCTCTGAAACAATATTAACTCATGAAAAATTTTTAGTTCAATCCATTCCGCTTAAACATAGGGTTTATACTAATGGTTTTCTTTTTAAGGAACAACCAAAAGAAAGGAAACTCCTTATTCATAAAGCTTTAGAATACAACATTGACAAAGTGTATTATAAAGGTATTAAGAAAGGAAAGGACGTTGTTTTAGAAGATGGTACAATAATACCCAATAGGGAATTAACAGAAGATCCTCCAAAAGTGAAGTCTTATGCTTTTTGTAGTGATACCATGTATACAGAATCAATAGTTCCTATAATACAAGGCGCTACTGCTCTTTATCATGAAAGTACATTTTTGGAGCAACATAGTGAGTTGGCAAAGCTTACAAAACACACAACCGCTGTGGAAGCTGCACACATAGCAAAAAAAGCAAATGTCGGTTTGTTAATTTTAGGACATTTTAGTACTAGATATCCAGATTACAATATGTTTAAAAACGAAGCAATCTCTGTATTCGAAAATACAGAGATTGCTAAAGATGAAAGAGTATTTGTGTTTTAAACGCTTAGCGTCTAATTAACTTTAATGTTTTAAACTGTTGTCCTTGCTGAATTTTAACAAGATATACACCAGAAGCTAGATTACCTATATTGATTCTAAAAGCTTCAGAAGTACCTTTAGTGATTAACACACGATTTCCTAAGATTGAATAAATTTCAACTATAGAATTATCAGCATTAGGTAAGTTAAAGTTTAATGTGTTACCATTTGTAGGATTAGGATACATTTTAAACTCTTGCAATACAACAGTATTCGTTGATAAAGAGTTTCCCCAAATTTCAAAAACCCAATCTTCATTATCAATAAAAGGATTTCTATTACCCTGAAAATCAAATATTGCTTCTTGTCGTTGTAGTTCTTTTGCGCTTACAGGATCATTTACGTGCCATTCATAAAGCATATTTAATGCCCAATCTTCAAAAACCTGATCCGAAGATCCATCAAGCATAGAGTCGCCATCTGTATCATTAGTTTCCCATCCGCTAATTAAATTTTCGTAGCGCGTAGCAACGTAAAAGTATTGTCTTGCTATATCTCCCTTAAATTCATCAATAGGTTCAAAAACATTACCGGTAGGACCTGCCAATGCGCTAGAGCCTATCTTAGAGCCATTGTTAGATGTGTATGATACATTAGAAACTTCGCCGTATGCTAAATTTCCTCTCATACCGTTTACTTTTTTGTCTGCTGGTATTACGTGAAAAGGGTCAGTAAAAATTGGTAACCCATCATTATCAAACCAGCTTCTTGGAAAAGAGTGTTCTCTATTAAAAAACTCACATTCATTTCCGCCACCAGAGCCCATATCTTGGTCTACTACAAACTCAAAATCACAATCTGAATACATTTCCCAAACAAAAGTGTTTCCGTTTTCTATTCTAGAGTCAGAATCTTCATAAACATCCCATAAGTCGCCATAAGACTGTGGCATATGAAAAGGTTGCCCATTGGCATCATCTACATTATCTATAATATTGTGTAATGCAGTTTTTAAACTATAGCCTGTTTGGCCTTGAGCATTATTATAATAACCCGATGGTGCTTGAGCAGCAAGCGTTAAAGTTAAACAGCATAATGCTGTAAAAAGTAATTTTTTTCTCATTTCAATTAACTATTTTTTTCTAATAATGCCATGTAAAATCCATCATAACCTGATGTAGATGATAGCATTGATTTATCTTTTATTAGTTTAAAATCTTTTCCTTCGTCACGCTTTAAGAATGCTTTTACCTGCTCATTATTTTCGCTAGGAAGAATAGAACACGTAGCGTAAACCATCTTACCGCCAGACTTTACCATTTTTGAGTAGCTATTTAATATTTCAGCTTGTGTATTTCTTAGCTTATCTAAAAATTCAGGCTCAAGTTTCCATTTTGCATCTGGGTTTCTACTTAAAACCCCTAAACCACTACAAGGTGCATCAATAAGAACACGATCTGCTGAGTTATAGAGTTTTTTTACAACCTTAGTACTATCAATATGTCTTGCTTCAATATTATGAGCACCAGCTCTTCTTGCACGGCGTTTAAGCTCTTTTAGCTTATTTGCATAAATATCTAAAGCTATAATTTGACCTTTATTTTCCATTAAAGCTGCAAGGTGAAGGCTTTTTCCGCCAGCTCCTGCACAAGTGTCTATAACTCTCATTCCGTTTTCAACATCCAAAAAAGATGCCACTAATTGTGAGTTTGCATCTTGTACTTCAAACAAGCCATCTTTAAATGCCTTTGTAGTAAATACGTTTTGGCGCTCAACAAGTTGCAGAGCATCATCATAACCCTTTACAGGTTGAACTACAATATTTTCATCAAGTAATAAGCTCTTTAGCTTACGTGTGTCTGTTTTAAGAGAATTTGCTCTTAATATAACTGGAGCTTGTTCATTTAAAGCTGCTATTTCTTTATCCCAAACTTTACCTAATTCTTTTTCACCTAGTTCATCCATCCAATCAGGAATAGATTCTCTAATTTTTCTAATCTTGCTCAACTCATCAAAACGCCCTTTTATACGACGTGTTGGAGTAGGCTCTATCTGTGGCCAGTCTGGTAAATTAATTCCTCTTAGTACACACCAAACAGCAAAAAGTCTAAAAAGATTTTCTCTTGAAAAAGGTTCTTTAACTTCAGCTATTTCAGCATAAAGGCGTTTCCACCTTACAATATCATAAGTGGTTTCTGCAATAAAAGCACGATCTCTTGCTCCCCAACGCTTATCACGTTTTAAAGCTTTTCCTATTTCCTTGTCTGCATATTTACCTTCGTTAAAGATGTCCCTTAAGGCATCAATAGTAGCAAATACAAGATTTCTGTGAAGACGCATATATAAAAAATTAAGCCTGCAAAGGTAAGATTATAATAAGAATAGACCTATATTTAAAGCATGCATTTTAATTTTAAAACCATTGTTTATTGCACCTTATTTTTAATAATGGGATGCAAAACCACAACAGAAGAAGTTGCTAACTTTTCATCTGTAGATATTGAAGTTATATATACTAACGAAGACCTAAGTATTAGAGGTTTAGAGATTATAGCTGAAGATACATTAGCCTTAGCGTATAATACCGGTTTTGGAGTATTAAAACGACAAGGTAATAAGTTTGATGATAGCCAGATGTTCTTTAATTTTCCATCACCAAAACAAGATTCTGTCTTCTCAACTTTAGCGTTTAGAAGTGTTGCTGTTAATGATGCGCTTTATGCATTATCAATTGGTAATCCTGGAACGTTAATTTCTTTACCTTATAAAAATAAAGACGCCACAATATCTATAGTATATACCGAAGAAGGTGAATCTGTATTTTATGATTCTCTTGCATTCTGGGATTCTATGGATGGTATTGCTATGGGAGATCCTACAAATGGTTGTCTTTCTATACTTATCACTAGAGATGGTGGCTTAACTTGGAATAAAATTGCTTGTGAAGATTTACCGCCATCTTTTGATGGTGAAGCTGCTTTTGCTGCAAGTGACACAAATATTAAAGTGATAGGAGACAAGGCTTGGATAATTTCTGGCGGTAAAGCTAGTAGAGTTTTTTATACTGAAGATAGAGGATATACCTGGTCTGTAGCAACAACTCCTTTAATACAAGGAAAAGAAACTACTGGTGGTTACTCTATAGATTTTTATGATGAAACCAACGGATTTATTGTTGGTGGAGATTATACACAACCTGATAACAACTCTCAAAACAAAGCTGTTACTATAGATGGTGGCAAAAGTTGGTCTTTAGTTGCTTACAACTCTGGAATTGGTTATAAAAGCTGTGTACAATACGTACCAGAAGGACAAGGTAAAGCATTGGTTGCTGTAGGCTTTACAGGGATTAGCTTTACTAGTGATGCAGGAAAAGAATGGAAAACACTAAGTGATGAAGGTTTTTACTCTATAAGGTTTTTAAACCCTACAACTGCATATGCAACTGGTAAAGGTAGAGTAGCTAAACTAACCTTTAATTAAGGTTGCTCCTTACGTTTTTCCTCTTCTTCTTTGTGACGCCTTTCTCTATACTCTTTTAGCAAACGACGTCTAAAGTCATCTTCTGCTTTAAAAAGTTTAATTGTTTTCTTTTTTGAAATTACAGGCGCAAGGTTTTTAACCAAGTTTCTGCGTTCTTTTACCTTATTTTCTTCTATGCTGATAAAAGTTTCTACAAGTTGAGCAGATTTACTTTCTGAAAGCTCATCACTACAATTGCGAAGTTCGTCTTTAACCTCTTTGTGCTCTCTTACATACAGATCATGTAATCGTTCACTATATGCATTGTAAATAGGCCAAAATTTTTGAGCTTCTTTACTAGTTAACTCAAGTTGCTCTGTTAGGTAAGCGGTTTTAAGAGCTTCGATACGTTCTTTACTATCTGGTTGCGCCATAGCTGCAACAGATATAAAAAGGATAAATAGGGTGATATATGTTTTCATATTATTCAGAATAAAATGATTGATCGTCTATATTGTTTTCTAAATATTCTAAAATGGCATCATCATCTACATCAAAACTAGCTGTAAGTTCTGTGTTTTCATATAATGATGTAATATCAGATAAGCTAATGTCTAAATAGCCTTCTTCTAAAGCATCTTCAATACTTGTAATTTCAATAGTATCAAACGTTAATGTGTTTGTTTTTTGTATGTTAACCACCATCATACAAACAATTAATACAGCTGCAATTGCAGATAGGTACCAATAGTTTAAGCGAATGGTAGGTGTGTTAGATGTAGAAGTTTCATCAGCATCTTTCTGAATATTAAGCTTAGCAAAAACGCTATCTTCTACAGTATTAAAATAACCGTCTGGAATAGTAAAACCATTAGGCGTATTCTCTTTAAGTTCATTTTCAGTACTTAGTTTAGAGAACATACGGTCTTCAAATCCATCAAAATAATTAGTTGGAGTTTTAAAACCTGAAGCGTTATGTGATTTATTATTCGTTTTCATTATTAATTTGACTCTTATATACTTAAAAGGTTTAATTTGTTTTTAAGTACTCTTCAATTTTTTTTGAAGCCAAGTGATAACTAGCCTTTAAAGACCCTTCACTTGTTTCTGTAATCTCTGAGATATCAGCATACTTTAATTCCTGAAAATATCTCATATTAAAGACTAGGCGTTGTTTTTCTGGTAATGTAGCTATAGCTTCTTGTAATTTTTTAGCAATCTCATCGCCTTCAAAATAAACATCGCTTTCTAAATTTTCAATAAGACTTGTTTGTAGCTCCTCATCTGTTATAGATTTTCTTTTAGCCTGTTTGCTTAAAAATGTAAGAGCTTCATTAGTTGCAATTCTATACATCCAAGTGTATAGCTTACTGTCTCCTTTAAATTTATCTATATATCTGTAAATCTTGATAAATGTATTTTGAAGCACATCATCTGCATCGTCATGAGACTTAACGATATTACGAATATGCCAATATAACCGTTCTTTATAATCGGCCATAAGCTTCCTAAAGGCTGTCTCTCTTGTGGCCTTGTCTTTAAGCTGAGTTATAAAAAGTGATTGATGATCTTCCAAGTACTTAAGATATCTTACTAATGGTTAGACGGTTATTTACAGAAAAGGTTTAATCTCCTTAAAAAAATATTATTCAACTAGTTCTACATCACTAATTGTAGCTTTCTCTTTGCAGTTTTCTGCTTTAAATTTAAATTCTTGATCGCCTTTATAATGTGAAATTGCATAGATATTACAAGAGTCTAAATTTGTATTACTTTCAGAAAAGATAACATCTCCGTTTAGTAATGCCGCTGAAATATCTGAAGTATCTAACTGTATTCTTGCCATTTCTGCTATAGCCTCGCTAGTAAATATGCGATCTTTAAGCTTTATGTTTTTTAAAACTCTTGACTCTGGGCCATAGTCACAGGAAGCACGTTTGCCTCCCAAGAAAAATATGAGGATAATTATGCCTACAACAAAACCACCTAAATAGTAGCTCACACGATGTATAAGTTTCACAATAGAAAATTAAAGGTTAGGGTGCAAATTTAGAAGTTATATCTCACAAACCGTAAGGTTTGGCAGCAGATTAAAATATAAGTAGGTTAATGTCTCTATAATTTAAATCAAACCACTCTGCAACAGACCTGTTAGTAAGTACGCCATGATAAAAATAAATGCCATTTCTTAAGCCTTTATCAAACCTCACAGTATCTTCTAATCCACCTTCTTCGGCAATGTGTAACAGGTAAGGTGTAAAGATGTTACTAATAGAAACAGAAGCTGTACGCGAATATCTTGATGGTATATTAGGTACACCATAATGAATAACACCGTGTTTTACATGAATAGGTTCATCATGGGAAGTTATTTCACTAGTTTCTACACAACCACCCATATCTATACTAACATCAATAATAACTGATCCAGCTTTCATTTGCTCCACCATTGTTTGAGTTACTAATACAGGAGCTCTATTATTACCTCTTACTGCACCAATTACAACATCGGCTCGCTTTAAAGCTTTCATTAAATACTTTGGTTGTAGGGTAGAGGTATGTAGTGGCCTACCAATATTGGTTTGTATACATCTTAATTTTGTGATAGAATTATCGAACACCTTAACATTGGCTCCCAAACCAACGGCAGATCGTGCTGCAAACTCACCGACAGTTCCCGCACCTATAATGACCACTTCGGTTGGAGGTACTCCACTAATATTACCAAACATAAGTCCTGTACCAGGTTTTTGACCACTCATTATTTGAGAGGCAATTAAAATAGACGCTGTTCCTGCTATTTCACTTAACGCTCTTACAGCTGGATATGTACCATCTTCATCTCTTATAAACTCAAATGCCAATGCTGTAATACGTTTTTCAGCTAGCTTTTGAAAATAAGATTTATCTTGGGTTTTTAGTTGAAGTGCAGAAATAAGAACCGAAGCTGGATTCATCATATCTATTTCTTCGTGAGTAGGTGGCTCTACCTTAAGAATCATAGGACAAGAAAATACTTTTTGCGTATCCTGTGTAATCTTAGCACCAGCCTCACTATAATCTTTATCTGTAAAACGTGCACCTTCACCAGCACCAGACTCCATCATTACTCTATGCCCGTGAGCTGTTATAGCTGCAACAGCATCAGGAGTAAGACATATTCGCTTTTCTTGATAGGAGTTTTCTTTCGGGATACCTATAAAAAGTTCGCCTTTTTGCTTCTTAACTTCTAGCTTTTCTTCTTGGGGCAATAATTCTGCTTTAGAAAATGGTGTACTAGGTTTACTCATGAGTCTTGGTTAGTGCTTACTTAGTAAAGTTAGAAAAATTACTNTAATGTAAGTTGCCTAGTATCAGAATTGATTGCTAATAATTTAATGGTGTGTACTTGATCTTCCAAAAATGGCGTGGCAATGTCTGGCCATTCTATAAAAACATAGGCGTTNTCTGTAAGATAGTCTTCAAAACCAATATCATATAANTCATCTTCATCTTCAATTCTATACAAATCAAAATGATATACTTTATCAGTTAATCCTTGATATTCATTTACTAAAGAAAATGTTGGACTTCCTGTAATATCATTTACACCTAAACAACTTGCTAAGGCTTTTATTAAAGTAGTTTTTCCAGATCCCATTTCTGCTTCAAATANAATAGTTTTATACTTAAACATTTCTATAAGTTGTGCTGCAATGTCATCTATTTCTGAAAGCTTATAAGTAAGTGTCATCTCTTTAAAAATATGCTGCAAATATAGAGATATCTTATATGTGTTTTTAAATCCTTTTCCTACAAATGATTTATACATTAGTAATGCCTCCTTGTAAACTTTGGTATCTTTGTATTATAAATTATGAATATGTCTATTAACGAGAAAGCGCTTTCTGAATACGCTTGCTTTTTTCAAGATTTGCTTACATCACAAGGTATGACGGTGATAAATGCAACTATGCTTGGCGTTTTATTAAACTGTCTGGTTTTTGGAACAGCAGTCTATATGCTAGATCGCTTTTTAAGATGGGCAATTGTTGAAGGTTTTAGAGCATTTACCATTAAAAGTAAAAATACTTTTGATGATCATATGTTGCAGACCAACTTTCCNAGGTATGTAGCACATATTATTCCTGTAACGTTAATAAAATTAGCGTTACCATATTTGGTTTACGATTTTCCAGAAACGCTAGGTTTCTTTACAACCATAATTAACATATACGTTATATTCCTTGCGGTACGCTTGTTAAGAAGTATTTTAAGAAGTACTAAATACTATTTAAGAACNAAAGAAGAGTATGCAGACAAACCTATAGAGAGCTATGTTCAAGTATTAATGATCATACTCTGGGCAATAGGAATTATATTAGTATTGTCTCAATTATTCGGTACTTCTATCAAAGAGTTTGCATTATCTCTTGGTGCAGTATCTGCAGTAATACTTTTAATATTTAAAGATACCATCCTAGGATTTGTGGCAAGTATACAAATTTCTGTTAATGACATTGTTAGGATTGGAGATTGGATAACCTTTAGCAAATATGGAGCAGACGGTTATGTTACAGAAATAAACCTTGCTACTGTACGCGTTCAAAATTTTGATAACACATATACTACCATTCCTACATACAGTCTTATTAGTGATTCTTTTCAGAATTGGAGAGGAATGCAGGAATCAAAAGGGCGTCGTATAAANCGTAGTATTTTTATTAAACAAAGTTCTATTCGATTTCTTAATGATGAAGATATTGAGCGNTTAAAGAAAATTCAGCTTATATCACCTTATTTAGAGCATAGACAAAAAGAAGTGATGCGTTTTAACAGAACACATCAAATAGATAAGTCTCACATTGTAAACGGTCGAAATCAAACTAANTTAGGAGTGTTTAGAAATTATGCAACTGCATATCTAAATGAAAATGAATTAATTAACCAAAATCTATTTTTAATGGTAAGGCACTTGGCACCTACAGAACATGGTATACCATTAGAGATATTTTGCTACACACACCATAAACAATGGGAGAAATACGAGCTTATTATGGCAGATATTTTTGACCATCTTATTGCAGCCATNGAGTATTTTGATTTAGAAATCTTCGAGTTGCCATCTGGAAAAGATGTACAACGTGCGCTAAGAAATGATTAACAAGTTGTTGGCAGAAGTTTGAGTGACTTACAAGTATATTTGTGTTACTTACAACTAACCAATGACAAAACAACATCTCTACAACGCAATCAAAATTTTTGGTTGTATCGTTATCGTATTAACGCTTTTCAGGTTTGTCTCACTAGATTTTTGGTGGGTAAGAATATTCGATTTTCCACACGTACAACTTACCTGTATTACAGCGACAGCTTTAGCGTTATACTTTATAAAATTTGATTACAAATGGTTAAACGACTATATTATTATAGGCGGTATTATAGCTTGTTTTATCTTTCAGATCTCTAAAATTTATCCTTACACACCGTTGTCTTCAACAGAAATTGGAAATGTAACTGAAGACGAGCAACACGACAGTTTAAAAATTTATGTGGCCAATGTTCTTCAAAAAAATAAAGAGCCTCGTTTTTTAATAGATGAGATTAAAACAGCAAATGCAGATGTTATCATTCTTACTGAAACAGATAAAATTTGGCAGAAAAATATTNCTCCTATTGTTAATGCGAGATATCCNTATCAAGTAGAAGTNCCACAAGACAATACTTATGGCATGCTACTTTATTCAAGAAAAGAACTTGTTAACCCTAAAGTCATGTTTATGGTAGATGATGGTATACCATCCATACACACCAAAGTAAAGCTAAACAACACACAGTTAGTGCAATTGTATGCTATACATCCAACGCCACCAATGCCGCAACACAATCCAACATCTTCAGATAGAGATAAGGAGATGATGCTTACAGCACAATTAGCTTCTAAATCTGAATTGCCAGTTATAGTAACAGGAGATTTTAATGATGTGGCGTGGTCACAAACNACAACATTATTTCAGCGTATAAGTGGTTTGTTGGATATGCGAAAGGGAAGAGGATTTTTTAATACATTTAATGCAAATAATCCTTTAATGCGCTGGCCTTTAGATCATATGTTTGTNTCTGAGCATTTTAGAGTTATAGAAATAGGCTTAGGAAATGATATAAACTCCGATCATTTTCCATTTTATGCCTCACTATCTTTTGAACCTGAAAAGGCAGCCGAACAAAAAATGCCGCCACCAACTAAAGATGAGTTGAGTAGGATGGAAGAGCAGATTAAAGGAAAGCCAGGCTTTGAGATGATAGATGAAATAACGAACTAAATAAAAGATTCACTTTAAATTATGTTACTATTACAAGCAACTACTACTAATAATGAATTAACAATAGTAGAGTCTACAGTAAACTTTTACAATGCGTTTATTGCACAACTTCCAGCAATNGGGTTAGGCTTGCTCATCATAATTTTAGGTGTANTNATAGGGACTTGGATAGGTAACTTCTCACGTAGGCGTATTTCTGCACGTACACAAGATCCTTTAATGAGTAAGTTTTTAGGAAAAGCTATACGGTTTCTNTTTATAGTTGTTGCNATAATGATAGGATTACGTGCAGCAGGTTTGGGTGGTATTGCTACTGGTATTTTAACTGCTGCAGGTGCAAGTGCCGTAGTGTTAGGTTTTGCCTTTAANGATATAGGTGAAAATTTTATAGCAGGTATAATACTTACNTTTAACAGACCATTTGATGTAAATGATACTGTAGCCATAGGCGATAATTTCGGAAAAGTAAAAGAGTTAGAGTTTCGGTATACAAAACTTAAAACTTTTGACGGTAAAGATGTGTATATCCCCAATAGTGATGTGCTTACAGAACCTGTNACCAATTATACNGAAGACGGCTTTTTTAGATGGGATTTCATNATAGGAATAGCCTATGAAGATAATATTGAAGGNGCTAAAAAAGTAGTATTAGAGGCTTTGAGAAAAGAACCCAATGTTGTTGAAGATGAAGAACATGTAAATTTTGTGATNGAAGATGAACTTGCAACTAGTACAGTAAACTTAAAGGTGTTCTTTTGGGTAGANACCTATGATTTTAGGCGTATGGCACTTATTACCAAGGGAAATGTGGTAAGAAATGTAAAAGAAGCACTCGAAGAACACGGTTTCTATATGCCAGCAGATATTCAGGAAATTAAACTTTATGGTGGTGAAAAAGAATTTCCTGTTCGTATNGCACAACAGNTAAAAGAACCTNAAGANTAATTATTTAGCCATACGGTCTTTTTGATATTCTATTTGNGTCTTACCGTGTGGTTTTGGTTTTCCATCTTCACCTAATGCTACCATTATAATAGTATCNATAGTAATAATTGTATCGTAGGTCATTTTATTACGCACTTCACATTTAAGTGTTAGGCTAGTGGTACCGTACTTAATTGGTTCTAAACCTATTTCAATGATATCTCCTTTTCTGGCAGAGCTCGCAAAATTAATNTCACTCATATATTTAGTNACCGTTTTAGGGTTTTCTAGTTGAATAATGGCATAAAGTGCTGCTTCTTCATCTATCCATTCTAATAGGCGNCCTCCAAATAAAGTGCCGTTTGGGTTAAGGTCTTCTGGTTTTATCCATTTTCGGGTGTGAAAATTCATAGTTTATATTTTAAGTTAACATTGTTGGAACACTAAGCTGTGTTCCTAATTTTTTATTTGCTTGTTTAATAACATAAGCTGCTAATAACGGATGATCTTCATTTATCTTTTGATGTATAAACAAGTATATATTNTGCAAACCTTGCTTTTGCCAAGTTTCAAATTTATGCATCCATTGGTCNAATCTTACTTTATCTTGTTCNGTATTAACNCTATTAAANCTAATAAACGCTGTATTTGTAGTTAAACGCATAGAAAGTACATCTCTTCGTCCNGGAGAATCTGTCATTATAAGNGTTACTTTATAAGNTTCAAGAATATCACACAATGCTGTNAATACTTTAGGGTCTTCAAACCAACCTTTATGCCTAAACTCAATTGCAAGAGGAATATCCTCTGGAAATTTCTGCAAGAATGGTTCTAGTCGATCTATACTTTTAGGAGCAAAATTATGTGGCATCTGTAAAAAACACATTCCGAGTTTTTCTTCCAATTGTATAACACTAGCTAAAAACTGATCAAGATAGGGTTGGGCATCTTCAGATAAGCGTTTAAAGTGACTTATATTTTGAACTAATTTCGGAAAGAACTTAAACCCTTTTGTTGTCTTCTCATTCCAAAGTTTAAATTGTTCTGGCAGAAAAATTCTATAAAACGAAGCATTTAATTCTATAGCATTAAACTGTGTGCTATAATANGGTAACTCATCTTTTGTTCCTTTCGGATAAAAATCCTTAAGCTCTGTCTTACTCCATTTAGCACAGCCAATATAAAGGTTAATTTTTCCGTTAACTGTACAATTATTAAGAACACGTTTGGTCTCAAAATGATCTGGAGGTAAGGTGAAATCTACCAATTCNGGATTGTCTACTTTTCCAAACTTCATNTTAAATGAGATTACATTTATATTCTTTACTAGCTATTACAAAGGTAGTTGTAAACGCTTAGAAAAAGTGATTAAACACACAGCTAAACTCTATATAACTATAAGNGTTTAGGATTATAAAAGCTTTAAAATANATTGAAAATGTATTAGCTTAATTAAGCTTTGCCGGTTTGTAGTTGTAGGCGTTTTTCACGCTTTAAATAAAACAATAATAGGAGAGAAATACCACCACAAATTGAAAAGCCTATAAATAGAGGTAGTGCAGTACCACTAATATAACGACCAATAAATATACTAATAGGCACAGCCATAATAGTTGAAATAAATCCTGTGATAGCAGAAGCAATTCCTGCAATATGTCCTACAGAATCCATAGCCACAGCACGAAGATTACCAAAGAGAAANCCGATGGCAAAAAACTGACACGCAAAAAAGCCTAACAATACCCAAACACTAGGATTAGGACTGTTATAAAACACACATACATATATAACAGATACTACAAAAAAGGCTAGGAGTGAGGTACTTATAAGTTTCTCCATACCATACTTAATTACTAATGAACTGTTTAATAAAATAGCACTTCCTATTGAAGCTGCCAANCCAGCAAAAATAAAAGGAAACTCATCTTTTAACTGGTATTGTATTTCAAAAATTTGTTGNGAGCTACTTAAGTAAACCATAAAAGAACCTGTGACAAATCCTGAGATTACGGTAAAAATAATAGTGCGTTTATGTTTTATGAGTTCTTTAAAACCTTCAGTAAATACTGTTGTNGANACCTTTTTTTTATGCTCTGCAGCTAATGTTTCTGGTTGGCGTCTCCAAAACCAAAGGCATACTAAAATGCTTATTAACACCTGTACATAAAATATACCTTGCCAATTGTAGGCATCTAAAATAAATTTACCCAACGCAGGTGCGATAATAGGAACAAGAATAAAGACTACGGTAACAAAAGACATGATACGCGCCATATAATCTCCAGAATACATATCCCTTATAATGGCAATACTAATTGTACGTGGTGCAGAAAGCCCGACGCCTTGTAATATTCTACCAATAATCATAACCTCTAGGCTATTAGCAAGAACACAAATCACACTTCCTATAAAGAAAATACCAAACCCCATATAAACAACAGGCTTTCTTCCTAAACTATCGGATAGCGGACCAAAGATTAACGGACCAACACCAAGACCTAAAAAGATCATGATNATAAGCANTTGGTTGTTTACTATATCTGTAACACCAATTGCAGCACCTATAACGTCCAGAGCAGGTAATAAAGCATCAATAGTTAAGGCTACTACAGACATTAAAGATGCCATGAGAGCCACAAATTCTAACTGAGATTGTGCTTTTTGATTTTGCATCCTGCAAAAATACTCTATGTTTTGCTCTCAAAATTTGTAATTTACTTAAGGTCTTCTTAAATTATGTAGGTTTAAAATTAACCTATGTTTGTGGTATTAGTTTTGATATATATTATGTAAAATAAGAACGTATGAAATGGTTAGTATATATAGTAATAGCATTAAGCATAGTAGGTTGTGGTACTGCTAAAGAACCTACAATTGAAGAACAAGAAGCTTTTAATACTCTTAAGTCTTTTATAGCTGAAAAAGATTTTACAATACTTTCAGATTATGCAAGACCACAAGCGTCNAGCGGATTAAACAGTTTACAGAATTCAAATATTCTTGGNAACGGAAATTCTGTGGCAGGAATTAGTTTACAGGGAAACCCNAATTATTTAAAAGTNACAAACGATACCATTTCTGCGCANTTACCATTTTATGGAGAACGACGNATAGGAAGNGGATTTGGATCAAACGGTGCAATAGATTTTAANGCACAGCCAAANAANTATAANGNNATTNAAAATGATAAAAAACGTGCTGTNGANATNTCATTTGATATAAAGGGAAACTCTGAGTTGTACACCATAAACCTAACTNTATTTTCAAATAANCGNACNACATTATTAGTTACAAGTTCACAACGTACTAATATAGAATACACAGGTAAGGCAAAGCGAACTACAAATGAATCTTTAGAATAGAGGAAACAGTTTTAATTACATCTTAAATACAAAATATTCTATTTTACATAATATAAATTATAGNACAANTGTNNTNTATNNTGAATATTAAGTAATATGTCTAATCAGGATTTAATAAGCTTATTAGAATATTTAGCTTTAATAAGCATATATACACCATATGCTATTAAGCCAATTGAAATGCTTATAAATACCACATCTCCAAAGTTACCTTTCAAGAACTGAAACGCTTGTTCTTTATTTACAACGTTACCTTTACCATATGTTAACATACTTTTAAAGATTAGGTATACCGTAATTGCAATGACAATACCACGTGTAGTAAGTCCTAATTGACCTGAATTTACCAATAGTTGTTGTCTTTTACTATCTAAACCAAATTCTTGTATCTTTTCTTTGTACTTACCAGAATACACTTGATAAAGTTGATACATAGCTTTAGCTAGCAGTCCTATTCCTATTAAAACAAGCGCAATTTGACCTATTGTACTGTCTAATAATGTTTGGAATGATCCGCCATTGGATGAATTTACATTTAATAGTATTTTAATTGCTGTATAAGACAAATACCCATAAAACAATGCACTAAAGAAAAATCCAATTTTCTTGGTTATGGTTTTAAAATTATTTGAGTTGTTTTCTTTGTCTATAAACGTTTGATAAAGTCTCCAGAACACATAACCTGTTAATCCTATTGCAATTATGGCTAATATAACTTGACCGTAAACTTGTTTGGCTAAGTATTTAAATGCTCCTAAACTTCCAGTTTCTTTTCCACCTAAGCCTAAGGTTGTCATAGCACTAAGACCACCTATTAGAAGATATATAATTCCTTTAGTAGCAATTCCAAATTTCGCAAAATACTCTCTTTTGTTTGTCATGTAAAAAGATTAATCAAAAATGAAAGTACGCTAAAGAAAACCTTCTCTATATACATATAACACAGGTTTAACATTCGTTTGAAAAATTAAATTAATACTAATATTACTAGTCATAAATATGTACTATTTAAATGTAGAAGCTGGTAATTGCGTTTAGATCATTCATTTGATTTGTACAACGTTAATTGTAAGTTATCAACTCTACTTCAGACTATAGATTTACTTTCAATTCTTACCCAATTTAACTAACTTGCATATAAACTTATCTTATGAAAACTCTTACTTGGTCTTTACTATTACTAATTGTTGTTTCAGGATGTGCTTCTTCTAAAATAATACCTACGCAATGGGCTTCCAATGACTTTAATGCAGAGCAAATTAATACCTTGTTAGTGTATGCCAATACAGAAGACAAAGCTTTACAGGTAGATTTTGAGAATATGGTAGCTACAGCATTAACCAACAAAGGCGTTACCATGTTTAAAATGCATGATGAATTTCCAGATATAGAATACAAAGAAAATCCGTCTCAAGAAGAGATTAAAGAATTTGTGGCAGACTGTAAAGCAAAAGGTATTTACAATGTTTTATTGGCTTCTCAAAAAGCTGTTAAGGTTGATACTGTAAGAAAACATACGCTACATAATTATATGAATTCTTTACAGCCTTTAAAATTAGGATATACAGGTTCAGAAAATCTTGAGTATGATAAAAAGGAATTAACATCTTATACTATTGAAGCTGCCGTATACGATATAGCAAAGACTGCTGAAGATAAGCCAATTGCCACCACTACTCTAGTGGCTAAAAATCCAAAATCTAAGGATAAAGTAAAAGAACAATTCTTAGAGGCTATCATTGCGCTTTTTGAAAGTAACTAATTAAGTTAAAGGGTGATAAATTTAAGTAGATTTAGAGGTTTTTAAAGTGTTACGTATATGCTCACCATCCCAATGGTTATCATAATCTACAACACCACGCTTAAAGTCTTGCTCTAATAGCTTTTCTTGTTCCTCTAGTTCTTTTCGAGCTTTAAAAATGTAGTCTTCCTCTCGTTTAGGCTCTTTTGCTAATCGCCTCAAGCTAGTTTCATCGTATTTAATAAAATTTTGCACTTGTCTGCTAAGCGTATACTTTCTGAATCCTAACTTGTTTAAAACATCACTCGCCAATGCTAAAGATGTATCTAAAGTTTCGCGGTAAATATTTTCATGACCTAGGTTTAACAATTCATAAGCATCATATCTGTTTTTAGTACGAATCATAAGTTCAACGTGAGGATACTTCTCTTTAATTATTGAACTTATAGCTTTGGAAACGCCAATTTTATTTGTGGCACAAATAACAATTTTAGCTTCAGCAATACCTGCAGACTCTAACAGATCTAACCGTGTGGCATCTCCATAATACACTTCAAACCCCATTTTTCTTAAGAAATCTACTCTATTAGAATCTTGATCTAATATGGTTGCTTCAACACCATGAGACCGTAAAAACCTTCCTATTGTACTTCCAAAATGACCAAATCCAACTAATATAATTTTTTGAGATTTTGCAATATGATCCATTGGTCGTTTAATAGATTCTTTGGTGCCAAATCTCGGTAGTAGTAAGCGCTCATTTAAAAGACCGATAATTGGTGTTAAAGACATAGATAATGCCGTTATAACTAGCATAATATCTATTTGTTCTTGGTTTAAAATATGTAACTGAAATGCAAAAGATAAGAGTACAAATGCAAATTCACCTACTTGAGCTAAACTAAAGGTAAGCAGTAGTTTTTGATCTAGTTTTAATTTAAAAACTTGTGCGGTGATAAATAATACTGCAGCCTTAAGTACTATGATGGCCAACAAAATACCGCCTATAGTAAACGGACTTTTAGCTATAACAATAAAGTTTATTGAAGCACCAACAGCCATAAAAAACAACCCTAAAAGTAAATTTTTAAAGGGTTCTAGAGTGCTCTCTAATTCGTGTTTAAACTCACTATTAGACAATACCACACCACCTAAAAAGGCTCCCAATGCAGGACTTAATCCCACAAACTCCATTAAGAATGATATGCCGAAAACAATTAAAAAGGCAGCAGCAATTAGCATTTCACGAACACCAGTTTTTGCAACTTTGCGCAACATTGGTGCTATTAAATAACGGCCTGCCAACACTATTAAAATTACAGACACTATAATTGCTAAGGTTTGAAAACCAATAGGTAAGCTTTCAATTAAACTAGCAGTATTACTATGATCATTTGTTGAAGGCTCTGAAGATGCATTAGAAAGTAATGGTAATGCTCCTAACATAAAGATTACTATAATATCCTGAAATAATAGTATAGAAAATGAAGACGAGCCAAAAGTAGTCTCCATAAGTCCTTTTTCCTTGATAGTCTGTAAGGCAATTGCGGTAGATGATAGTGCAACGGCCATTGCAATTACTAAGGAAACTTGCCAAGTATAACCCATCACATAGAAAAATGCGTAGGTAAATATCATGGTAAGCCCTACTTGAATACCACCCATACCAAGTATAGATTTTCGCATTTTCCAGAAATTTTTTGGTTCAATTTCCAGGCCTATTAAGAATAGCATTACCACTACTCCAAATTCTGCGAAGTGTAAGATATCGTCACCTTCTTCTCCTATAAAACCTAACACATAAGGTCCTATTAACACACCAGCTAACAAATACCCTAAAACAGAGCTTAACCCTAACCGTTTAACAATTGAAACGCAGATTATTGCACCTGCCAAAAATACAATAGCTTGAAATAGTAAACTTCCTGTCATGTTACTGTATTTTTTAACTGTGGCAAATCATTTAAAAAAGGACAATCCTTAAATGCTCCTAAATGAAATTCATCTTGCAGAAGATCTAATAACTTATCATAATCTTCGCAATTCTTTTGCAAAGCTTCATCAGATAATGTGTGTGTTCCCATAGCTGCAAATGGTGGTAAATAAGTCATACCACAAAGGTTTGCAGTTTGCTCAAACGGTCTTAAAAATTGCTCAACTGTAAAGCTGTTATATCCTTGAGAACAATATACGTCTTTAGAGCCACCAGTTGTTATTGCATTTAAACAGGTTTTACCCAATAAGGCATTACCATTTGGACCATAAGCCCAATCAAATTCCAAAACCATATCTATCCACTGTTTCATAAGTGGCGGACAGCTATACCAATAAAACGGATGATGCCAAATAATAACATCATGAGCGCTTATTAGTTCCTGTTCATAAGCTACGTTAATATGAAAATTGGGATAATGTTCATACAAATCATGAACATATACGTTTTCCTTATCTTTAATTTGATTAATTAGTGCCGAGTTGGCTCTAGACTTCTCAAATTTAGGATGTGCAAACAGGATTAATATTTTTTTCATCTTACGAATTTAATCGAAATTTATGAGTATGCTTTACATTCTATAAAGCATATTGAGCATTATAAACTTTCTAATATAGCTTCAGTTTGTGTTATGAGCTCTTCAACTTTACGAGCGTCGTATGCATCTGGATGTGCCGTATTAAACTCACCTTTAGTATCTCCTTGATCATTATCAAAATACTGCCCAGATTTATCTTTATAAAATTCTTCTGTAGCTAACTCAACTAATATCTCCTGCCCTTTTTCTGCTGAAGACCAATGTTGACCATATGCTTCTTTTACCATTTTTGTATTTAGTAAAGAACCAGGATTTACTGCAATAGTTGTAATGTTAGGATATTCTTGAGCTAACTTAAAACTCCACATTGTAAGAGCTAATTTACTTTGAGCATAGCTGGCACTTTCTGCTATTTGCTCATTTCCCTTTAAAACAGATATAGAAACAGTAGCTTGAGCTGCAGAGCTTAAATTAATAATTCTCGGTGCTTCTGAAGCTTCAATCTTAGAGATTATGGCGTTGGTTAATACATAAGGAGCAATATAATTTACCGCCATTCTCATGTCTAAATTATTAGCGCTCTTAGCAGTTTTTGATTTAAAAACACCAGCGTTATTTATGAGAACATCTAATGTTGAGATGGTTTCATTTATACGTTTAGCCATAGCTTTAACATCTTCTATTTTAGAAAAGTCTGCTACAAACCCATTAATATTTGAGTTGCCTGAGGCTTCTTTTAATTCTGAAATTACTTCTTTTAATTTCGCTTTATTTCTTCCGTGTACATAAATGTTATGTTGCTGTTTGGCTAACTTTAAGGCTGTTAACTTCCCGATACCATCTGTACTTCCTGTTATTACTATTGTTTTACTCATAATTGTGTAATGATGATTAATGAAACTCTGGCAATACCTCTTTAGAGATCTGTTCTAAAGTAGTGTTAATTGCCATGGTATTAAATCTTAAATTTAATGCTAAATGATTAACTCCTATACTTCTCAACTTGTCTAAATAATCTGTTAGATAGTTTATCCCCAATCTAAACCCTAATTGTATTGGTTGTGGTTTAAAATTAGGATCTTTTTGTAAATCCAAATACATAGGTTGCATAAAAGGTTTATCGAAATTGTGATAGCTGCTAACCAAATCTCTATAGGATTTAATTGTAAGTTGTTGTTGATATAAATCTCTCGGATAATTCATCCAGCCATCTGCATGTTCTGCATTCCACTCTAGCGTTTGCCTACTGCTACCTGTCATTAACAACGGTATTTTATGAGTAGTTGCTTTTGGTAACATATCTATATTACCTTGTAAGTTTCCATAACCTTTTGTGTTAATTGTCGGAAAGTTATCCTGAAGCTGTCTTATATATTGAAAAGATTCTTTAAACAGTTCTCCCCTATTTTCATATGAAATTCCCATTGCTGGATATTCATCATATCTATCTCCAGATGCCACACCTAATAGCAATCTACCATTAGACAATTTATCTATAGTTGAAGCAGATTTTGCAACGTGCAGAGGATGATGAAGCGGTAATGCAATGCTTGAGACACCAAGTGCAATTTTAGAAGTTTGGCCTGCTAAAAAGCCTAAATATGTAAACGGATCATAAGTTTGTCCTGCATCTCCAAAACTAGGCACATTAAAAGGTATATCTCTAATCCATAATGCTTTAAAACCTAACTCTTCAATGTATTTTACACGTTTTAAATGCTCTTGCATTGTAGGTACTGCAGATTGAGCATAGTTTTCAATAGGTACTACAACGCCTACTGTTAACTCATTTGGTTTAAATACTGAGTTATATGCATTATTTATAGATTCAAATTGTGTCATAGTGTTGTTAGAAAAATGTGCTTCCTACTGCGGAAGCACATCATTATAATCTTAAAAATTGATGGGTTTAATTATTCTCTACCACAACTTTCCCTATAGCTTTCCCGCTTTGTAAATGTGCATAGGCTTGACCAACGTTTTCTAATGAAAATGTTTGTGCATCTAGTATTGGAGTTAATTTTCCAGAATTACTTATTTCTGCCAAAGTTTTTAAAATTTCTCCGTGTTTCTCTCTTTTAAAATCGTGTAACATAGGTATTAACATAAATACTACGTGTAAGGCTGCACCTTTAAAATGCAAAGGTGTTAAGTCTAATTCACATAATGAGACTGTAGTAGCAATTTGTCCATTTAGAGCAACTGCTTCTATAGAGTTATTTAAATTTGCGCCACCTACGGTATCAAAAACTACATCAAAACCCGTATTGTTGGTATATTTCGAAGTATAACTTTCTACACTTTCTGTTTTATAATCTATAAATGTCGCTCCAAATTGCTCCACAATAGCTTGTTGATCTTTACCAGTTCCTGTTGCATAAACATCTGCGCCAAAGTAATTAGCTAATTGCACTGCTAAATGACCAACACCACCAGAACCACCATGAACTAATACTTTTTGCCCATCTTTTACACCAACACGAGTTAAACCCTCATAAGCTGTAATCCCTACTAATGGTAAGGCAGCTGTTTCACGCATTGTTAAGTCTTTTGGTTTATGCGCTATAAGTTTACTATCTGCAACAATATATTCTGTTAGAGTTCCAGGTAAATCTGCTAGACCACCAGCACAACCATATACTTCATCTCCTATGTTAAAGCCTTCAACACCTTTTCCAACAGCTTCTATTGTTCCAGAAAAATCCATTCCTAATAATGCAGGTGTTGCTGGAGATAATGGTAAGTCTGTTCCCATATTGCGTATCATCGTATCAATTGTATTAACACTTGATGCTGCTATTTTTACTAATACGTGATTTGTTTTTACTTCGGGTTTTTGAATGTCTGAAACTTCAAACTTTGCCTGTTCCCCATATTCCTTAATTAACATTGCTTTCATCTCTATCTTTATTTTTATTGATTAATATTTAATTTACTTCTTGTATATCTATTATCATTTGTTCCCAATTCTTTTGATTATCGTGATTAAATTGAGCAGCATTATCATTCGCGTATTGAAAACGCTTAACCGCTGGAGTTTTACTAGTTGCCTGAAATAATTGGTATGCTTCTTCTTTTAAAGCTTCTTGTATAGGTAAATCTATTGAGGCATAAACTGCTCGTTTGCTTGCAGTAATAGATTCTGCTGGAAATTTTGAAATGCGTTGTGCCAACCTAGCTACATAATCATCTATTTCATCTGGATCTAAAGCTTTGTTTATAGTCCCGAACTTTTCAGCTTCATCTGCGTCCCAATCTCTTGCACCTAAGATAATTTCTAAAGCTTTGCCTAAACCAGTTTGTCTAGCCATACGAGAAGCGCCACCACCACAAGGTAAAATGCCCATTCCTACTTCCATTTGCATAAACTTTGCTTTTCCTCTAGCTGCAAAGCGCATATCTAATGCCAATGCCATTTCATGACCACCACCACGTGCAAACCCTTCTATTTTAGCGATAGTTGCCTGTGGTAATTTGCTTAATCGCTCTAAAACTACTTGCAGATCTAATAATTGTACGTCTTGTCTTGATACTGGTTCTATTGACATGTCTTTTAAAAGATCTGTATCATAATGGCACACCCAATAATTAGGGTTAGAAGATTCAAAAATGACCACTTTTACAGATCTGTCTCTTTCTAGACGTAAGCAAAGACTACTTAAGTCTGCTAACATCTCTTGGCCTTGAACATTTACAGGACCAAAATTGATATCTACGGTTAAAATGCCACCGTTTTGCTTTGCCGAAAAGGTTTGAAAATTTTTATACTCCATTGTTTTTTATTTAGTTGATTAGCGTTTTGTTTTAATTACAGTACAAATTTACTGTACGCATCCTGCTATAATTTGGTAAAAAACAATGTGTTATAGGTAAAAAATGAGGGTTATGTATCGTACTATTAAAGGTTTGCTTTAAAAGCACCAATGGTTTGGCCTTTATAACTTAAGAATGTCTTATTTAGGTGACTAGAATCTGTAAAACCCAACTCTGTAGCAATTTCGGAGATTTGTAAATCTGTATATTTTAGCCGAGTTTCTACAAGTTTAAGCTTGTAATTTATAATGTATTTTTTCAGTGAGACATCTGTATGTTTTTTAAAGTACTCACTAATATAGTTTCCTGCCATATGAAACTCTTCTGCTAAGTGTTTCGTGGTAAGTAGTTCTGAATTATAAATATTTGAATGAATGTAGTTTATAATCTTTTGAATTTTAGAAGATTCTGTAACTTTTGAGGATTCAGTATTTAAAAACTGAATATTTCTCGCTATCAAATGTAAAATGACAGATAATGAATTCTGAATAATGAATATATCATAGAACTGTTTCTTATGATATTCTGTAGCAACCATATTTATTAGAGACGTTAAATGCAGTTTATCAGAAGCATTTTCAAACTTCATCTCTCTTAATTGATGACTCTCACTATTTAAAATCTCTTCTATTTTTCTAAACCAATCATTAACAGGTAGGACTGCAGGTTGAGAATTAGTGTTTCTAAAAAAGCTCTTTAAAAATTTTATGGTTACTGTACTTGTTGCCGTTTTAGCGTTAACTATATAAATATCATCCGGTACAAATACAAAAATGCTATTAGGTGTATAAGTTACCGTTTTGCCATTTATTTTAATAATGCCTGTACCCTTTTCAAAATAGAGAATCTCAAAAAAACGTATGGTTGTATATTTACAAAACTCAAAGAATATTTGATCCTTATATTCCTGAATTACAATATTTTCTATAATTGTACGCGGCATAATAATTACAGCTAAATATTATTTTGAAGTTATATTAAAACCGCCATTACTACGAATATAAATTGTAGTCTCTTCTAAAGCATCTACTCTATGTACTGAATCTTTAGCTGCTCCAAAATAGCTACCTGCTTGCAATGTAGAGCGTTTAGCATCTTTACTAATACTATGGGCTAGGTTACCATAAATAATTACAGCTCTAAAATTTGGACTTAGGTTTTTAATACTTCCCTGAAAGCCTTTAGGTAATTTGATGAGTGATGCTCTTAATTGTTCGTTTTCATGAGTTCCCCATAAAAAAGCAGTTTGTACACCACTATCATTTTTAATCCACGTGATATCCTTAGCATTTAGCCAAACCAAGTTAGACTTGTCAATATTAACAGGACGTTCTCCATTATCAAAAGCTTCTGATGTTGGTTTTACTAAATAAGGGCCTTCTTGAATTTCTATATATGCCAAGTTAGCTTTGCCAGAAGCTGCTGTAATATGTGCTTCGCCTGCAGGTTGTACCCAAAAAGAACCCTTTGGCAACCACATTTCTTCTGCCTTTTCATCATCATTATGAAGTAAACCAGAAATGACCATACCTCGATACGTTACATTATGAATATGCGCAGGAGACGAAAATCCTTTTTTAAATTTAACAAGAAATCCTGAAGCATTCGTACTAGTACGATCACCCCAAAGTTTACCAGCAGCAGGACTTTTATCGCCACGTAGCGGGTTTAGCCAACCCCATTCAACTTGGTTTGCTGTAACTACTTCATTTATTGATGTTGTATTGTCTGTAGTTGGTGTTTGTGCGTTAGCTAAAATTCCTATTAATAAAGCGATTGTAAATGCAGTGTAATTTTTCATGTGTTCGTGGTTTTAAAATTCTTCTAAGACTATTTTTCCCTTTGCTTTCCCTGTTTCTAAGAACGCGTGTGCTTTGCGAAGATTTTCTGCGTTTATTCGCCCAAAATGTTCTCCTAAGGTTGTTTTGATTGTATTGTTATCTATTAAATCTGATACTTTGTTTAATATATGGTGTTGCTCTATCATATCTTCTGTTTGAAACATAGAGCGTGTAAACATAAATTCAAAATGAGTTGATACTGCTTTAGACTTAAAAGGCATAACGTCTAATGATTTAGGATCGTCAATAAACCCGAATTTACCTTGAGGCTTTATTAATTTAACAATCTCATCTATATGATGTTCTGTGCCATTTAAGCTTACTACATAATCTGGAGCAGGAAGATTGTGCTTTTCTAATTCCTCACTTAACTTATGTTTATGATTTAGGACGTTATGAACACCTAAATCTTGTAACCAAGACGTTGTTTCTTCTCGAGATGCAGTACCAATGATATTTAGCTTAGTGAGCTGTTTAGCTAACTGAACCATAATAGATCCTACGCCACCAGCAGCACCAATAATTAAAATAGATTTACTATCGTCATCTTTTGAGACTTGTAGCCTGTCAAATAAAAGCTCCCAAGCAGTAAGTGTTGTTAATGGCAATGCGGCAGCTTCTGCATAACTTAAATTGCTTGGCTTATTGCCAACTATTCGCTCGTCGACGAGTTGGTATTCTGCATTGCTACCTTGTCGTGTAAAATCTCCAGCATACCATACCTTATCTCCTACTTTAAAAAGACTAACATCTTCTCCAACTTCCTTTACTATTCCGGTAGCATCCCAACCTATAACTTTCCACTTGTCTCCTTCTGCTTTCATTCCAGAGCGCACCTTATAGTCAACAGGATTAACAGATATTGCCTTAACTTCAACAAGTATATCTCTTCCTTGTGCTTTTGGTGTTTCTAACTCTATGTCCTGAAGAGAATTGTCATTTTCTATATCTAAATTCTCTTTATAACCTATTGCTTTCATTGGTAATATTTTATGCGTTGTTATATTGTACTATAAAAAGTATAGCTACAAAAGTAAATGTAGTCTTGCAATCTCACAATAACGGTCAAACATGATAGTACCCTAGATTTAACACTTAGTGTTTTTATAGTTCTTAATATCAATATTTTAAATGTTATAATTTTAACTATAAAAAGTATAGTTGTATACATTAGTTTAGTGTTGTAATTTTGGAATCTTATTTAAGGTATTTATGGAGGTTGAACACAAAAAAAGATTAATAACTTACAACGACAAGAGCTTTTCTTGTACTACTAGTATTGCTATGGAGTTTATTGGCGGTAAATGGAAAAGCGTTATTTTAATATATCTTACTAGTGGCAAGAAGCGTTATAACGAACTTTATAAGCTTATATCTACAATTACAGAGCGCACACTAAGTTTACAGTTAAAACAACTAGAGAAAGATGGCTTAATTACTAGGCGTGTTTATACAAAAAAACCACCCTTAAAAGTTGAATACGCTCTAACTCCATTTGGGGAAACTTTATCTCCTGTTTTACATGCTATTGCAGAATGGGGACAAGTTGTGGTTAAAGAAAAAGGTGAGATTATTGAATAATCTGAATAGCCTATAAGATTCAATTTAAACTACCTTTACTAACTAAATTTACTCCCATTTATAGTGCAACAAATTAAAGCATACCTAGATCAAATTGCATCGATATCTGCTGCAGATTGGGCATTTTTTACCTCAAAACTTCAACGGCGTGTTATTCCGAAGAAAGATGTGTTCTTAAAATTGAATGAAATAGAAAATACCATATCGTTTATTGAAACTGGTGTAGTAAGATTATTTATCCCAAAAGAAGATCCAGACAAAGAAATTACTTTTGGCTTTACGTTTAAAAATCAGTTTGTTAGCGCTTATGATTCTTTTATAACTCGGCAACCTTCTGCCTATCAATTACAAGCACTTACAGAAACAACTTTGCTAAGTATTTCCTATAACGATTTACAAGCTGTTTATAAGACAACACAAATAGGTAATTTAATAGGACGGCTAACAGCAGAGCGTTTATTTTTGGTAAAATCTAAACGTGAACAAAATTTATTAAACCTTTCAGCTGAAGAACGCTATATAAAACTCTTTAAGGAACGTCCAGAACTATTAAAAGTAATTCCATTAAAATACATTAGTTCTTACATAGGCGTGACAGCACAAGCCTTAAGTAGGATAAGGAAACGGCTTTAATTTTTAATTTAATTGATTTAGGTTCATTGTTTGGCATATAACGTGCAATTACTTTTGTAAAAAAAAAGTTATGGCTGTTATTCTGTTTGTCTTAGTACTTTGGTATGGAGGCTTATTTTTTCAATCGTTTTTTCTTCATAGGTATGCTGCACACCAAGTGTTTACAATGTCTAAGACAATGGAACGTATTACATTTATACTTACCTGGATTTTTCAAGGTGCAAGTTATTTAAGTGCTTACGGATATGGAATAATGCACAGAATGCATCACGCATATACAGATACAGAAGAAGATCCGCACTCACCATCACATGATGCCAACATATTTGCTATGATGTGGAAAACAAAAACTATATATCAAGATATAAACAAACAGCGCATTGCTGTAGAACCTCGTTTTACTAAAAACATACCACAATGGTCTAGTTTTGATATGTTTGCAAGCTCAAGAATTTCTAGGTTATTATGGATAACTGGCTACATTTTATTCTTTGCATTCTTTGCAACTGCCTGGTGGCAATGGTTATTACTACCTATTACATTTTTAATGGCTCCTATTCATGGTGTTATCATAAACTGGTTTGGTCATATTTATGGTTATGTAAATTTTGCTATGAAAAATACGAGCAAGAACTTATTTAGATTCGATTTTTTAATGATGGGCGAAGGCTATCATAACAATCATCACAAATATGCAAGTCGTGCAAATTTTGGTGTAAAATGGTATGAGATAGATGTTACATACCTTGTAATAAGGCTATTAGATGCTTTAAGAATTATACACCTAAAACCTATACCTATTAAGAAATAAGGTTCTAGTTATTTTACCAATCTATAGGAAAATAATCTTTTAAGAATTTACCGCTCCAATGCTTTCCTGTGTTAATTCCATCAATTAAAGGATCCATTACACGTGCAGCACCATCTACAATATCAAGTGGTGGTTGAAAATCATGAACTTCTTGTTTCTTTTTAGAAAGTTCTGCAGGATCTTCATCTGTAACCCAACCAGTATCTACAGCATTCATATAAATACCAGATTTAGCTAATGTTGCAGCAGAAGTATGTGTAAGCATATTAAGTGCAGCTTTAGCCATATTTGTATGAGGATGACGATCTTCTTTTTTAAAGCGATGAAACTTTCCTTCCATTGCTGAAACGTTGATTATATGCTTTTTACCCGTATCTTCCTTAAGCATTAGTTTAGACAACCTATTGCATAATACAAAAGGAGCAACTGCATTTACAAGTTGTACTTCTACCATTTCAGTAGTTTCAATTTCACCTAATTTTAAGCGCCAACTATTAGTCTTACGTAAGTCTACTTGTTGTAAATCTGCATCTAATTCACCTTCAGGAAATACTTCAGAAGCTTTTAAAGAATTATCAAAACTATAAGGAATTTGAGATAGCTCTGCAGAGTTCCTTAATCCTATGCCAAGTTCTGGACCGTGCCAAGTTACCGGCAAGACATTGTTTTTACTAGTTTTACTAGTAGAAACACTTAGGTCTGAAAGTTCCTTTAAACATTCAGAATGGTCTTTTAAAAGTGGTTGCGCTAATTCTGGCAGCTCATTAATAGAACGTTTTTCATTTAACATTAAATGTGAGTAGAAGCCAGAAGGACGTCTAACTGTTTGAGCAGCATTATTTATAAGAATGTCTAAACGCTCATATTTCTGTTCTATATAGTTACAGAAAATTTCGACACTAGGGATATGGCGTAAGTCTAAACCGTGTATATGTAAGCGGTCTTTCCAAACATTATAATCTGATTCTTTTGAAAATCGGATAGCTGAGTCTGCTGGAAAACGTGTAGTAGCCACTACTCTAGCACCACTTCTTAATAGCATTAACGTAATGTGATATCCTATTTTTAAACGAGAACCTGTAATTACGGCAACTTGGTTAGATAGGTCTGCTGTTTGAAAACGCTTCGCATAATTTAAATCGCCACAATCTGTACACATTGTATCATAAAAATGATGCAATTTGGTGTACACTTTTTTACAAACGTAACAGTTTCTTGGAGACTCTAGCTCTAGTTGTTCATCAGGAGCCGCAGTAAGTAGTTTCGGTGCTTCAAAAACCGAAGCTTCTCTGGCAGATCTTATGCCTGTTGCTTTTCTAGCATGTTTATCTCGCGTAATCATTTTACGCTTAGCCGCTTTTTTAGCGTCTTTTCGACGGCGATCAAACTCGTCTCGGTTAGGTCTAGTTAAGGCACCAGCTGCTTTAAATAAAGCTATGCGTTGCTCTTCTGGTAAATCAAACAACCTATTGGTGTCTTCTAAAAGAGATTGCAACGTTGCAATACAAGCATTTATATCTTTATTATTTGTAGCCTTGCTCATAGCAGCGAGTGTCTTTATAAATTAGGTGTCTTGTAAATTACGCTTAGATTGTCTGCGTACAAACTTTGGATAAATGTTTCGTTTTGCAAAACGGTTTAAGTTTCCAGCATTTACTAACTTAATATAAACTGGCTTTGTTACACCAAAATACTCATACGTAGTACCGTCTGTAAAGGTTACTTCTAACAGCATACCTTTATGGTGGTAGTCTGCAATACTCTCTGTAGTTATAGTTTTAGTATAAGCCTCAAGATTTGCAGCCTTTGTTTCTGGTGCCATGCTTACTAAGAAGTGGTATCCATCAATAATTTTTCGGCTTTGTATTTCGGCTTCAGCTTTTTTTGCATCGTCACTCTGAAATTTATCAGGGTGCCATTCTTTTACTAAGTTGCGGTAGCTTTTCTTTAAAGTCTTTAACTCTATTTCCTTTTCTACACCAAACAACTTCTTATATTCTGAAATGCGTTTCATAGTTTATCTTTTTTGAAGGCGCGAAAGTACGCTTATTTTTAGTCTGCATGCTTATGTATTAAGCATTTAATTTTAGATGCTTAACTTTTGAAAATCAGACAGAAAAAGCGATTTGATGAAGAGCATTGAAAAACCTGCAATCCAGACTAATAAACTTATACAAATACTTGAATAAAGTTCTTGTTACTCTAAAACTGTAATTCTTACTTTCTTCTTTTTTAAGCGAGTATCTGTAGTTTTATTTGCTATTTGTTGCGCTTTTTTAGCAGGTACAGCAACAAACGCACAGTCTTGCTTAAGTTCTATTATACCAACTTCATGTTTATCAAGTTGTCCTTGTTTAAACAATAGTCCCGCAATATCTCCTTTTGAAATTTTATCTTTTCGACCACCAGATATAAACAGTGTTGCCCAAGTTGAAGCTAATTTAGGAACATTAACTTCTGGTGTGATAATTTGCTTAGCGGTTATAAATTCTGGCAAATATTCTTCTTTCCATTGCAATACATATGCTGTACCTTCAGAGTTCATACGTGCGGTACGGCCATTTCTATGAGTAAATTCTTCTGTTTTTAAGGGAAGCTGAAAATGTATAATGTAACTTAACTCAGGTATATCTAAACCGCGTGCAGCCAAATCTGTGGCAACGATAATTTGATGAGTTCCATTTCTAAATTTAATTAGAGCACGTTCTCTATCTATTTGATCCATACCTCCAAAGAAACAGCCGTGAGGTATGCCTTCACCTAATAAAAAGTCACTTACAAAGCGTATAGTGTCTTTAAAATTACAAAATATGATACCAGGCTTATTTCCAATATGATGTAAGAGTTGAGCTAAGGTTTCAAGTTTATTCTTATTAGGAGATATAACCATTTTAATTTCTAATTTAGAGCGTTTTGTATCTAAATAGTCTATAGTTAATTCTTTTGTGACACCAACAAAGACAGGTATCTCATCTAATTGGGTTGCAGATGTTAGGATGCGTTTTTCAATAGTTGGTAACGCTTCAATAATTTCTTTCATCTCTGTTTCAAACCCAACTTCCAAAGACTTATCAAACTCGTCTAAAACTAAAGTCTTTAATTCAGCAGTCTCAAAAGTTCCTCGTCTTAAATGGTCTGCTACTCTACCAGGCGTACCAATTAAAATAGCTGGTGCGTGAGAGAGTTCAATTTTATCTTTCGAAAATGGCCTTCCACCATATACCGCATTAGCTTTAAAGCCAGAGCCCATTTCTCTTATAACCTGCTCAATTTGTATGGCTAGTTCTCTAGATGGAACTAAAATTAGAGCTTGTACTTGTTCTATATCTCTATTTAAGTCGTTAATTAATGGTAATAAAAAAGCTACGGTCTTTCCTGTACCTGTTGGAGATAGTAATACTGTATTTGCTGTAGATGTGATTGCTAACAGTGCTTCCTCCTGCATAGGATTAAGCGTTTTAATATTAAGCTTATCTAGAATTTCCTTTTGGGTTTTTATATCTGTAGCCATTTTTCTCAAAGTTTAAGTGCATCTTGTGTACAGCAAAGATAGATAGAGTTTAAGAGCTACAATACGATTTGAGGTTTAGTTATACTCTTTGTTTATGATAGTGGTTAATTGGTTACAAGTTTATAACCAACACCGTGCACATTTATTAGCTGTATAGAAGCATCTGAAGCAAGTTTCTTTCGTAATTTAGAAATATAAGTGTCTAAACTACGCCCAACTACTACTCCATTATCTTCCCACACTTTTTTGGTGAGTTCTTCTCTCTTTATAACTTCATTTGGCTTAGCTACAAATAATGCCAGTAGCTCACATTCTTTATTAGATAGTTGGATTTCCTCTGCTTCTTTAACCAAAATTAATTGATCTGGATAAAATTTAAAATGACCTATATAGTTTGTGTTTTGATCTTCTTGCTGCTCTCTTTTATAGCTTGCATATTTACTATAAAACACAAGTACAAGAAATGCCAACACCAATGTAACTAATATGTAGAATATTATAGTTTTAGTTGAAGATGTTTTTTCTGGTATTTCTGTTAGCATTACTAGAATGGTGTAACAATCATTTGGTAAAACACGACCACTACAAGGCACTATATCTTCATCTTTAAAAGCTGTTGTAACATAACTATATGCAACCTCATTCGAGGTACAATCTACCACTTCAACTAAATAATTATGGATGTTTAGTTTAGACTTAAAGACATTATCTATTGTAGCGTTTAATACTTCAGGATCTATTTGAAATGAGCGTTCAAAAGATAACTTATACGTAGTAGCGTTTGTTTTCTCAATAGGCTTTACTAAAGAAGTACTGTCGTTTTCTAACAATAATAGTTGATGCCCAACACTTCTTAAAGCAACTTTAATATGTTCTGAGGACACTTCAGGCTTTTCCTTAGTGGAACAACTCAAAGTGAGCAATAGAAACAACGTTGCTGTAAATAGAATAAAATAATGATATCTAAACTTCATAATATAGTGCAAATAACACGCAATTTGCTGAATTTTTACAGCTGTTGACACTTCTTTTACATTCTTTTGACACTTTTAAATATCCCTAAAAGTAGCTTTACTCTAAAATATAAAAATTATGAATAAACTACTTATTTGCCTTGGCGTGATGATGCTATCTGTTTGCATCTCAAATTCTCAAAAGATGTATGATTTAGATACAGATGAAAGTCTACTAAATTGGAAATCTGATTATGTCTTTAAAATTGCCGGTCATCATGGCTTTGTTAAGTTTAACGACGGAAAACTCATTACCATAAACGGAAACATTACTGGTGGTCATTTCACTATAGATATGACAACAATTGAAAATGTTGATGGTGGCTATAATGAAGGTTTGGTATCACATTTAAAGAATGAGGACTTTTTTGATATTTATAAATATCCCACAGCTTATATAGAATTTACAAATGTGGTATATAATAAAAGCATTAATGAACATTTAATTGATGCGATGTTAACTATTAAGGATGTTTCTAAACCTGTAAAATTTACAGCTAAAGCAGATGGCACCAATAACACGATGACCGCAAGATTTAAAATAGATAGATCTCGATGGCAAATTAATTACAATCACGATTTAAAAGACAGTACAATTTCAGAAGCTGTAGAGTTTAATTTATACCTAAAGTTTAAATAATGCAAAATTTTGGCGTTGGTACAACGCGTTCCAACGCCAATCAAAATATTAATACATTGTATTTAAGTTTTTAGAGACCTTAGGAATTTGTTGTATAACATCCCAATGTTCACAGATTTTCCCGTTATCATCAAATTTAAAGAAATCCATAGTTACATATTCATCTTGATCTGGCCAAGTTTGATGTGTATGTAGGGCAACTAAATCACCTTCTGCAATACATCTTATAAACTCTATACTTTTATTAGGGTATTCGGCGTGCATACGTTCAAAATAATTAACGAAACCCAAAGTTCCATCTGCAACATCTGGATTGTGTTGTATATACTCCTTTCCAACAAAATTTTCAATCGCTTTTTTAGGGTTTCCGTTGTAGGCCATTTCATAAAAAGCAATGGCTCTGCTTTTATTTTGTTCTAATGACATTCGTTTAATTTTTATCCAAGATAATCAATTTCTTCAGCACTTATTCTTGTCTTATTTAACCTAGGTTAATCAAAAGAATTAAGGTTAGTTAAAAATAAATGTAGTGCTAAAATTTGAAATAAATTTGCACTAACAATCAATATAAACTCACTAAAAACACAAATTAGCAAATAGATTTTATGTTGAATATTTTAAACGTGATAAACATTTTATAATGGAGTTATTAGATAAATTAAATTGGAGATACGCTACAAAAGCAATGAACGGAAAGACTGTGGATGAAGACAAAATCGACAGGATTTTAGAAGCAGCACGTTTAGCTCCAACATCTAGTGGTTTACAACCATTCGAAATAATTGTGATTACCAACAATGATATAAAAGGACAAATAAAACCTGTAGCTTGGGATCAATCTGTTATTACAGACAGTTCTCACCTTCTTGTTTTTGCTGCTTGGGATACCTACACTGCAGAACGTATAAACCAAGTTTTTGATATGACAAACTCTGTAAGAGGTTACGAAAATGAAGGTTTTGAGAATTACAGACAAATGTTACTTAATACATATCCTCAAAAGGATGCCGAAGAAAATTTTATTCACGCCTCTAAACAAGCATACATTGCATTTGGACTTGCTGTTGCAGCTGCTGCCTACGAAGGAGTAGATGCCACGCCAATGGAAGGTTTTGATCCAGATGCTGTAGATAAAATTTTAGGCCTACGAGAAAAAGGTTTACGTAGTGCTGTATTATTACCATTAGGATATAGAGATGAAGATAATGATTGGTTGGCAAACCAAGTTAAGGTTAGAAAACCTAAAGAACAATTAGTAACAGTACTAGATTAATATATAATGACCAATTTTTTAAAAATCACCACACTAATAGCATTAGTGATTACAGCTACAAGTTGTAAAAGTGAATCTAAACAAAACGCTTCTGATACACTTGCAGAAGCATCACAACAAAACGAAAAAACTATGAATATTTTATTTGTATTAACATCTCACGATCAACTAGGAGATACTGGAGAAAAAACTGGATTTTGGATTGAAGAATTTGCAAATCCATATTACACGTTAAAAGATAAAGGAGCAAACATAACTATTGCAACTCCAAAAGGTGGCGCAGCACCAATAGACCCTAAAAGTGATGATGAAAGCGCAAGTACAGAAGATACTAAACGCTTTAATAACGACGAGGAGACTCAAAAATTAATTGCTAACACAAAAATTCTATCTACTGTAAATGCAGAAGATTTTGACGCTGTATTTTATCCTGGTGGTCATGGACCTTTATGGGATTTAGCAACAGATGAAACTTCTATTAAGTTAATAGAAACGTTTAATTCTCAAAATAAGCCAATAGCTTTTGTATGTCACGCACCAGCAGCTTTAAAAAATGTGAAGTCTCAAGACGGTACACCTTTAGTTAAAGGTAAAAAAGTAACTGGTTTTACAAATACAGAAGAAGAAGCTGTACAGCTTACAGATGTTGTTCCTTTTTTAGTTGAAGACATGCTTAAAGAAAACGGAGGTGAGTATTCTAAAACAGAAGATTGGGGTGCCTATGCATTGCAAGACGGTAACCTTATTACGGGTCAAAACCCAGCATCATCTGAGTTAGTTGCAGAAAAATTGTTAGAATCCCTTAAGTAAACTCACTTACATTCTAATAAAATGCGCTTAAGGCTTTGTTCTTAAGCGCATTATAATTTTACCATATTTTCGGTTTTAAATTCATTTAAAAATTACTTTAAAAGCATATGATTTCTATGAGTTATCATGTACTTTTGAAGCCTTAATTATCAAGAATCTCAAAGAGAGATAGCAACCTGCAATAACGAGCAAGGTGCTAAAATAGATAAGCCAAATTCAATTGGAAAAAATGTTAATTCATACCCATTTGCGCTTCCTAACATCTTTTGTGATTCTGTAATAAAACATATTATGACAGAAACACCTTTAGTATCCCCAAAATCAAGTTTTAAAGCTTTACTCCCACTATTTGTATTTGTATTTACCTTTTTAGGCGTAGGTATTCATCAGGGAGATTTTTATGCACTTCCTTCTCCCATCGCAGTAATTGTTGGTATTATAACCGCATTTATACTTTTTAAAGACACAATAAATGCTAAAATAAATACTTTACTTAAAGGCTGCGGAGATGACAAAATCCTAACAATGTGCCTCATCTATTTGCTTGCGGGTGCTTTTGCAACAGTTACCAAAGCAACAGGAAGTGTAGATGCTATAGTAAGCTTAGGTTTAGATGTTATTCCTATTCAATATATTTATTTTGGAGTATTTATTATTGCAGCATTCTTATCTGTTTCAACAGGTACATCTGTTGGTGCAATTGTAGCTCTAGCCCCAATTGTAGTTGGTATTGCAGATCAAGGTGGTGTATCCTTACCAATACTTTGTGGTGGCTTACTTGGTGGAGCAATGTTTGGCGACAACCTTTCTGTAATATCTGATACTACAATTGCTGCCACACAATCTTTAGGATGTAAAATGAGTGACAAGTTTAAACAGAATATTAAAATTGCACTACCTGCTGCATTTGCAACCATTATTATACTTATTATACAAGGATTCGGATTTCAGCCAACAGAGGTAATAGAAGCCTCACAACAGTATTCAATTTTAAAAATATTACCATACCTGTTAGTTATAGCGTTAAGTATTATAGGAATAAATGTATTTGTAGTATTGCTATTAGGTGTTATTGCTGCAGGAGTTTTAGGTTTGGCCTATGCAGATTTCACCATTATTGAGTTTACAACATTAGCATATACAGGTTTTACCAGTATGACAGAAATTTTCTTACTCTCTCTACTTACTGGAGGTTTAGCAGCTTTAGTTGAAAAACATGGCGGTATACAGTTTATTTTGGATAAGATTAAGTCTTTAATAAAAAATAAAGCAACTGCTCAGCTTGGCATTGGTGCTCTAGTAAGCAGTATAAATTTGGCTATAGCAAATAATACTGTTTCTATAATTATAGCAGGACCAATAGCCAAAACTATTAATGATGATTATAGCTTAGACAACAAAAAAACAGCATCTATTCTTGACATTTTTGCATGTATTACTCAAGGTTTACTTCCTTATGGAGCTCAAGTACTAATGATTTTAAGTCTTACAGAAGGCGCTATAGATTATCTAGACCTAATATCTAACACCTGGTACTTATTACTGTTATTAGTGTGGACACTTTTGTTTATGACATTTAAACCATTAACTAACTCTATAAAACGTAAACGCATTTAAGCTGGTACTGCATTAAGATCTTTCATTAATTCTGCAAATAAAGTTACAGACTTTAAGCGGTCTTCATAATCGTAAATATGTGATACTACCATTAGCTCATCTGCTTGTGTGTCTTCTAAAAATTGTTTTGTTTTTTCAGACACCATTGCTTTGTCTCCAGCAAAAGCATAAGCCATCATTCGCTGTAATGCAGGGTTTTCTACTACAGCTTTTAAATCTGGCGTCATAGCTGTTGGTGGTTGCATATAATCTAATCTACCAGTTAAAACTCCTATGAGCATACGTATCATAGATGTAGAAATGCGTTCTGCTTCTTCATTTGTGTCTGCAACTATAACATTAATACAAGCAATAGTTTTTGGTTCTTTAAGAAATTTAGAGGGTTTAAATTCTCGTCTATATATCTCAAATGCTTCAAATAAATGTGTAGGCGCAAAATGACTTGCAAAAACATATGGTAACCCAAGTTTGGCTGCTAAGTGGGCACTATCTGTACTTGAACCCAATATGTAGGTTGGTAAGTTAATACCTTCTGCAATGGGCACTCTCACTTTAGCATTTACATTTTCTTTAGAAAAGTACTTTTGTATTTGCTCTAATTCTTGAGGAAATTGATACACAGCTTGCATTCTATCTGGTCTTATGGCTTGTGCTGTGGTCTGGTCTGTTCCTGGAGCGCGTCCTAACCCTAAATCTATTCTATCTGGATACAAGTGTGCAAGCGTACTAAATTGTTCAGCAATAATTAAAGAAGAGTGATTTGGTAACATAATTCCTCCAGAACCAACTCGTATACTTTTGGTGCCACCAGCAATATGACTTATTAAAACAGAAGTTGCAGAACTGGCAATACTCACCATATTATGATGTTCTGCCAACCAGAATCTTTTATAGCCTAAATCTTCTGCAGCTTGCGCTAATTTTAAGCTATTCTTAAAAGTATCTGAAACCGAAACTCCTTTACCAACAGTTGCTAATTCTAATATTGAATATGGTATAGTTTCCTGTGATTTATCTTTAGACATTTACGTAACTTTTTTACTTAGTATACATTCTTACACCTCGTATGTAATATTTAAATAGTCGTAATTAAAACAAGAAGTATACAAATTCACTAAAATGATTTAATATATCCTATATTTCAGTAATAAGTATTCAACTATAGGTAATTAGAGTACAATTTGACCTTCTGTTTTCCTCTAACTTTGCAATGTATACGTAACAATTGTATATAAACACAAAATACTTAGTTATGAAAAAGGATAAACTTAAAGGTAATAAAGCAGAACAACTTGCAAAAGAAGAAACACTATTAATACATCCTAAAAAACGACTAAACTCTAAACCTTTTTTACGTTTTGGAAACGGTAATCAATCTAGGTTTCTAATGTTTTAATTGAAAACTAATGATTAAACGAATTTTAAAAAAACTAATGATAACAATTATAGCAATTATAGGTGTATTGGTTGTATCCTACCTATTGGTTACCACCTATTACCCAAATTTTGGAGGGAATATTTCTGAAGATCGACAAGAACAATACCTTGCGTCTGCTCAATTTAAGGACGGGAAATTTCATAATACGAATCCTGTACCTAAAGATTTAAGTTTTATAGAAACTATACCTATAGTTTATAAATTCTTCACTACTAAAGTTCCTAATGGCCGACCTATGAAAAACTTGGAAGTAAAAAAAACAGACGTTAAACACATTGAAAACTATACGGGTAGCGCTCGCTTGGTTTGGTTTGGACATTCATCATTTTTATTGCAGATAGAAGGGAAAACAATTTTATTAGATCCTATGTTTAGTAACGTAGCTGCTCCACATCCTTTATTAGGAGGTAACAGGTTTAACAAGGAGATGCCAATAAATGTAAAACAGCTTAAAACAATAGATGCTGTTATATTTTCTCACGATCATTATGATCATCTTGATTATGAAACAGTAAAAAGTATACAAGAAAAAACTAAGCATTTCTTTGTACCACTTGGTCTTGGAGCACACTTACAATATTGGGGCGTTCCTGAAACTAAAATAACAGAACTAGATTGGTGGGAAAATGTATCTTATGAAAATTTAAAATTAGTATGTACACCAGCTCAACATTTCTCAGGTAGAAAGCTTAATAATTCACAAAGCACGTTATGGAGTTCTTGGGTTATTACATCATCATCAGAAAATATATATTTTAGTGGTGATAGTGGTTATGCATCTCATTTTAAAAGTATAGGTGAAAAATATGGTCCTTTTGATATCGCTTTACTAGAATGTGGCCAATACAATGAACAATGGTCCGATATACATATGATGCCAGAAGAAACCGCTCAAGCTGGTTTGGATGTTAATGCCAAGAAAATTATGCCAATACATTGGGCTGGTTTTAAGTTAGCATTACACGATTGGAAAGACCCGATTACTAGGGTTACAAAAAAAGCTGATGCTTTAGGTATTAAGGTAATAACCCCACAAATTGGTGAACATATCATTATAAACGATTCAACTAATACTTTTAATAAATGGTGGCAATCACTTTAAATATAGTTTATTATGAAAGATATTTTAAGAATAAATAGTATAGCTGAAGTTCATAAATTCTTTGGATTAGAAAAACCTAAACATCCTTTAATCTCTGTGCTTCGAGTTACTAATGAACTACAGAAAAAAGACTTAGAAAAGTTTAAATATGCTTTAGGTCTTTATCAAATTAGCTTGAAAGAAAGTTGTGCCTATACCATTTCCAACTACGGTAGAAATCAATATGATTTTGAAGAAGGCTCTATGATATTTATGGCGCCACATCAAGTTGTTGAAGTTGAGAAACAAAATATTCCCACAAACAGCGGAAGCTGGTCAATCGTTTTTCATCCTGACTTAATTAGAAAATCTGAACTTGGTAAAAAAATAGATAAGTATTCCTTTTTTGATTACGCATCTCACGAGGCGCTTCATTTATCAAATGATGAGCGTAATACACTATCTGCTATTGCTACAACAATTGAGCAGGAATTTACGCAGCAAATAGATATGCATAGCCAAACTTTAATTATTTCAAATTTAGAGCTGTTGCTAAATTATTGTATACGGTTTTATGATCGCCAATTTTATACAAGGACAAATCTTAACCAAGACTTGGTGAGTAAATTTGAAACCTTACTAAAAGATTATTATGCTTTAAATAAACAAGAGGAATTAGGTATTCCTACTGTACAGTATTGTGGTGCTGCATTAAATATGTCTCCAAAATACTTAAGTGATTTGCTAAAGAAGGAAACTGGCTCAAGCACGCAAGACCACATACACAAGTTTATTATTGAAAAAGCTAAATATAATCTTCTAAATTCAACAGTGAGTGCAAGCGAAATAGCCTATAATTTGGGGTTTGAGTATCCTCAATATTTCAGTAAAATATTTAAAAAGAAAACTGCGCTTAGTCCCAATGCGTTTAGACAAAGCTATAATTAATACCGTTGTTAATAGTATTTAAAGCGTGATTTGAAATCTAATAATTTTGAGTTTTTATTATGAAAACTCAAATAGCTGATTTGTACCTTTAGTAAAAACTATAACTATGAAAAACTCAAAAGGATTATTGGCTTTATTAGGCTTGGCAGCAGGCGCATTCGGATTTTGGAAATATAAAAACATGACGCCAGAAGAAAAAGCTAAACTTAAAGAACGTGCTAATAACGCAGGAAAGAAAATAAAAGAAACTTATGACGATGTTGAAGGGCAACTATCTGAGAAAATTGATAAATTAAAAGATTCTGTTAGCAATTAAATAATTGTTTTAACAAAAAAGAAAACGGCTTTGTGATACATACTCACAAAGCCGTTTTTTAGTTTATAATAATTACCAATTATTCTAAAGTTAATACTAGGTCTTCTGAGTTTACCATAATATTTTCTTTAAGAATAATTTCTTTAACAGTAGCATCTACATTTGCAGTAATTGTAGTTTCCATTTTCATTGCTTCAATAATAAATAAAGGTTGATTCTTTTTTACAGCATCTCCTTTTTTAACAAGAATGGTAGACAGCATTCCTTGTAACGGCGCACCTATTTCTTTATCATCTGCTTTATCAGCTTTTTTATATTCAACCTTATCTACCTTAACAGAAGTGTCTTTTATTTTTACAATACGACCTTGGCCGTTAACCCTAAAATAAACATCTACAATACCATCTTCGTTAGGTTCTCCAACAGAGTCTAAGGTAATTAATAGAGTTTTACCTCTATCTAATTCAATAATTATCTCCTCACCTATCTCCATGCCGTAGAAAAAGTTTTTAGTAGGCAGGTTTATCAGGTTGTCATATTTTAAATGATTGTTATAGGCATCTAAAAATACTTTTGGGTAAAGTTTGTAAGATAAGAAGTCTGTAATATCCAGTGTTCTACTCATATCATTTTCGAACATGTCTTTAAACTCCTTATACTCTTTATCTATATCTAATTCTGGTAATTGAGAGTTTGGTCGCTCTGTATAAGCTTTTGTGTCTTTCAAGATAAGTTTTTGCAAGTCTTTTGGGAATCCACCAACTGGTTGCCCTAAGTCACCTTTAAAGAAACTAACTACAGATTGCGGGAATGATATACTATCTCCACGCTCCAATACATCTTTTATTGTAAGGTTATTACTTACAAGATACTGTGCCATATCTCCAACAACCTTAGAGCTTGGTGTTACCTTAACAATATCGCCAAAAAGTGAATTTACATCTGCATACATTGCCGTTATTTCGTGGAAACGATCTTCTAAACCTAATGCTTGCGCCTGTGGTTTTAAATTAGAATATTGTCCTCCAGGAATTTCGTGAGTATATACATCTCCAGAACCTGCTTTAAGACCAGACTCAAATGGATAATAATAATCTCTCACTGTTTCCCAATAGTGAGAATATTCGCTCAAAGACTTGGTATTTATTGTTGAAGAGCGCTCTTGATACTTAAGCATTTCTACAACTGAATTGAAGTTTGGTTGAGACGTAAGACCAGATAAGCCTCCTAAAGCTACATCAACTACATCTACACCAGCTTCAACAGCCTTTAAATAAGTAGCTGCCTGTATGGAAGATGTATCATGAGTATGTAGGTGAATAGGAATATTTACGGTATCCTTTAATGCCGATATTAACTCATACGCTGCATAGGGTTTTAATAAACCAGCCATATCTTTAATGGCAAGAATATGTGCACCTGCATTTTCTATATCTTTTGCTAAACTTGTATAATAGTTAAGGTTATACTTTTTATTTTCAGGGTTTAGGATATCACCTGTATAACATATTGAGGCTTCTGCAAGACCTTTAGTACGAGTTCTTACGTGTTCAATACAAGGTGCTATTGATTGCATCCAGTTTAAAGAATCAAAAATTCTAAACACATCTACTCCAGTATTCCAAGATTGTTCTACAAATTCTGCAATAAGGTTGTCTGGATATGCAGTATAACCAACACCATTTGAACCTCTAATAAGCATTTGTAATAATACATTAGGCATTGCCTCTCTAAGCAATTTTAAGCGTTGCCAAGGGTTTTCTTGTAAAAAACGCATACAAACATCAAAGGTTGCGCCACCCCAAACTTCCATACTAAAAATGTCTGGATGATTTTTAGCGTAACCTTCTGCAACTTTAAGCATATCGTAAGTACGCATACGTGTAGCAAGTAAACTTTGGTGTGCATCTCGCATTGTGGTGTCTGTAAAATGTACTTTCTTTTCTGCTTTTAACCACTTAGAAAATTCATCTGGACCTAATTTTGTAAGTAAATCTTTTGTGCCTTCTGGATAGCTGGCAGACTTATCAAACTTTGGTACTTCGGGTTTTATAAATACTTTAGATGGATCTTTTTTCTTTACATCTGGATTTCCGTTAACAATTACATCTCCTAAATAGGTTACTAATTTTGTTGCTCTGTTTCTAGGTGCTTTAAACGTAAATAAGTCTGGATGAGATTTAATAAAGTTTACCGTTACCTCACCTTTTCTAAATGTATCATGAGCTAGTATGTTATCTAAGAATGGCATATTGGTTTTTACGCCACGTATTCTAAACTCGGCTAAAGCTCTTCTAATTTTTCGTGAAGCACCATCTAATGTTCTGCTATTAGCAGTAACTTTTACCAACATAGAATCGAAAAAAGGTGATATTGTAGCACCTTGATACACACTACCAGCATCTAGACGAATACCAAATCCTGAGGCACTTCTGTAAGTAGAGATTGTACCATAATCTGGTTTGAAATCATTTTGAGGATCTTCTGTGGTAATACGGCATTGTAAAGCATAACCATTAACCTTTACAGCTTCTTGATTAGGAATCTTAATTTGTTGATCGCTTAACTTATAATTTCCAGCTATAAACAACTGTGTTTTTACCAAATCTATATTAGTAACAACTTCTGTAACTGTATGTTCTACTTGTATACGCGGATTAACTTCAATAAAATAAATAGAGCCATCATCATCTACCAAAAACTCTACAGTACCTATATTATTATAGTTTACCGCTTTACAAATCTTTACTGCATACTTATATAAATCTTCTTTTATAGATGTATCTAAATCATACGAAGGTGCAAACTCTATTACCTTTTGATAACGACGTTGTACAGAACAATCTCGTTCAAACAAATGCACCATATTACCATGATTATCTGCTACAATCTGGATTTCAATATGCTTAGGGTTTTCTACAAATTTTTCAAGAAAAACGGTATCGTCTCCAAATGCATTTAAGGCTTCGCGTTTACTTTCGTTAAATGCACGCCTTAACTCATCTTCTTCTCTTATAACACGCATACCTCTACCACCACCACCAGAAGCAGCCTTAAGCATTACTGGATAGCCAATGGCTTCTGCCTCGCTAATAGCAATATCAATAGAGTCTAAGTCTTTTGAGTTACTTTGTATAATTGGGACATTATTCTCTAACGCCACTTGCTTGGCAGTAATCTTATCTCCTAAAGATTTTAAAACTGACACTTTAGGTCCAATAAATATGATTCCGTTGTCTTTACACTTTTGAGCAAATTCTGCATTTTCAGAAAGAAACCCATATCCAGGATGAATAGCATCTACATTATTTTCTAATGCTACTCTAATTAATTCATCCTTATTTAAATAGGGTTTTAAAGGATCGTTGTCCTCTCCTATCTGGTAAGACTCATCTGCTTTATATCGGTGTAATGAATAGCGATCTTCAAAAGTATAAACGCCAACTGTTTTTACGTTTATCTCTGTACACGCTCTAAAAATACGAATAGCTATTTCTCCTCTATTGGCAACTAATACTTTATTAATATTCATTGGGTTATCTAAATTTTAGTGATAAAAATTATATAAGAATCTAAGTTAATAATTATTGTACTCGTAATTTCTTCTGAATTGTTATAATAACGCTAACAAGTTACAAAATAAACCCAAAATACAATGCACGCATAGTAAATGTGTATGCTAGTATTTTATTGATAAATGTTAATTAAAATAAAAATAAGATTAACAATCAATTAACTTCGTTAAGTTCGGTTTATTCCGAACCAATCGTAATTTTGTGAAAAATATATAACTATATGAATGACATTTGTCATAAGAAAAGAGATTTAGTAGAAAAGCTAGGTGTGTTTATTGAGCAAAAAGACAGTCTTGCTCCAGTTGCAGCTAGAATACTCTCCTACATCATATTAACTGGGAAAGTAGGAACTACATTTGAAGATCTTGTTACTCAATTATGTGCTAGTAAAAGCACAATTTCTACACATTTAAATCACTTAAGTGATTTAAAACGAATAGAATATTTCACTAAAGCTGGAGATCGAAAAAAATACTACATCATTAATCGTGACAGTATTTTGCAGCATATAGACGAAATGATAACTACTTGGAATGTTCAGAAAAATCTTCATTCAGAAATTAAAGACTACAAGGAATCTGTAAATAACCTACCAGAAACCGAAGAAAAAGATATGTTCGACCTAACCTTTCATATTAATTATTTAGAATTTTTAGCAGAAGCAACTTCCTCTATCTCTAACTTAAAAGAAAAACTTAAAAACAACCCTAAACTATAACCTACACTAATGAAGAAGAGAATCATATATTTAAGCCTGTTGTTAGGTGTCACCACAGTAACGCTTATAAGTTGTGGAGACAGTAATGCTAACTCAGAAACAGAAGCCCAACCTAAAGCCACTCCTATGGCTGTAAGTACTATTCCTAATAAAACTGTAACGTCTTATTTAACTTACCCAACAACAATTGAGGGAAAAGTAAATAGTGAAGTTAGAGCTAAAGTATCTGGCTATATACAACAAGTGTTGGTAGATGAAGGTGAACAAGTAAAAAAAGGACAAGCTCTATTTAAACTTGAAACACAATCTTTAAGTCAAGATGCTGCTGCTGCAAAAGCTAATGTAAATGCTGCTCAGGTTGAAGTAGATAAATTAGTGCCTTTAGTGGAAAAAGGTATTATAAGTAATGTACAATTAGAAACTGCAAAAGCTAAACTTGAACAAGCTAAAAGCGGTTACAATAGTATTGCTGCTAATATTGGTTATGCAACTGTGAAAAGCCCTGTTAATGGTTTTGTTGGTTCTATAACTTATAGAGAAGGTTCTTTAGTTAGTGCTACAAGTACTAAACCATTAACTACTGTTTCAGACATTCAAGACGTTTATGCTAATTTTTCTATGAATGAGCGCGACTATCTTAATTTTTTACAGAAAACTGAAGGAAAGAACTTAAATGAGAAACTTAAGAATTTCCCTAATGTAAAATTAATACTTGCCAATGGTCAGGAATATGCTCAAAGCGGTGTTATTGAAACTGTTACAGGACAGATAGATCCTAATACGGGAACAGTAAGCTTTAGAGCTGTATTTAAAAACCCTAATCAATTAATTACTAATGGAAACAGTGGTACTATAAAAGTACCTACGGAGTATACAGATGCAGTTGTTGTCCCACAAACAGCAACATTTGAACAACAAGGACAAACTTTTTTATACAAAGTTAATAGTGAAAATTTAGCCATTGCTACACTAGTAAATGTAAAAGACACTTCTAACAACTTGTTTATTATAGATTCTGGTATTTCTGCCGGAGACAAGATTGTTGTAAAAGGTATTGGAAAGCTTAGGAATAAAACACCTATTACTCCTCAAGAGGTACCTTTTGATAGTATTGCGAAGCCTATTCAAACATTATTTCAATAACTGTAGCTCCTAGAACTTATGTTAAAAACATTTATAGAGAGACCTGTATTATCTACAGTAGTCTCCATAGTCATTGTTATATTAGGAATCTTAGGTCTTTCTACGCTTCCTATTGAACAATATCCAGATATTGCACCACCAACTATACAAGTAACTGCCACCTATCCTGGCGCGAGTGCAGAAACCATATTAGAAAGTGTAATAATTCCTATTGAGGAACAAATTAATGGTGTGGAAGGTATGACCTACATAACATCAGACGCTACTAATAATGGAACCGCTAATATTACTGTTTTCTTTGATCAAGATGTAGATCCAGATATCGCTGCTGTTAACGTACAAAACCGTGTTGCAAGAGCAAACCCATTATTGCCGCAAGAGGTTATACAAACAGGAGTGCAAACACAAAAGCAACAAACTAGTGCTTTAATGTTTATGTCTGTACTTTCTAAAAATGAAGATTACAATGACACTTATATACAGAATTACCTAAGAATTAACGTAATACCATCTTTACAGCGTGTTAACGGTGTTGGAGATGTTAATGTATTTTCGAGACAAGATTACGCCATGCGTATTTGGTTAAAACCAGAGAAACTTGCTGCTTATGGTCTTATACCGGCAGATGTTTCTGCAGCTTTGAGTGAACAAAACTTAGAGGCATCTGCAGGATCCTTAGGACAAAATAATGGAGAAGCTTTTACATATGCTATCACTTATAGTGGTCGATTTAAGACGGCAGAGCAATATGAGAATATTGTTATTAAAGCATTAGATAATGGCGAATACTTAAGGCTTAATGATATTGCAAAAGTAGAATTAGATGCCCAAGGTTACGACTCAAGCTCCACTACCAATGGTTATCCTAGTATTAATTTGGCCATTTATCAAACTGCAGGATCTAATGCACAAGAGATTATTGAAGATATTAAATCTGAATTAACTCGTCTTGAGAAAGATTTTCCAGAAGGAGTTGAAGCATTTATAAATTACGACACCAATAACTTCCTTTCTGCATCTATTGAAAAAGTGGTGCATACTTTATTAGAAGCATTTTTATTAGTGTTTATAGTTGTATTTATATTCTTACAGGATTTTAGGTCAACTCTTATTCCTGCTATAGCCGTACCAGTTTCGATAATAGGAACATTTTTCTTCCTTAACCTTTTTGGTTACTCTATTAACCTGTTAACGCTATTTGCAATGGTACTCGCCATAGGTATTGTGGTAGATGACGCCATTGTGGTCGTCGAGGCTGTACATGCCAAGTTAGATGAAGGTGCAAAAAGTGGAAAAAAGGCAACTTTAACCGCTATGAATGAAATATCTGGTGCTATTATATCTATTACATTAGTAATGGCAGCAGTGTTTATTCCAGTAACGTTTGTACAAGGTCCTACAGGTGTATTTTACGAACAGTTTGGTGTAACTTTAATTGTAGCCATCTTAATTTCGGCAATTAATGCATTAACATTAAGTCCTGCATTATGTGCCTTATTTTTAAAACCACACGATGAAGATGCTCAAGAGAAAAAAGAGTTTTTACAACGTTTTTATAGAGCTTTTAACCGTGGTTTTAATGCTACAATACAACGCTATGGACGTTCACTAAGTTTTCTGTACAGACAAAAATGGATTACAGTTGCTATTCTAGTTTTAGCTGGAGTTGGTATATGGTGGTCTGCCACTACTACACCAACTGGTTTCGTGCCTACAGAAGATAGAGGTTTAATATTTATTAATGTTGAATTACCTGCAGGCTCATCTATAGATAGAACAAATGAGATAAACCAAGAAATTTACAATCAAGCAAAAGAGTTGGAAGGTGTAGATGGAATCTCGCTTATAAATGGTCGTAGTTTAATTAGTGGATCTGGTAGTAATTACGGATTAGGCTTTATTAAACTAAAAGATTGGTCAGAGCGTGAGGATGAAAGCCTATCTACAGAAGCTATAACTAAGCGTTTATTTGGTATTGCTGCGGGTATTCCAGAAGCAAAGATTATATTTTTTGCGCCTCCTAGTATTCCAGGATTTGGATTATCATCTGGGTTTGAGGTAAACTTGCTAGACCGTACTGGTGGAGACTTTAAAGACTTAGATGCTGCAACACAAGAGTTTATTGGCAATTTAATGTCGCATCCAGAAATACAATATGGCCAATCTTCTTTCAATACAAAGTATCCACAATATGAGATGGATATTAATGTACCGTTAGCTAAAAAGTTTGGAGTTCCTGTAAGTAGTATTTTCTCTACTATGCAAGGATATATTGGTGGTGTATATGCATCAGACTTTGCAAGGTTTGGTAAGCAGTATCGTGTATATATGCAAGCGTTACCCGAAGATCGTACAGATAAAAATTCTTTAAATGAGATTTATATTAAAACTGGCAGTGGTGAAATGACTCCTATTACTCAGTTTGTAACACTTAATAGGGTTTATGGACCACAAACTGTAACACGTTTCAACTTATATAATTCAACTAAAGTAAGTGGTGCTGCTAATCCTGGTTTTAGTACTGGAGATGCATTGGCAATTGTACAAGAAGAAGCTGCAAAATTATCAAGTGAATATGACATCGCATTTTCAGGACTTTCTAGAGAAGAAGTTAGTGCTGGAAACCAAACTGTGATTATTTTCATGCTATGTATTCTATTTGTTTACTTTTTATTAGCAGCACAATATGAAAGCTACCTACTACCCTTTTCTGTAATATTATCATTACCCTTAGGTGTATTTGGAGCCTTTTTTACTACCAAGGTACTAGGATTAGAAAACAACATCTATTTTCAAATAGCATTAATCATGCTAATAGGGCTATTAGCTAAGAATGCCATACTAATTGTAGAGTTTGCCTTGCAACGCCGTAAGCAAGGTGAGCCAATTGTAGATGCTGCAATAGATGGTGCTAAAGCAAGATTAAGACCAATTTTAATGACATCTTTTGCCTTTATTTTAGGGCTTATGCCACTTGTGCTTGCTAAAGGTGTAGGTGCAGAAGGAAACAGATCTATAGGCTCTGGTGCAGTTGGAGGTCTTCTTATAGGTACCATTCTTGGTGTATTTGTAATCCCTATTCTATTCATCTTTTTCCAATGGCTACAAGAAAAAATTTCTGGCAGCCCTCAACTACAAGAATCTAAAAAATTAGAAGAAACAATTTAGACATGAGAAAAGGAATCATATATAACATAGTTGCTATAGTTAGTGTTTCTGCACTACTAACCTCTTGTTTTGTTGCCAAAGATTATACAAGACCAGAACTTAGCACTACAGAAAATTTATTTAGAACAGACCAATTACCACAGGATAGTATATCTGCAGCAACGGTTTCATATAAAGATCTATTTAAGGATCAATATTTAGTGAACTATATAGAAGAAGGTCTTTCTAATAATATAGACATACGTATTGCTTTGCAGCAAATAGTTGCTGCAGAAGCTTATATAAAACAAGGAAAGGTAGGCTACTTGCCAACATTAGGTGCTAATGCAACCCTAACACATCAAGAACTTTCAAAAAACTCTCAATTTGGGTCTTTTCTTTCAAATACCTCTACAGATCAATTTGAGATTAATGCAAGTTTGTCTTGGGAAGCAGATATTTGGGGAAAAATCAGAAGTAATTCAAGAGCAACACAAGCTAACTACTTACAAACTGTTGCTGCTCACCAAGCAGTTAAAACAGAGTTAGTAGCGCGTATTGCTACAGCTTATTATCAACTTCTTGCATTAGATGCGCAGTTAGAAGTTACTAAGGCTTCAATTGAAACAAGGGACAATAGTGTTGTAACCATAAAAGCATTAAAAGACGCTGGACAGGTTACACAAATTGCTGTTGACCAAAATGTTGCTCTTCTCAATAATGCTAAAGCGTTGGTTGTAGATTTAGAGGTTGCTATATTTAGAACAGAAAATACACTAAGTATATTACTAGGAAAGGGACCTCAAAATTTTGAACGTGGAACTATTAATGATTTAGAGTTTACCACAGATTTGGCAATTGGTGTTCCTACTACTCTTTTAAGAAATAGACCAGATGTAATGGCTGCTGAATATGCATTGATAGAATCTTTTGAACTAACAAATGTGGCTAAAAGCATGTACTATCCTTCATTAACACTTACAGCTACTGCTGGTTTTCAAAGTTTAGACTTGGCAGATCTTATAGACACTAATTCTTTATTTGCTAACATAATAGGTGGTCTTACACAGCCTATTTTTAATAAACGTGCCATAAGAACTCAAAATGAAGTTGCTGTTGCGCAACAAGAACAAGCTTTATTAAATTTTAAACAATCGTTATTAATTGCAGGTCAAGAAGTTTCTAATGCTCTGTATGGATATAATGCTGAAACTGAAAAATATGAATTCAGATTAAATGAAATTGAAGCTTTGCGTAATGCCGAAACAAATTCAGAAGAACTGTTAAACAATGGTTTTGCAACATACTTAGATTTATTAACAGCCAGACAGAGTGCATTAAGTGCAGAGCTTAATGTGGTAGACAGTAAGCTACAACAACAACTATATATTATAGATTTATATGAAGCCTTAGGCGGTGGATGGCAATAAGATAAAAGAGATGGAAAAAACAGAGCTATTAAAACACGCAGCTTCTCGGTTCACAAAATTTGGCAGTAAACGGTTTACGCTAGATGAATTGGCCAATGAACTGGGAATCTCTAAAAAAACTATTTATAAGCACTTTAAGAATAAAGAAGATTTGGTTGCCGAAAGCGTTAACCATCTCTTAGAAGAAGTCATATCTAAATTAAACGCCATATTGGAAGATAAAGACAAAGATGCTATTCAAAAGATTATTTGGATTTATAAGATATGCTTTAACTATTTAAAAGAATTTAAACCTTCATTTATTAATGGACTTAAGAAATATTATCCTAAAGCAGATGTTGTTTTTGAAGGTTTTAGAAGTGATGTTGTACACCAAATGATTTATTATTTACTAGTTGATGCTAAGGAAAATAATATTATTAGGAATGATGTAGATATTAAATTGGTATCACAATTGTATTTTTTGAGGGTAGATAATGTTGTTTTCAAATCTGATAACCTATTCTCTCTTTATTCATCAGATGTATTATTAGATCACTTAATTATAAATAACTTAAAGGGTATTGTAAATTCAGACTATAAAGTTATTTACTAACACCAAATATTCGTTCAAAAAAGAAAACCCTCTTATGTGTTGTTTGCATAAGAGGGTTTTTATTTATTCTTTAAGTTCATGTTCTTCTAAATCTTTCCGAAGATCTAATTTTCTTAAACTTGGTAACAATGCTCCAGTAGAAACTACTGTAATTAGCGTCATACTACCGCCAAATATTACAGCAGTAACTGTTCCCATAAGTTTTGCTGTTAAGCCACTTTCAAAAGCACCTAGCTCATTAGAAGACCCAACAAACATAGAGTTTACAGAAGCCACACGACCACGCATTTCATCTGGTGTTCGCAATTGTAATATGGTTTGTCTTATAATCATAGAAATACCATCTGTTATACCACTTAAGAATAATGCAATTACAGAAACCCAGAACCAAGTAGACACTCCAAATAATATTATACAACAGCCAAAAGCAAATATGGCACCTAGTAATTTGTAACCTGCATTTTTATTGAGAGGAAAATACGCAGAGGTAAACATGATGATTAATGCGCCAACTGCTGGCGCAGCTCTTAATACTCCAAAGCCTTCTGGTCCTACCTTTAGGATATCTTGCGCAAAAACAGGAAGCAACGCTACTGCACCACCAAACAGAACTGCAAACATATCTAATGTTAACGCACCTAAAATTATCTTAGTAGAAAACACAAAGTTTAATCCTTCCTTTAAGCTCTTAAAAACTGGTTCGCCTATCTTAGTATTTAAAATTGGTTTCTTAGGTATTTGAGTTAAACTTATAAATGCCACTAAAGAACATGCAAATACAAAACACATAGACCAATGTACACCTATCCAATTAATGGCAAAACCGGCAATGGCAGGTCCAACAACTGCACCCATTTGCCATACAGAGCTACTCCAAGTTGCAGCATTAGGATATATTTTCTTAGGAACAAGTAATGAGAATAATGAGAATATAGTGGGACCAATAAATGATCTTACAACACCTCCTAAAAATACCAGTGCATAAATTGTATACAATACTGTATTTTGAGACCAGTCTCCTATTACTTCTGGCCAGGTAATGAGAAATAGTCCAAAACTAATGACAGAGAAACCTAGTATACACTTTAACAATAATCCTTTCTTTTCTTTTTGATCTACAACATGACCTGCAAACAATGCCAAAGAGACAGCCGGAATAACTTCCATTAAACCAATAATACCTAATGAAAAAGGATCTTTAGTTATACTATAAACCTGCCACTCTATCACGACAAATTGCATAGACCACGCAAACACCATAGCAAAACGTACTAATAAGAAGATATTAAACTCTCTAAATCGCAGTGCTGCGTAAGGATCATTCTTTTTCTTTTCCATAATGCGAAGCTACTACAACATTTATATATTTTTAAGACTTTATGGTATGAATCTTGTCCAATATACTATGCAATAAAAGTTATTGCAACACATATTATAATTAACCAAAAATTGAAGATTATGAATACGAGAGACAAAGGTTTAGGAATAGCAGCGTTAATAGGATTAGGTGTAAGTGCCTTAGCCGTTTTAGGATATAAAAAATTACCGAAAGACAAAAAGGATAAAATTAAGTCTACACTTAATGATGCTGGTACAAAAATAAAAGATACAGCTGGTGATGTAAGCGATACTGTTACAGATACTTTTGATAAAGTAAAAGGTAAGATTGCTAACACTAGTAAAAATGTAAATGAAGATGCTAAAGAGTTAGTATCTTAATTAAATACAAGTAGAAATGTAAAAGCGACTTATTTAATAATGGGTCGCTTTTTTTATGTAAACTTTTTTCCTTTTTTCATTTTCTTACTGCTATTAATAAAGTAAACGCCTGTAAGCAATACAGCTGCAGATACTAATGTCTGTGTGGTAATTGTTTCATCTAAAAAGTACCATCCTAAAAAAATAGCTATTATGGGATTTATATAGGCAGATGTTGCCACTTTTTCTGTTGAGACAACTTTTAATAAGTAATTAAACGACGTAAATGCGGCTATACTTCCAAAAAATATTAGTCCTAATAAAGAAAGTTGTGTACTGGTTTGCCAAGTTGTAGGAAAGCTCCAAGTCTCTCCAGTTATTACACTTGCTATACCCAACATAAAACCACCAAGAAGCATTTGATAACCAGTGTTTACAAAAAAGTTTTTTGGTAGTTCGGCTTTAGAAACAAAGACGCTACCTATACACCAACTTAAGACACAGGTAAAAATTACTAGCATTCCTAAAACACTTCCTTCTTTTGTAGTAAGCTCCTGTTGACTTACTAATAAATAAATTCCTATAATTCCTAAAATTATACCTACAACAGATTTTAGTTTAATAGGCTTTCTATCTACAATTCGCATTAAAACTAGAATTAGTAAAGGTTGTAATGACGCTTCAATAGCAGCAAAGCCACTATCTACAAATTGTAATGCCCAAACAAACATCCCGTTACCGTATGCAAGAAATAAAAATCCTGCCAAAGCACAATTCAATAGTTGTTTCTTAGAAATTTTAAGGGATAATTTTAAACATTTAGCAATGATAAAAATTAAAGATCCTGCAGCTGTAAAGCGAATACATGCTAACATTAAAGGATCTAACTCTGTAACAGCTAACTTATTCATTACATAGGTAGAGCCCCAAAATACATAGATTGAGAAGAAAGCAACAATTATAAGAAGCGGATTACTTTTCATTACAAAATAATAAAGCCTTAAAAGATTCCTTTCTTTTAAGGCTTAACAAATGTAGGTGCTTATTTTATGTTTTGCTATACCTGTACGCTTTTAAATATAACAATCATTAAGAACTAAAAAAGCCGATAAGTAAGACTTACCGGCTTAATTAATTCAATAACAAAAATTAATTTTTCAAAGATTGCATATCGATTACAAAACGGTATTTCACATCTGAGTTTGTAACTCTTTCGTAAGCAGTGTTAATAGTATCCATATCAATCATTTCTACATCACTCACAATATTATGTTCTCCACAAAAATCTAACATTTCCTGTGTTTCTTTAATACCTCCAATAAGAGAACCAGCAACACGCTTACGTCCCATTATTAATCCGCCACCATGCATTGGCTCTAAAGGTTCAATGGCACCTACCATACACATTGTAGAATCACGTTTTAATAATTGTATATAAGGATTAATATCGTGTTTTACAGGAACCGTATTCAGTAAGAAATCAAAAGATCCTTTGTGCTTTTTCATATCGTCTTCATTCTTTGAGATTAAAACTGAAGATGCGCCTAAACGCTTTGCATCATCTGCTTTAGAAGGTGATGTTGTAATCATTACAACTTCTGCTCCCATTGCTGCAGCTATTTTAATACCCATATGACCTAAACCACCAAGACCTATAACTCCTACTTTATCACCTTTCTTTACATTCCAATGTTTTAAAGGAGAATACGTTGTTATTCCTGCACATAGTAAAGGTGCTACTGCTTTTTCGTCTAAGTTTTCAGGTACTTTAAGTACGTAATATTTATCTACAACAATAGTTTCAGAATAGCCACCAAAGGTATGTCCACCTAAGTGCTTATCCTTACCATTATATGTGCCAACCATTCCTTCTTCACAAAATTGTTCAAGATCGTCTTTACAAGCGCTACACTCTCTACAAGAATCTACCATACAGCCTACTCCTACTAGCTCGCCTTTTTTAAAGTTAGAAACATCACTTCCTACTTCTACAACGCGACCAATAATTTCGTGTCCTGGAACAACAGGATATTTAGAGCCACCCCAATCGTTTCTTACTGTATGTATATCACTATGACAAACACCGCAGTAGGAAATCTCAATTTTTACATCGCGATCTGTAACGTCTCTACGTTCAATAGTCATCTCTTTTAAATCGGCATCACTACTCTTGGCGCCGTATGCTTTTATAGTACTCATATAATTATTTATAATTTTACTTTAAAAATACGTTGTTATTTTACCATAGCCTTTTGTTTATAAGGCTTTAGTTGAAGTTTAACAACATTAATTAACCTATGGTAATATGGTATCGATTATAAATCTATTTAGCTGAAACTTTCCAGATGATTCCTGCATCATCATCATTTACTAAAAGGCTACCATCTGGCGCTACAGCTACACAAACAGGACGACCATACACCGTACTTTCTTCTTCTGAAGCAATAAAGCCAGTTAAAAAGTCTTGTGGTTTTTGGGGCTTACCATTGTTAAATGGAACATACAGTACTTTATATCCAGAAAATTCTGCTCTATTCCAAGAACCGTGTTGGCCTACAAATGCACCATTTTTATATGTTTCAGGAAATTGATCTGCCGTATAAAATGTTAAACCTAAAGATGCGGTATGGTTACCAACAGGAACATCTGGTATTATTGCTTTATCTACCAAATCTTGGTGTGGTTCGTCTTTCCATCTAGGATCATTTATTTGTCCATAATAGCTATAAGGCCAGCCGTACCAACCACCTTTTTTACACTTGTAATATAATCTGGTACAAGGTTGTTTCCTAACTTATCACGTTCGTTTACTGCTGTCCACAATTCTCCGGTAACAGGATTCCAATCCATTCCAACTGGGTTTCTTAATCCACTTGCATAAGTAATTTCACCAGAGCCATCTAGGTTAACTTCTAGAATTGTAGCACGACGTTCTTCTTTTTCCATGCCTTGCTCTCCTACATTACTAGCAGAACCAACAGAGATGTATATTTTGTCCTTAGCTTTATTAGTGATAATATTTCGTGTCCAATGGTTGTTATAACCACTAGCTGAAAGCTCAACAATCTTAGTACCTTCACCTTTTAAACTAGTATCGCCTTCGGTGTATGGAAAACTGTACAAGCCATCTGTATTAGCTACATAAAATGTATCATTAATAATAAGCATACCGAAAGGTTGATTTAAGCCTTCCTTAAAAACAAAACGCTCATCTATTTCACCATCGTTATCATTATCTCTTAAAAGTGAAATTCTATTAGCACTGTTTTTAGTGTTACTTTCTGTTACGAAAATATCGTTATTTGGCGCAATGTAAGTCCATCTTGGGTGTTCTAACTCATCTGCAAAACGAGTTACCTTAAATCCTTCTGGAGCAATTGGTGTTTGGCCTTCTGGCCAAGCAATTACCTTACTGTTATTTGTTACAGATTTACTGGAGAATGGAGCTTCAAGTGTTAATGGACCTATTGCGGTCTCAACCGTAACTGGCGATGCTGTTTCTGCTATAGTTTCTTTTTCCTCTTTGCTAAGTTTAGATTTACAGCTCATTAACACTGCAAAACAAATTAATGTTGTTATATATTTCATAGTTAAGTTTTACTTAAAAATACGTGATTAATAAAGGCTTTCAACACTTCAAAAATCAATTAATATAATTTTAACTAACAATTAAAATTCAATCTTAAAATTTAATAGGAATACCTCAAAAAACTATGAGACAGTAAAGTGTTAATTATAAAACAATGCTTAAGTTTGGCGTTAGATATGATGTAAGACGTAAGGTTACGTTTCCATAGAGTTATGGTTAGTGCCTTTTGAAACAGATTTTTTTTGATATGACAAACGAACAACACCATAAAGGTTGGAATGAGATAAAAACAAATGATTCTTGGGCTCTGTTCAAGATAATGGGTGAATTTGTAAATGGATTTGAACGCATGAGCCAGATAGGACCTTGTGTTTCTATATTTGGATCTGCTCGTACAAAACCAGACCATAAGTATTATAAGCTAGCAGTAGATGTTGCAGAGAAAATTGTACAACACGGTTATGGTGTTATAACTGGTGGTGGACCAGGAATTATGGAAGCCGGTAATAAAGGTGCGCACCTAGCTGGCGGTACATCTGTAGGGTTAAATATAGATTTACCTTTTGAACAACATGACAATCCTTATATAGACTCAGACAAGAGTTTAGATTTTGATTACTTTTTTGTAAGAAAAGTAATGTTTGTAAAATACTCCCAAGGTTTCGTGGTTATGCCAGGTGGTTTTGGAACTCTAGATGAACTTTTTGAAGCAATAACATTAATACAAACTACTAAAATTCAAAAATTCCCAATAATATTGGTTGGTACAGATTTTTGGAGTGGTTTAGTAGATTGGGTTCGTAATACTTTGTTAGACAGCTTTCAAAATATTAGTGCACATGACATGGACCTTGTGCAAGTTGTAGACACCGCAGACGAAGTCTTAGATATCCTAGATAAATTCTACGATGAGTTTAATTTAAGTCCTAACTTCTAAAAATATCGTATATCATTATATATGGCATATGTATTGTTAAGTAAGTAACTGGTTTTAGATTAAATAATTCACTTTGAGTATTAGGAAAATTCTCCTCTTTTTTTGTTTAGTAGCTTCTGTAAATAGTTTATTTGCACAACATGCTACGTCTCTTAATGTTAAATTAAATGATGACTTGCATCAATTAGAAATACAGCAAGAGCTAACCTTTGTAAACACCTCTGCAGATTCTTTATCTGAAATATACCTTTTAGATTGGGCCAATAGTTTTTCAGATAAAACAACACCATTAGGTAAGCGTTTTTCAGAAGACTATCTGCGCAGATTTTATTTTGCCAAACCAGAAGAACGTGGTCATACCACTATTCATAAGTTAACAAACTCTTCTTCTCAAGATTTAGTTTGGGAGCGCCCTAAAGACAAGCAGGACATTATTAAGGTGACTTTACCTACACCACTTGCACCAAACGCTACGTTCGAGTTTAAATTAACGTACACTGTTAAAATACCCGACGAAAAATTTACACGCTATGGTTATTATGAAAATGGTGATTTAAAGCTTAGATATTGGTATATAAGACCTTCTGTTTATACTACAGAGTGGAAAGCTTACAGCCATAAGAATTTAGATGATCAATTTGTGCCTAAAAGCAATATCACCATAACTATAGAAGTTGCCAACGATAAGGTTGTTACCTCTTCTTTAAATACTTCTGAACGTGTTGATGGTGACAAGAAAATTGTAACACTTACAGGAAACAATAGGATTGAGAACAAACTGTATATAACGAGTGAGAACACTTTTGATAAAATTATTACAGACTACACCTCTATTGAAACAAATATAGATGATGATGATTTACCGGAAGAAGCAAAAGCTCTAGCCGTAGATAGAATATTATCTTATTTAGATACAGAATTAGGTTCTTACCCTCACGAAAAAATACTTGTCACTAATGAAGACTATTTAGCCAACCCAGTATATGGCTTAAATCAATTACCAGATTTTATCAATCCCTTTCCAGATGGTTTTCAATATGAAATTAAGTTATTAAAAACGATAACCAACAATTATCTAGAAAACACTCTCCTATTAAACCCAAGAGAAGAAAAGTGGGTGCACGATGGTATACATATTAAAATCCTTATGGATTATGTAGATAGGTATTATCCAAAAATGAAACTCTTAGGTAGTTTAAGTGATTTTTTTGGAATACGTTGGTTTCACGCAGCAGAGTTAGAGTTTAATGACCAATACCCATATTTGTTTATGAATATGGCTCGTATGAATTTAGATCAAGCTTTAACCACGCCTACAGATTCACTGGTAAAGTTTAATCAGAATATAGCAAACGCTTATAAGTCTGGAACAGGTTTCGAGTATCTTGAAGATTACTTAGGTACTGAAGAGGTGAAGATTACAATGAAGGAGTTTTACCAAAACTTTAAGCTAAAAGAAGTTTCTTCAACAGATTTCATGACGTTGTTACAGAAGAACGCTTCCAAAGATTTATCTTGGTATTTTGAAGACTATGTAGGAACTAACAAAAAAATAGATTTTAGAATAAAACGTGTAAAGAAAACTAAAGACTCGCTTACCGTAACAATAAAGAATAAAAGAAATGCTAAAATGCCTGTGTCTCTTTATGGAATTAAAGATGGCAGAGTAATAACTAAAGATTGGGTAGAACCCTTTTTAGGAACACAAACAGTTACAATACCTAGAGACAGTAGTGAGCGTGTAGCATTAAACTATGAAGGCATAATCCCTGAATTTAATCAGCGTGATAATTATAAAAGTGTATCTAAGCTAACTGCAAAACCAATACAATTTAGACTTTTACAGGATATTGAAGATCCCAAATATGCACAAACATTCTTTATTCCAGAATTTGATTATAACATTTATGATGGTGTAGCTATTGGTTTAAAAATGTATAACAAAGCTGTATTAAGTAAAAATCTAGCCTACAAAATATCTCCTAAATATGGATTTGGCAGTAATACTATTGTTGGTTCAGCATCTATCTATAACACTCATTATTTTGACAATAGTAATTTAAATGCTGTACGCTATGGTGTTGGCGGTACTACATTCTCTTATGCAAATGATTTATTTTATAGAAAATATACACCATACTTAACCTTTTATTTTAGAGATACCTACTTAAGAAATAATGAAAAGCAACGCCTTAATTTTAGGTATGTTGCTGTTGAAAGAGATAGAGATCAACTAAACGTTGTAGATGAACCTGATTACGGTGTTTTTAATGCAAGATATATTTATAGTAACCCTAATCTTGTTAATTATTTTTCGGGTTATGTAGATTATCAATTATCTGATAGTTTTAGTAAGATTTCTGCCAGTGCTACTTATAGAAAGTTGTTCCTTAATAACAGGCAACTTAATTTAAGAGTGTTTGCTGGAGCTTTTTTATATAATGACAATACCAACTCAGACTACTTTAGCTTTGCTTTAGACAGGCCAACAGATTATCTGTTCGACTATAATTATTATGGCCGTAGTGAAGAATCTGGATTATTTAGCCAACAAATTATACCTGCAGAAGGTTTCTTTAAGTCTAAACTAGAACCTGCATTTGCAAACCAATGGATGACAACATTAAATGGTAGCACAAACATCTGGAAATGGATATTTGCATATGGTGATGCAGGCTTAATTAAAAATAGAGGTAGTAATCCAAAATTTGTTTATGACACCGGTGTACGTGCAAGCTTAGTTGCAGATTATTTTGAAATATTTTTTCCTGTATATTCAAACAATGGTTGGGAGATTGCTCAAGACAACTACGATGAAAAGATTAGGTTTATTGTCACGTTAGACATACAAACTCTAATAAAGCTCTTTACAAGAGAATGGTACTAAGCTTCAGCATTTCAATCTTAAACAAGTTCAAATAAAAAGTGGTTAGGTAACCACTTAGGATCTTCTAAACTTAGCCGTTTCTTCGAACACGTGTTCTAAAATTGCTTTATCATCATCAGAAAATTCTATCTCTCTTCGTTTCATCACAATTTCAGCAACTTCAAAAGCTTTTTTAGTTAAATAGGTTTGTGTTCCTGCACTGCCACCCCAACTAAAACTTGGAACAAAATTACGAGGAAAACCAGCGCCAAAGATATTAGAGCTTACTCCTACTACTGTACCCGTATTAAACATTGTGTTTATTCCACATTTAGAATGATCTCCCATCATTAATCCACAAAACTGAAGTCCTGTCTTTGCAAATCCTTCTGTTTCATAGCTCCACAATCTTACTTCAGCGTAATTATTTTTAAGGTTAGAGTTGTTACTGTCTGCACCTATATTACACCATTCTCCCAACACAGAATTTCCTAAAAAACCATCGTGGCCTTTATTACTGTAACCAAATATAACAGAGTTATTAACCTCACCACCTACTTTACTTTGTGGTCCTACAGTTGTCGGTCCATATATTTTAGTACCAAGTTTAGTACTTGCGTGTTCACATAATGCAAAAGGACCTCGTATAATTGAGCCTTCCATCACTTCTGCATCTTTACCTATATAAATAGGTCCGTTTTCAGCATTTAATGACACATTAAAAACCTTAGCACCTTCTTCAATAAATATATTGTTAGGGTTTACTGCAAATACAGAAGACGACAGTGGTTGAGAAGATCTGTCTTCTGTAATTAAGTTATAATCTTCTTTAATTGCATCACCATTTTTGGAGAATATATCCCAAGTGTGTTTAACGGTAATTGGTGCAGAATCTATTTCAATAGTTTGATAGTCTTCTAGGTCTTTTTCCTCATCCTCTAATGTATAAAAAGCAACAATCTCTGTTTCATGAACAAGAGCTTGCCCTACTTTTAAATTTTTAATCTGCTCTACAAGATTAGGATTTGGTAAATAGGAAGCACTAATCATAATATTGTGTTCCATCTCTACCATAGGCCATTTTTTAGACAAATAATCTTCGGTAACTGTTGTAGTAGTAATGCCTAAATACTGTTCCCATTTTTCTCTAATAGTTAATATTCCTATACGTATTTCGGCAACAGGCCTTGTATATGTAAAAGGTAATAAACTATCTCTGTGAGCACCATCAAATAAAATATAATTCATGTTGAGTTGTATTAGTAGTTAGTCTAACATTTTAAGTTTTGCAAAACGTAACAACAGTTTTTTAAGACCGCCGTTTTCAAAATCTATTTCTGCTTTTTTATCTTGGCCAACGCCTTCAATTTTAATAACTTTTCCTTTACCAAAGCGCATATGCTCTACCATTTGTCCTTCAGATAAAGAAATTGGTGCCGCTTTTTGAACTTCTTTAGAAGCATCTGTAGGTCTTAACCTTCTAAGTTTTCTTAATTGCTCATCTGTAGGTTTGTGACTTGGTGGTGGCGTTCCCTTTTTAGGTTTTGTTTGTCTAAATTTACTCTTATCTACGTCTCCCCAAAGATCTGGGCTAACAAGTGGTTTATACTTATAATCGTCTTGAGGTATCATCCAGTCAATATACTGTTCATCTATTTCCTCAATAAATCTACTAGGTTCAGCATCTATTAACTTTCCCCAACGGTATCTACTTTGTGTATAGGTTAAATAGGCTTGTTTTTCTGCTCTAGTGAGCGCTACATAAAATAAACGACGTTCTTCCTCAAGTTCAGACCTTGTATTCATACTCATAGCACTAGGAAATAAGTCTTCTTCCATACCAACTATGTATACATAAGGAAACTCTAATCCTTTGGCTAAGTGAATGGTCATAAGTGCCACACGATCATCATCTCCTACCTCTTTATCCATATCTGTAGCAAGTGCAATATCTTCTAAAAACTCGGCAAGACTTCCTGTTGCATCGGCTAGTTCTACTTGGCCTTCAACAAAATCTTTAATACCATTTAAGAGTTCTTCTACATTCTCAATACGTGCAACACCTTCTGGAGTGCCATCTTTTTTAAGATCCTGAATTAAACCTGTTTTTTTTGCAACAGCTTCTGCTACACTAAACGCATCGCTTTCTTTATTAAGAATTTGGAAATGGTGAATCATATTCACAAAATTCTTAAGCTTGTTTTTAGTTCCTGTATTTACGCCAATATCTACTTTGTCTATATTAGCCATAACCTCAAACATAGAGCGTTTGTAATGGTTGGCAGCAATAGCAACTTTATCTATAGTGGTTTGTCCTATACCACGAGTTGGATAATTTATTACACGTTTTAAGGCTTCTTCATCATTAGGGTTTGCAATAAGACGCAAGTATGAAATTACATCTTTAATTTCCTTACGCTGGTAAAATGACAAACCACCGTAAATCCTATAAGGAATATCTTTTTTACGCAACGCATCTTCCATTGCTCTAGATTGCGCATTTGTACGGTAAAGAATTGCAAATTGACCATTTCTTAATTGGTGTTCCATTTTATTCTCAAAAATAGAACTTGCAACAAAACGGCCTTCTTCACCATCATTTATAAGTCTGTTTACACGAATTTTAGGACCTTCATCATTAGCAGTCCAAACAACTTTATCTAGCTTGGTTTTGTTTTTATCTATGATAGAATTTGCAGCGTTTACAATGTTCTTTGTTGATCTGTAATTTTGCTCTAGTCGGTACATTTCAACATTATCATAATCCCGTTGAAAGTTTAGAATGTTATTAATATTGGCACCTCTAAAGGCGTAAATACTTTGCGCATCATCTCCTACCACACAAATATTCTGAAATTTATCTGAAAGTGCTCTAACAATAAGATACTGAGAGTGGTTTGTATCCTGGTACTCATCTACCAATATATATTTAAAACGGTTTTGATATTTATTAAGCACTTCAGGAAACCTATTTAAAAGTTCATTGGTTCTTAATAACAAATCATCAAAATCCATAGCGCCTGCTTTAAAGCAACGCTCTACATACTCCTTGTATATGTCGCCTAATCTTGGGCGTTTTGCCATCGCATCTGCTTCGATTAATTCTGGGTTTTGAAAATACGCCTTAACAGTAATTAAACTGTTTTTATAAGATGAAATGCGAGAGTACACCTGTTTGTATTTATACACATCTTTATCAAGATGCATTTCTTTTATTATGGCACGTATAAGACTTTGAGAGTCTTGAGTGTCATAAATAGTGAAGTTAGAAGGATATCCTAACTTATCTGCTTCAAACCTTAAAATCTTTGCAAATATGGAGTGAAAGGTTCCCATCCATAAATTCTTAGCTTCACTAGCGCCAACAATTTCAGAAATACGTTTCTTCATTTCTTTTGCCGCTTTGTTAGTAAACGTAAGCGACAAAATATTAAATGGGTCTACCCCATTTTTCATTAAGTGTGCTATACGCATGGTAAGCACTCTTGTTTTACCAGATCCGGCACCTGCTATCACAATCATTGCACCGTCCTTTTGCAGTACTGGTGCACGTTGTGCGTCATTTAATCCTTCTAAATAATCTATCAAAATTCTTGCATTAATTCAACATGTGAAATTATAAAAAATGCGCCTGAAATGTTTCTCATAATCCTAATAGTTTTAAACAAGCTTGTAAGCGATGTTACTCTTAATTTTTTAAATATCTTAGCCTTTTAAGACCGTAAATTTCGATTGATATTTTAATTACATGGATGCATTTTTTCATTTCTTAGGCCTAATACCTTGGTGGCTATACATTATAATAGTATTGGCCCTTATTGCAATAAGAGATATATTCTTCAATAAAAAACACATTATAACACATAACTTTCCGATAGTTGGTCATTTTAGATATGCATTAGAAAGTATTGGTCCAGAATTAAGACAATATATAGTTGCCAATAATAGAGAAGAGCTTCCTTTTAATAGAATTGAACGTGGTTGGATATATGCTTCAGCTAAAAATGAAAACAATTATGAAGGCTTTGGAACAGACAGAGATATTTTTGAAAACAATTACATCTTTGTAAACAACGCCTTGCTTCCTTATAAAGTAACAGAAGATCATCCTAATTATAAAGACCCATACTTTTTGCCGTGTGCAAAAGTTATCGGAGCTTCTAAAAACAGAGCGAGACCTTTTAGACCAAGTTCTGTCATAAACGTTTCTGCAATGAGTTTTGGTTCTCTTTCTGCACGTGCTATAGAGTCTATGAATAAAGGTTGTAATCTTGCTCATGCCTATCATAATACAGGTGAAGGTGGATTATCTCCTTATCACAAAACTGGTGCTGATGTTGTTTTTCATTTTGGTACAGGTTATTTTGGCGTAAGAGATGGAAAAGGTGGCTTTTCTATGGAAAAAATGATTGCGTTAGTAAAAGACAATCCGCAGATTAGAGCTATTGAGGTTAAGTTGTCTCAAGGTGCAAAACCCGGAAAAGGCGGAGTTTTACCTGCTGCAAAAATTACTGAAGAAATATCTGAAATACGACACGTACCTCTTGGAAAAGATGTGCTTTCACCACCAACTCATTCTGCTTTTGAAGGTGTTGAAGGTTTAATTAATTTTGTTGAAGATATTGCTACCGCTACAGGATTACCAGTAGGTATAAAAGCTGCTATAGGAAAATTAGACCAATGGAAAGAGTTAGCAACATTAATGAAAACAACCGGTAAAGGTCCAGATTTTATTACTGTTGATGGTGGCGAAGGTGGTACTGGTGCTGCACCACCAAGCTTTGCAGATCACGTTGCCTTACCTTGGATGTTTGGATTCTCTGAACTTTATAGAATATTTGATGAACAAGAACTTTGTGATCAAATTGTGTTTATAGGTAGCGGAAAATTAGGATTTCCTGCACAAGCTGCTAAAGCCTTTTCTTTAGGTGTAGATTGTATAAATGTTGCAAGAGAAGCTATGTTAGCAATTGGATGTATACAGGCTAAAGCGTGTCATAATAACACATGTCCTACTGGTGTTGCAACACAAAACAAATGGCTACAACGTGGTATAAACATTGAAGATAAAGCGGTAAGAACTCACTTTTACTTTAAAAATTTTAGAAAAGAGTTTTTAGAGATGACACATGCTTGTGGGTACGAACATCCTTGCCAGTTAACTATGGATGATGTAGAAGTTAGCTTAGGAGATAAAAATCTTATACAGCCATTGGCAGCATCTTTTGGTTACCATAAAGTAAAAGTACCTTTTACCTCTATGAAAGATTTACAGGAATGTCCGCATCTTGGTGGTCATTATAAAACAAAGAAAGAAGCCAAGAATGTAAAAAAAGCAAAGCAAAAAGAAGAAGTTAGATATTAAACCCCAAATTATGAATACTGATAAAATTTTAGAGCTTATATTTTATACCGCGCCAGCAATAGTTGTAGGCTTGGTCGTATTTTATTTCTTGAAAACTTGGCAAGCCGAGCAAGATAAAAGACGCTATTTTGAGCTTCAAAAAGAAAACCAAAAAGAAGCCTTACCTCTTAGATTACAAGCTTATGAGCGTATGACATTATTTTTAGAACGTATCTCCTTAGGAAACCTATTATTACGAGTTAAACCGTATAATGACGAGGTAGATGCTTATGAAAACTTACTTATTAGTACTATAGAGCAAGAATTTGAGCATAATTTAGCACAACAAATATATTTAAGTGATAGAGCTTGGGGCGTTATTAGAGCTTCAAAAAATGCTACAATGTCAATAATTAGGAAGACAGCAATGAATGAGTCTGTAACAAACTCTGATAAGTTGAGAGAAACAATACTCTCAGATTTAATTGATCGTCCTACACCTACAGATGCAGGACTAGCTCAATTAAAAGAAGATGTAAAAGCGTTTCTTTAGTCTAACGCTAATAATTCATTAAAGTAATTGTAAAGTTCACCTTTAGTAATATTAGAGCCTTGTTGTATCAAGGCAAAAATATCTTTATTACGGTCTTCTTTAAGTACTTTATTAGATGTGTATATATCCACAGCATCTGTTTTCAAATTCTCTTGAAGCCATTGGTAGCCTTCTGGAGTTGTAATATCTATAACGTTATTATTAACTTTTACGCCAATAAGCGAAATTTGGACTTGGTCTATTTTAAACAGGAAGATTTGCTGTTTAGAATAGTGCTCTAAGTATTCTACTTTATTTAAAACACCTTCCCAAACCAGGTCGCTAAAAACATCTAGCTCTGCTTCTGCAACCTCTGGTTTATCTTTTTTTATGGTTCCCCATTCTTCTCCAGTTATAGATTGGGTTGCCAGAAAGTTTATAAACTCTTCATGCATTTCTTCAAATTGTTCTTTTGTAAGTCTTGAATATTTCATGATGTCTAATTGTTTTAAATCGTACTAATTTAATTAAAAAGGAAAAGCCTACTCAATAAAGAGCAGGCTTTTAAAATTGTAATCTAGATAAGACTAGTTTTCTCCTACAACGTCAAACGTTACAGTTTCAACTACTTCTCTATGAAAACGAACTGTCGCTTCATATTGTCCTAGTCTCTTAATGTTTCCACCAGCAATGCTAATGTACTTCTTGTCTATCTCGATACCTTCTTTTTCTAAACGCTCAGACAAATCTGCGTTAGAGATGCTTCCAAACATTTTGTCTGCTTCTCCAGCTTTTGCTGTCATTGTTAGATCTAAAGAATTTAATTTTTCGGCTAAAGACTTAGCAGCTTCAATAGCTTTACGTTCTTTATAGCTACGTTGCTTTAACGTTTCTTCTAAAGACTTAATGCTAGATGGTGTTGCTAATACTGCTTTACCTTGTGGGATTAAAAAGTTACGTCCGTAACCTGGCTTTACTTCTACCACATCGTCTGTGAATCCTAGATTCTCAACGTCTTGTTTTAAAATAAGTTGCATGTTATCGGGGTTTACTTGTTATATAAATCTGTTACGTATGGCATAAGTGCAATGTGTCTTGCACGCTTTACAGCTTGCGCCACTTTACGCTGATACTTTAAAGATGTTCCTGTTAAACGACGTGGTAACAATTTACCTTGCTCGTTTACTAACATTCCTAAGAAATCTGGGTTTTTGTAATCAATATACTTAATTCCATTTTTCTTAAAACGACAGTACTTCTCTTTCTTAGAAGTCTCAATATTAAGCGGAGTTAGGTATCTAATCTCGCCGTCTTTCTTTCCTTTTGCTTGTTGCTCAATAGATGTTGCCATGGCTTATGCTTTTTCTTTGTTACGTTTAACTCTTGTTTTAGCCCACTCTACAGCATGTTTATCTAACTTTACAGTAAGGAAACGCATAATACGCTCGTCACGTCTAAACAAAACCTCTAGTGGCTCAATGTGCTCTCCAGCTACTTGGTACTCAAACAAGTGATAAAAACCACTTTTCTTGTTTTGGATTGCGTAAGCTAATTTTTTTAGCCCCCAATCTTCTTTGTTAACCATCTTGGCATCTTTAGAAATAAGAAAATCTTCAAATTTCTTAACTGTCTCCTTTATCTGTTCATCAGATAAAACGGGATTCAAGATGAAAACAGTTTCATAATGATTCATACGATTGAATTATTTAAATTAAAATTGCGTGCAAAAATACGTATTAAATACATTTTTACAACCATAAAAACAGGACTTTTTTTGGTCTTTTAAAGCGATAAAATCAACATTACCAACGACCAAAGATTTAAATTACTTGCGGATTGTCTTAAAATGCGTTAATATTGTTTAGAAGTAACACTAACATCTCAATAAAATAAACTTTGGAAGACGTAAAATTAAAATGTGTAGTTGTAGATGATTCTGGCTTACAACGCCTATCTATGGTTAAACTTATTAAAGATCACCCTAACCTTCAATTAGTTGGAGAATTTAGCAATGCCATAGAAACTAAAAATGGATTGTTAGATTTAGGTGTCGATTTATTATTCCTTGATGTTGAAATGCCAATTCTTTCTGGTTTTGATCTTTTAGATGACTTAAGAAACAAGCCTCTTATAATTTTTGTTACAGGAAAAACTCAATATGCACACAAGGCTTTTGATTATGAAGCTATAGATTATATTCACAAACCTGTCACAAGGGATCGTTTTAATAAAGCGGCTGCAAAAGCTATTGGTCTTTATAAATTACAAAATGACAAATCTTCTGTTGAAGATGACCGTTTTATCTTTGTAAAGAGCAACCTTAAGAAACGTAAAGTTATGTTGGGTAGCTTAAAATATATTGAAGCTCTTGGTGATTATGTGAAGTTTGTAACTAACACAGATTCTTTTGTGGTGTTAGCAACAATGAAATCTTTTGAAAAGGAACTTGAGGATGAAAACTTTCTTCGTATTCACAAATCCTATATTGTAAACTTAGATCGCATACAGCGCTACAACAGTCGTGAAGTGGAAATTGATGGTGAAAAAATACCATTAAGCAGACACAAGAAAACGCTTTTAGCAGATGCGCTAAGCTCTAATTAATAAGGATCTACATTAATAACACAACGTACACCTCTATACTGCCCTATTGCTGTATAGCTTTTTAAAATCTTATCAATCACTTCTTTTGTTTTAGAAAGTGATTGTTGTTTCGGGATTTTTAAAATTACATTCTTGTAATATTCATTTCGTATTCTAGACACTGGTGGAAACTCTGGTCCCAATACATGTTCATTAAATGTATTAGCCATAGATTTTGCAAACCATAACGAGGCTTCATTAACTTTATTAAAGTCTTTATTTCTAAACGTAAATCGAATCAAACGACATAACGGCGGATATTTATATTGGTGTCGCTCTTCTATTTGGTCCTTATACATACCCACATAATCATTAGTGGAAACTTGTTGTAGGATTTGATGAAAGGGATTATAGGTTTGTATAAGAACACGACCGCGCTTTTTTGTACGTCCTGCCCTACCGGCAACTTGTTGTAGCATTTGAAAACTACGCTCGTGTGCTCTAAAGTCTGGAAAATTTAACAAGCTATCTGCATTCATAACACCTACTAAGCCAACATTTCTAAAGTCTAATCCTTTGCTTAGCATCTGTGTCCCCACTAAAATATCTATCTCTTCATTTTCAAATGCTGTGATAATTTTTTCATAGCCATGTTTACCTCTAGTAGTATCTAGATCCATTCTGCCTATGTTGTGATCTGGATATAATGCCTTTAATTCTGTCTCTACCTGTTCTGTTCCTAAGCCTTTTGTTGTTAAATCTGCACTTCCGCATTTCATACATTCTAACTGCATGGCAATATGGTAGCCACAATAGTGACAACGCAATTGGTTTTTATAGCTATGATATGTTAAACTCACATCACAATTAGGACACTGTGGAGATTCTCCACAAGTAAGGCATTCTAAATATGGTGAATAACCTCTTCTATTTTGAAACAAGATAACCTGTTCACCTTGTTTTAGTGTATTTAATATCTCTTCTGCCAAACGGTCTGAAAAATGGCCGCTCATCTCCTTACGCTTATACTTCTCCTTAATATTAACTAACTCTATTTCTGGAGGCAGTACATCTCCAAAGCGTTTATTTAGGGAGACGAAACCATATTTTTGATGCTTTGCATTGTAATAACTTTCTATGCTTGGTGTTGCAGATCCTAATAATACTTTTGTTTTAAATAAATTAGCCAACACAACTGCAGCATCTCTCGCATTATACCTAGGCGCAGGATCGTATTGCTTAAATGTAGACTCGTGCTCTTCATCTACAATAATAAGTCCCAACTCCTGAAATGGTAAAAAGATGCTAGATCGTGCTCCAATTACAATTTTACCTTTAGTTTTATTCTTTACGTGATTATAAACCTCTACACGTTCATTTACTGAATATTTACTGTGATAAATAAGCACTTCTTCTCCAAAATAAGACTGTAAACGCGTGATAAGCTGTGTGGTTAGAGCAATTTCTGGAACCAGGTAAAGCACTTGTTGCCCTTTAGCCAGTACATCTTTAATAAGGTTTATATAAATCTCTGTCTTTCCGCTTGAAGTAACACCGTGTAAAAGGCAAACACTATTAGTTTCAAAAGACTGCTGAATACTATTATATGCCTTTAATTGATGCGCATTAAATGTGATATCTTTTAAAGTTGATTCACCTTCAAATTGTACTCTATCTTCCTGAATTTGGTAACTTTCTAAAATACCTTTGTCAACTAGCGATTTTATTACGCTGGACGAAGTATCACATAATTTAGCAAGGTCTGAAGCTTGTAATTTCTTTTCAGAAGCAGATGTTTCAAATAGTTTAAAAATCACCTCTCGTTGTTTTGGAGCTCTCGAAAGCTCATCTAACAGATCATGCAGCTTGTCGTCTTGCTTATAAATAGCATTTAATCTTACATAGCTAACCACTTTAGGTTTGTACTGCTCGTATATTTCTTGATTTATGATAACAGCTTGCTTATCTACCAACCTATTTAAAATTGGTAAGACACGCTGCTTATCTAAGATTTGCATAATTTCCTGAATGCGCAATAGTGATTGGTTTTGAAGCGCTTCAATAATTAAAAACTCATTATCATCTAACTCAGAGAAATCAATATTTGCGGCTTTATTTAGCTCGACAACAGTTTCGCTCTCTAACAAAAAGGCACTTGGTAAAGACGCTTTTAAAACTTCGCCTAAACTACACATATAGTAGGACGCCATCCACACCCAAAATTTAAGTTGTTTTGAAGTAACGGTTGGGTTAGAGTCTAAGATTTCTTCTATAGGTTTTGCTTCATACTTTATAGGTGGCGTGGTATGTTTTGCAAGTACAACACCTGTATACACTTTAGTTTTACCAAACGGCACAGCCACACGCATACCTTCTGCAATATTTGCAAACTCCTCTGTAGTTAGCGCATATGTAAAGGTGTTCTTTAACGGTAATGGTACAATGACATCTATAAAGTAGGCCATAAAAACTTAGATCTTAAACTTCAAAAATACATATTTATAAATGTTGCGCGGCTATAAACCAAAAAAGTCCTGAACGATTGCTCAGGACTTCTTACATTGTTATTAATTATGCGACTACTCTAGCCTGATCCATTCTTGCGTTCTGTATAAGAAAGCGACATAACCTCTTACTTTTAAACGATTAGGATTATCTTCTGTAAGCCAGATTTTAGACTTGTAAATTTTACCATTTTCAGGATCTGTAATAGTACCGCCAGAATACTCATTACCATCTCTTTCAAGACCTTTTATAATATTCATTCCTAAAATCTTGATGTTTTTATCTTCACCTTCACATTCTGAGCATACTCTATCTCTGGCTTCGGGATTTAAAATTTTTATGATTTTACCATACACTTTACCATCTTTTTTAAAAATCTCTATGTGTGATTTTGCTTCACCAGTATTATCGTCTATTGTTTTCCAGATGCCAACAACATCTTGCGCATTAGAAAAGGTAAAACATAGCATTAGTATAATGCTGCTTAGTATTAATTTCATATTAAATTTTTTGTTGAAGGTATTACAAATTATATACCGAAGCTATTCTATTTTAAGATTTGTAACATATTTATAAAAAATTTTCAAAAACAAGTTGCTTAAAAGTTAATGATTGTTATCTTTGCACCCGCTAATTGCTACGGGCTCGTAGCTCAGCTGGATAGAGCACCTCCCTTCTAAGGAGGCGGTCATAGGTTCGAATCCTATCGGGCTCACATCATATACCCCTAACTGCTTATTTATAAGCTATTAGGGGTTTTTGTGTTTAAATAATTTGGTTTTATACCGCCCAAATTATTTAACATTGAATAAATATTTTAAAACGAAAAACAGCATTGTTAAAAACTAAACTATAAGTTATGTTATTTTAATAAGATAATTAAACACCATTAGTAATTCTGCATATACAGACTATTTGTATAGCTAAGCGAAAGTTTATGGTGGATATAAACTAGTAGGCAATAATTGAAATAAAAATTTAAAATTAAACAAATATGGGATGGTTAGAAGAGCTTACCAAAAGTATTAATAATATGGTTGATGAAATGGAGTCTGATACTGATAAGAGTAGAAGTCAGGGCTTTCTTGAAAATTTTTGGAAAAAAAGAGAAGAGCTTAATGATGCTAAAGACTTTTCTTATGGTAAAGAAAAAAGTACTATTCAGAAACTCTTAAACCTCTTAAACAGAAAGGGGAAAGAAAACGATATGGAGCCATTTTAATCTTCTATCAAAGAAATAAATTTTGGCAAAAAAAATTAATCAAGGAGTAATACTGAGGACTCTAGATTGGAAATATAATAAAGCAATAAGCGGTTTTCCTGGAATAGATTCCTCCTATGAAATGGCTGAAAATTACTTAAAGAATCAACCTGATAAAATTAAGGCAGCAAACACTTTGATACGATGGCAGAACACCAAATCGGGAACTAGTGGCTTTATTGCTGGTTTAGGTGGAATTATAACTTCACCTGTAACTATTCCAGTAAATTTAGCAAGTATAATGTTTATCCAAATTAGAATGATTGCCGCGATAGCAATAATTGGAGGATATGATTTGAAAGATCATAGATTTAAATCGTTAATTTATGCTTGTATGACTGGTAATGTAGCCAAAGAAATCATCAAAGATGTTGGTCTTATTGCGGGAAGAAAATTTGCTATTTCAGGTATAAAGCAAATATCATCTAAATCTATTACAGCAATTAATCAAAAGGTAGGATTCAGGTTATTAACTAAATTTGGAGAAAAAGGAGTTATCAATTTAGGAAAAGCTGTTCAAATAATTGGTGAAGTAATTGGAGGTTCAATTGATTCTTATACTACAAACGTGATAGGTAATATTGCAAGGAATACATTTGTTGGAAAACACGTTAAGTACTATCCTTATATTACTATTTCTGGGTATAAAATAACTTGTTAATAGCGAGAAAAACTATTACAAACAAAGGCTATAAGTGATACGGGCATAATTGCCCAACCGAGAAGAAATAGCTAATTTGCAAAGACCGCCAAAACCTTGTTTTAGCTTATTGGAAAGTAAAGGAAAATAATCCAAAAACAAGTTTTCGGCTAAGTATTAAACCGAATGGTAATCGCCCGTTTGCGACCGCACTACTCATAGCCACAACCGTTGTGAGTAATTAAATACAATATTCAAAATTTTAAACATTTTATAATAACTAAAAATAGAAACGATATGAGAAATGATGATTTATCTTTCCAAACTGGCGGACGTCGTAAAGAAAACGAAGAAGGTTTACATTGGGATAACCCTGACAATCCATACAATGGTACCGATGATGAAGATGGTGGAGACAGATATGAAAGTTACTACGAAGGTTTCTACCACGAAGATGATGAGTATGATGATTCAAACGATGAAGATAATTAAGAGCTTTACTAAATTCTCACACTATAATTGTATCATAACCTATGTTAGAAAATTTGACAACTACCGAAATTATTTGTTTTGTGGTTATAATCATTATGATTTTAATAATCATCTACCTTTCTGCTAACTATTGGAAGAATAAAGAAGCATTGGGTGTTTCAAGGAGTAAAAACAATTCCAACTACAGAAGGGATGAGATACAAAGATTATCTCTAAGTATGTCAAAAGAAAAGGTTGACCTTGAAAAAAAACTTATTAAGGATATTTCAGATTTGAAAATCAAGCACGAGAAAGATATAAGTAATCTGAAGGAGGATTTTAGAAAAAACAGCGATGACGAATATCAAAAAGGCTTTGATGCTGGAAAGAACTCGGTTGATTTTAAAATTCACGTCAGTCCTGTTAAAGAAGAGTTTTACGACAAAGGGTTTTTCTCTAAGACTAAGAAAATCTCAATTGGCTATAGCTATCGTCTATACGTCAACGGAATCCCTTGTTTAGACCCTCACAAAGAATGGATTCAAACCTTAGATGTAAAAGAAATAAATGAAGAAAACGTAAAATATGCAGTCGACAAAATCGAAAGTATTATTGAAGTTTTACCTGTCTCTAAAGTAAAAGTGGTCAAGAATTTGGCTGACTTTAAACGAGGAATTAAAAAGACAAAACCGTAAAATTAACTACTCACAACAACGTATAAAAACAATAGGGCAATTGTAGCAAAACTTAATGGTTCGGGCGCATTTGCAAGGTCGCCAAATTTTTAAATTTGGCTTATTGACAAAGAAAGTAATAAGAAAAATTTAAAAATTCGGCTTGTGCTCAACCGAATGGACAGCGTGCAAATCTGCCCTACTGTTCTTATACACAACCGTTAAATAATTTTTCTGAATGAAGATTTTAACTATATTATTTATTATTACTTTCACTACTTGTTTTGGGCAAACCTATAAGTTCGATAAATTAGTCAAGAGTGAGATTACCACAAAAAATTTTCTGGATAGAGAAGATACTTATCTATTCAATACTAAAGATTACTCATATTCAATGAAAATATTTAGTGAAAATGATTCTTTAAAATCTTGGATAATTGACACTAAAAGAAATCAAGTACATTACTTTAATATTGATAAAAAAGACTCATTAAATTATTTAAAAACTGAAACATTTAAATCACAGCTTCCCAAGTATGAATATACTTTTACTGATATTAAAATAGAAAGAGGAAATAAAAAAATTGCTTTGACAATTTTAAATGAAGAAAAAAGAAAAATCGCCAAATACAAAATGACGATAAGAGAAACTGATGAAAACTTCTTCCCTTTCTTTCAATTAACTGGCGCAGTTGAACCTTTTCATCTAATGAATATTGAAGTACCCTTAAATTTTATTGTTTTAAAATCTAAAGGGCTAAATATCAGTCGAAATCAATTAATATATAAACTAAAATCTACAGAAAATATAAATGTTCTAATTGCAATACCTTAAGGTTCTGAATTTCTAATATTATAAATATTTATAAACGATTCATAGCTATGAACGTTAATAACAATCTAAAAAAAAACTACACTTTCCAGAAATCCTATAAAATCTAGATTTTTTTTCAATGAAACTATGAAGATTAAAGACTTAAATTGCTAAAGCGACTTTTATTATTTGATCAAAAAAAATGATTAAGACGATCACACATTCAGCTTTAAACTGCAACACTTCAACTTGAAGTTACGTCTTTAGGAAAACTATTAACCAATTCATTATGAAGTTTCTATATCTCCTAATATTCGTTTGTCCTCTATTTCTTTCTTGTAAACATAAAACCGAAAATAAGTCTCAAGACCCAGAACCAACATATAGTGACCTAGAAAGCGGCCTTTTGCCTGCTGTAATTGTTGGCGATTCTATTCTCCAAAACCATACTATTAGTGAAGCTATGGAAACGTATAATGTTCCTGGCGTGAGCTTAGCTTTGTTTAAAGATGGGGACATTGTATGGACTAGTCAATATGGTACTAAAGCTAAAGACTCTGCACAGCCTATAACTAGTACAACTAAGTTTCAAGCAGCCTCAATTAGTAAGGCAATTACGGCATTAGGCGTTTTAAAATTAGTAGAGACGTATAACTTAGATCTGGATACAGATATTAATACCTATTTAAAATCTTGGAAGGCTGAGAGTGAATTTGACGAATCTAAAAAAGTTACCATAAGACAACTTTTAAACCATACATCTGGCGCCACTGTGCAAGGTTTTCACGGTTATAGTAACGTTGGTACTACGCCAAGCTTGTTAGATATTGTAAATGGTAAAGCAAACTCTGCAAAAGTAGAAATTAGTACAGTTCCTGGAACGCAATTTAGTTATTCTGGTGGTGGTTACGCTATCTTACAATTGCTGGTACAAGATGTTACTGGTAAAGATTTTGAATCCTATTTTCAAGATGTGGTTTTTAGTCCACTTAAGATGACGCACAGTACTTTTAATCAATTTCCTAAAGACAATATCGCATTAGGTCATGATGATTCTGGTAAAATGCATCCTGAAGGGCATTTAATTTTTCCAGAACTCTCGGCAGCTGGATTGTGGACAACTCCAACCGATTTGGCTAAGTTTAGTATTGCCATTGCAAACAGTTATAAAGGCAAACCTAATTCGTTTATTTCTCAAGATTTAGCAACGCAAATGTTAACGGTCACTAAAGTTTGGGGATTAGGTGTTGGCGTTCGTGGTGAAGGCGATACTGCATTCTTTTTTCACGCAGGCGGCAATCCTGGTTCTTATAAATCTATACTAATAAATCATTACAATAAAAATACGGGCATAGCAGTAATGACAAATGCAAAACAAGGAAACACTTTAAATGATGATATACTCCGATCGTTTTCAGCGTTGTTTGAAAACAGCGTTTTCGAGCCGACTTACATAACTCCTTATGAGCTTAGTGAAAAGGAGACAAATGCAATAATAGGTAAATATCAACTAGAAGAAGAGGATAACTATTTTCTAGATGTATACAGTACAGACACAAACAGAATTGTCTTGCATGATTTAAATGATGGTATGAAAGTTACTTTTGTGCCAGTCTCAAAAACTGAATTTATAGATGTTGATAACGGCGGAAAATCTTCATTTACTATAGATTCTATCACAAATAAAGTTGTTAAGATGAACTATGGTGAAGGATATGTCTTTAAAAAAGTAGATGAATAAACATTCAAAAAGAATTTAAAATAAGTACTAGTTTACTTTTTTAATTTCATAATTCTTAAGCTGAAGTGTTTCATTGAAAAAAGAGTATCCTTCTACCCTATCATTAATTACTTATCCTTTTAATCTTCACGAATTGAATTTTAATTTTTAGCTTTATAGATGGTTTGTTAATCAAGCAGCTATATTCTAAAGATTGTAATAGTTGTTTACTATTAATTATAGAAACAATATGAAATTTAAACTTTTACTACTTGCAATAGTTTTCGCCAATTCAGTTTTTGAGTAAATTAGTCTAATTGAAAAACTAATAAATAGCATCTTAGAATTCATTCAATACGCAGACCTTTTGCTTTTTAATTTAGATGATATTAAAGATAATGCCACATATACAAAAGGATTTCAGAAATATTCTGGAATGGATTATGTGATTATTAATGGTAAGATTCTTATTGAACATGGTGAGTTACAAGATAATTTGTTTCCTGGAAAAGCTATAAAAAGTCAACTCAACTTATGAAATCTGCAACAGTTATCGGAAGTGGTATTATTGGATTGACAACAGCTCTTAAATTACAAGAAGCTGGCTATGCAGTTACAATTGTTGCAAAGGAAAAATTTTCTGAAACCCTTTCGTCTAAAGTTGGTGCAATATGGTTTCCTTTTCAAATTGAACCATTACATAAAGCACACCAATGGGCAGCACTCTCCTATTCTGAATATAAAAAGGATCAAACTAATAAAAACGGCGTGTCTTTTATACCATTTACAACAGTTTACAATGCGCAATCTAATACCAATTGGATATCTGTATTGCCTAGCGGAAGTGTGAGAATTGCGAAAAGCGATGAGCTATTAAATGAAATGACACAAGCTCATATTAGTACAGTACCATTAGTTGAACCATTACACTACTTACCTTACCTTTTTAATCGTTTTAAGTCGAATAATGGCACATTTATAAAACAACAGATTTATACGTTAGAAGAAGCTTCAAACTTAAATAATCTTGTTATTAACTGTAGTGGTTTAGGTGCAAAAGAGTTATGTAACGATAACGACCTTAAGCCAATGCGTGGTCAAATATTAAGATGTGCTCCTATAAATTTACCGTCTTATGCAGACTCGACCACTAAAGGTGCGTTAACCTATCTTATTAATAGAACTAACGATTGTATTATTGGTGGTACAGATTACGAAAACGATTGGAATCTAAAAGTAGACCCAACAGATACTAAATTAATTTTAAATAGATTTTCTAAGTTTAACTCAACTAAAAATCAACCTGAGATCTTAGAGGAAGTTGTAGGTTTACGACCAAAAAGGCCATCTGTAAGGTTTGAGTTGGATAAAACTTACCAAAACATCTTCCACAATTACGGGCACGGTGGCGCAGGATTTACAGTTGCTTGGGGATGCGCTACTGAGCTTGTTAAATTACAATGCTCTTAGCATTGTCTCACTTTTTCGTACAGTTTCAATAAATTCTAATTCTGGATTGCTCTCTGCAGTAATTCCGCCACCAACATAAATTGTCACTGTATCATATAGCATTGAGAGGCATCTTAAATTCACAAAAAGTTTGGTAGATAATCGTTGCTTTCTATACGCTAAATTTTCTGTGTTACTCTTATTAATATCTCCGCTATTTATTTCTCCTAAAAATCCAGTGTAAAACGACCTATCGTAAGATTCCTTTTCAGTAATATAAGAATATGCTAAGTCTTTAGGATAACCACAAACTGCAGGTGTTGGATGTAAGCTGGACAATATTGCACTCAGCTTTGTATTAGGTTTTAAGAAGCCCTCTAAATTAGTTTTTAAATGTAAGATGTTACCAGCTTTTACTGTTTCTACCTCAGAAATGGTTATTGATCTTGCAAATGGTGAAAGCGCTTTCTTAATAGTAGTAGTTACTATTTCCTGTTCATCTATTTCCTTTGTTCCCCAATCTTCTAAGAGCTTATCATCAGTTTTAGTACCTGCTAAAGCAACTGTTTTAAAATGCAGTCCATTTAACTGGAAAAGGGTTTCTGGAGTAGCACCAAGCCACAAGCCTACTTTAGGGTGATACCAGATATATGTAAAAGCAGAAGGATATAACTGAAGTAATTCTTCAAATAATACTAAAGCAGACTTCTCAGTTGAGCACCTAATTGGTCTGGATAACACAACTTTACTTAAGTCTGTTTGCTTTATTGTTTCAACAGCATCACTTACTAATTTTATATGTGCTCCTTTTGCTTGATCATCTTCTAAAGTCCTAACATCAGACGCTTTGCTAAACGATTGTGAAAATGAAAATGGAGTTTCTAAAACCTCGCAGTGTTCAGTCTTAAATAAAATAGTGGTATCCTCAAGGTTAAAAGGTGCAAAGACAAAACCATCTTCAGAAAAATCTACTGTTGGCAGTAATGTATCATTAAGCTGAAAGTAACTTTTTATTGTAGAACTATCTGGAAGATTAAAAAGTGTGAACGGTAATTTATTGTTCAACTGCTTATTTGCTTTTTCTATGAGAGATTTAAACTGTGTCATTAATTTTTAGGCAGAGCTATTGTGGTAAGTTTAACTACTGATATTAAATTATCCTCAACATCTTTAATCTTGATATCCCAAAGCTGTGTTGTGCGCCCTTTATGTACTACTGTAGCATAAGCAAAGACCTCACCTTCTCGAATACTTTTTACATGATTTGCCGAAATCTCGATACCTCTTATATAATACTTCTCTGCATCTAGAAATAACATACTTGCTGCACTACCAACACTCTCTGCTAAGGCAACCATTGCACCACCGTGAAGAACGCCATCTGGTTGATGAACCTTAGAAGTAACTGGCATTTTAGCTACCAATACATCATCTCCTACATCAATAAACTCAATGTCTAGAGTTTCCATCATAGTATTCTTGCAAATTTCTTTACATCTACTTAATACCTCTTCTTTAGAATATTTCATTTCGTTTGGTTTACTTTGTAAAGATACAATCTATAGCTATGAATTCTAAGGAAAAGCAAATCAAGTATGAGAGTAGCAACTCCTATTCTACCCTAAATAAACTAACAGAAGACACTAAACATATCTGGTTAGTTTTTCACGGTATGGGTTACTTAAGCAGATATTTTATAAGAGAGTTTGAAGAATTTGATGCTAAGGACCATTATTTTATAGCTCCACAAGCTCCAAGTAAATACTATCAAAGTAAAGATTTTAGAAGAGTTGGCGCTTCTTGGCTAACTAAGGAAAATACTGTAGTAGAAACTGAAAACGTGCTTACGTATATTAATGCTATTTATAAAGCTGAAATAAAACCTATTTTAGAAAAACACAGTCATGTAAAATTTCATGTGTTAGGGTTTTCTCAAGGCGTTTCCATAGCAAGTAGATTTGTAGCTAAATACAACATATCATGTGATAATCTTGTTTTACATTCTGGAGGTATTCCAAAAGAATTAGAACCCTTAGACTTTAAAACATTTAAAGGCAAAGCTTGGCTTCTTTACGGTAACGAAGATGAATGGTTAACAGATGAAAAATTAGAATATGAAAAAGGAAGAGCTTTAATTCTATTTAGTGAACGGCTTACAACCTTGGAGTTTCAAGGAGCACACAAGCTAAACACAGAAGCTTTAAATAAAATTATTTTTAATACCACAGCATAAAAAAAAGCCACATTATCTATGTAATAAGATAATGTGGCTTTAATCAGTTTAATAGATTAAATGCTATAATTTCTTAGCGTTTTTTACTTTTTGCTTAGTAAGAGCAACGTCTAATACTTGAGACATATCTGTCACATAATGAAACGTCAAGCCTTTTAAGTACTCTTCTTTTATTTCTTTTATATCTCTACGATTGTCTTCACATAAAACAATTTCCTTGATCCTTGCGCGTTTTGCAGCTAAGATCTTTTCTTTAATACCGCCAACTGGCAATACTTTTCCTCTAAGAGTTATTTCACCAGTCATAGCCACACTCTTTTTAACTTTACGTTGCGTAAACAGAGAGACTAAAGACGTTAACATTGTTATACCCGCACTTGGGCCATCTTTAGGTGTTGCTCCTTCTGGCACGTGAATATGAACGTTATATTTTTCGAAAATAGTTGGTATAATACCAAATTCTTCAGCGTGTGCTTTAATGTACTCCATAGCTATGGTTGCACTNTCTTTCATAACCTTACCAAGNTTACCAGTAATGTTTAAGTTACCTTTTCCTTTAGAAAGTATAGACTCTATAAAGAGAATATCGCCACCTACTCTAGTCCAAGCTAAACCTGTAACAACTCCTGCAACATCATTATTCTCATATTTATCACGCTCTAATTTAGGAGAACCTAAGACTTCAACTACATCATCATTTGTGATTTTTACGCTATAGTCTTCTTCCATAGCGATATTCTTGGCAGCGTATCTTACCATTTTGGCAATTTGCTTTTCAAGACTTCTTACACCACTTTCGCGAGTATAACCTTCAACTATTTTTTCAAGTTGTGGCTTTGCTATCTTAAGGTGATCTTTGGTAAGACCGTGTTCTTCTAACTGCTTAGGTAATAAATGCTTTTTACCTATTTCAACCTTTTCTTCAATAGTATAACCCGTAACATTTATAATTTCCATACGGTCACGTAAAGCTGGTTGTATGGTATTTAAACTGTTACAGGTTGCAATAAACATAACCTTAGAAAGGTCAAATCCCATTTCTAAGAAGTTGTCATGAAACTCATTATTTTGTTCTGGATCTAAAACCTCTAGCAATGCAGAAGAAGGATCGCCTTGGTTTCCTGTTCCTATTTTATCTATTTCATCTAANACAAATACAGGGTTACTAGTTCCTNCNTTTTTAAGACTCTGTATAATCCTACCTGGCATTGCACCAATGTANGTTTTTCTGTGNCCTCTTATTTCAGCTTCATCTCTTAAACCNCCTAATGAAATTCTTACATATTCTCTACCTAAAGCTTCGGCTACACTCTTTCCTAAAGATGTTTTACCAACGCCTGGAGGACCATATAAACATAAGATTGGCGATTTCATATCGTTACGCAGTTTTAAAACCGCTAGATATTCAATAATTCGTTTTTTAACATCTTCTAAACCGTAGTGATCACGGTCTAGAATNTTCATTGCACGCTTTAAGTCGAATTTGTCTTTGCTAAACTCATTCCANGGTAAGTCCAANAATAAATCTAAATAATTACGTTGTATAGAATACTCAGAAACCTGAGGATTCATACGTTGTAATTTAGAAATCTCCTTTTTAAAGTGNTTAGCTACATCTTCTCCCCAAGATTTTTTCTTGGCNCGTTGTTTCATTTCCTCTACTTCATCCTCATGAGAAACGCCACCTAACTCTTCCTGAATAGTTTTCATTTGTTGGTGTAGGAAATACTCGCGCTGTTGTTGGCTCATATCGCTCTGCACCTTACTTTGTATGTCATTTTTAAGTTCGAGCTTTTGCTGCTCAACATTCATAAACTTTAATGTTGCTAAAGCACGCTCTTTTAAATCATTTGTAGCTAGCAATTTTTGCTTGTCTGCAACAGAAAGATTCATGTTAGACGACACAAAGTTTATTAAAAACGAAGGGCTTTCAATATTAGAAATAGCAAACGAAGCTTCACTAGGGATATTTGGACTTTGCTTTATAATCTTAAGTGCTAATTCTTTAATAGAATCTACAATAGCAGAAAACTCTTCATTTTCCTTTTCAGGTCTAGCTTCTGGAACTTCCTTAATAGTTGCTTGTAAATAAGGATCTTCAGTTATAACCTTATCTATCTCAAAACGCTTTTTACCTTGTATAATTACAGTAGTATTACCATCTGGCATTTTTAAAACCCTAAGNATTCTGGCAACTACACCAAGTGTATTAATGTCTTTTCCAGTTGGGTTCTCTACCTCTTCACTTTTTTGAGATACAACACCAACTACCTTGCTACCATTATTAGCATCTTGTATTAGCTTGATAGATTTATCGCGTCCTGCAGTAATAGGAATTACTACACCAGGAAATAACACCGTATTTCTAAGCGGTAAAATTGGTAAGGTNTCAGGTAATTTTTCTTTATTAATTTCTTCTTCATCTTCAGGCGTCATTAATGGAATTAACTCGGCATCTTGTTCTAAATCCTGCAATGACAAACTGTCAATATCTGTAAACTTTGTTCTGCTCATAGTATATGTTTCGCCATAATGTCACAAAATTGTGCACGTAGCGTTTAATTTTTGACTCATTAATTTGAAAAGTCATGCTTTTCAAGTAGTTATACTTAATAAGTCAATTGCTATGCCATTTGTAANTTTTCAAGTTTTCATCTCAGCAAACCATANTTTTANAAACAACAAAAATTTTATTGGTTCATACATGAAATGAAATTGNATTACTGTGAATTGTTTAAGAAACCCTGATGCATTTTCATTAAATTTATAACCTATACNATTTCNANAATATGNCATTTTGTCGTGTAAATATTNAATATTTATGCCATTTTAGCAGTGTATTTAAATGGTATACCAATTGCTTATCTAGCTATAAAACTTAAGAAGATGAATTTTAATAATTATACTATAAAATCACAGGAGGCCATACAGCAAGCGCAACAGCTTGCTCAGGAAATGGGCCATCAACAAATAGAAAATGAACACATTTTTAAAGCTATAGCTACTGTAGATGAAAATGTGACTCCATTTTTATTGAAAAAACTAAATATTAATGTACCACTATTCACTCAAATTTTAGATAAAGAAATCGAAAGTTTCCCTAAAGTAAGTGGTGGCGATATTATGTTATCTAGAGAAGCAGGAAAGGCTGTAAACGAAGCCTCTAGTATCGCAAAAAAAATGAATGATGAGTATGTTTCAATAGAACATCTCATATTAGCCATTTTTAAATCTAACAGTAAAATTGCACAAATATTAAAAGATCAAGGTGCTACAGAAAAAGGATTAAAATTAGCTATTGAGGAATTGAGGCAAGGCGACAGAGTAACTTCGCAAAGTGCAGAAGACACTTATAACTCTTTAAGCAAATACGCTATTAATCTTAATGAACGTGCAGAGACTGGAAAATTAGATCCGGTTATAGGACGCGATGAAGAGATTAGACGAGTGCTGCAAATACTTTCTAGAAGAACTAAAAACAATCCTATGTTGGTTGGTGAACCTGGTGTTGGTAAAACAGCCATTGCAGAAGGTTTAGCTCATAGGATTATTGCTGGTGATATTCCAGATAACCTTAAAGACAAACAAATTTTCTCTTTAGATATGGGCGCATTAATTGCGGGTGCCAAATTTAAAGGAGAATTTGAGGAACGCTTAAAGGCTGTTGTTAAAGAAGTAACCTCAAGTGACGGAAATATTGTCTTGTTTATAGATGAAATTCACACGCTAGTTGGTGCCGGTGGCGGTCAAGGCGCAATGGATGCGGCAAACATTTTAAAGCCAGCATTAGCAAGAGGAGAACTAAGAGCAATTGGTGCAACAACTTTAGACGAGTATCAAAAGTATTTTGAGAAAGACAAAGCTTTAGAACGTCGTTTTCAAAAGGTAATTGTAGATGAACCAGATACNGAAAGTGCAATTTCAATACTNAGAGGTATTAAGGAAAAGTACGAGACACACCATAANGTAAGAATTATGGATGAAGCCATTATAGCTGCTGTGGAATTATCTGAACGCTACATTACTAGTAGATTCTTACCAGATAAAGCTATTGATTTAATGGATGAAGCTGCATCTAAACTAAGGATGGAGATTAACTCTAAACCTGAAGAGNTAGATGTTTTGGATCGTAAAGTTATGCAGCTGGAAATTGAGATTGAAGCTATTAAGCGTGAAAAAGATGAAGTTAAGTTAAAATCNTTACGNTCAGATTTAGCNAACCTTAAGGAAGAACGTAATGAATTACATGCGCAGTGGAAAAATGAAAAGGATGTTGTAGACAANATACAACAGGCCAAACAAGATATTGAGCAGTTTAAGCTTGAAGCTGAACGCGCTGANCGAGAAGGCGATTACGGTAAAGTTGCAGAGATACGTTATGGTAAAATTAAAGAAGCTCAAGAACGCTTAGANAAACTGCAGCAAAATGTTGAAGATCAAAAATCAGGAAAGTCTCTCATACAAGAGGAAGTNACAAGNGAAGANATTGCAGAAGTTGTTGCTAAATGGACAGGTGTTCCGGTAACCAAAATGTTACAAAGTGACCGTGAAAAGCTGTTGCGTTTAGAAGATNAATTACACAAACGTGTGGTAGGACAACAAGAAGCTATAGTTGCTGTAAGCGACGCTGTAAGACGTAGCCGNGCAGGTTTACAAGANCAGAAAAAGCCAATAGGAAGTTTNTTATTCTTAGGTACNACTGGTGTTGGTAAAACTGAGCTTGCTAAAGCTCTAGCCGAATACCTTTTTGATGATGAAAGCGCGATGACACGTATAGATATGAGTGAGTACCAAGAACGTCACGCAGTAAGTAGACTTGTTGGTGCGCCTCCAGGATATGTGGGTTATGACGAAGGTGGACAGCTTACNGAAGCTGTNAGACGTAAGCCNTACTCTGTTGTCCTGTTAGATGAAATTGAAAAAGCGCACCCAGATACTTTTAATATCTTATTACAGGTTTTAGATGAAGGTAGGCTTACAGATAATAAAGGTCGAATTGCAGACTTTAAAAACACCATTATCATTATGACAAGTAATATGGGNAGTGGTATTATTGAAGAGAAGTTTAATGCGGTTAAAGATATTCCTACTGCTATTGAAGCTGCAAGAACTGAAGTTTTAGGTTTACTTAAACAAACCGTAAGNCCAGAGTTTATTAACCGTATAGANGATATCGTAATGTTTACGCCTTTAAATCNGGATAACATTAAAGAGATTGTAAGCTTGCAGTTGCGACAGGTTACAAAAATGCTAGGTAAACAGAATATTACGCTAGATGCTACAGAAGAAGCAATAAGCCTTTTAGCAAAACAAGGATTTGATCCTCAATTTGGTGCAAGACCAGTTAAGCGTACAATTCAAAAAGAGGTGCTNAANGAGTTGTCTAAACAAATCTTATCTGGAAAGGTAACTACAGATAGTATTATTCTTATAGATGCGTTTGATGATGAACTNGTATTTAGAAACCAAAGTGATCTGGTTGAAGATCTATAAGATTGTATCAATTAAATTTAAAAAGCCTTTCAGAGAAATTCTGAAAGGCTTTTTTTTATATCTAAGACCAATTACTTTTTCTTTTGCTCACGGTCTTTTTGTTCTTGCTTATCTTGATGATCTAAGTTCTTACGCTTTTCATCCATATCACGTTGTTTGTCGTGATCTTTATTAGGGTTCTTTTTATCAGTCATAAACACTTCTTTTTTAACTATTAAGCTTCAACTAAATTATTTAGAATTCTCATTAAAGGTTTTAAGTCCTTCTGCCAACCAAGCTTCAAATTCNGTCCCATTTGGTGTATATCCTACTGGTTTATTAAGTAAATTTAAATCACCATCTAACAACACATAGTAAGGTTGTGAGTTGTTTTTGAAGTTAAGTGTTTGAAAGGTAGCCCATTTATTTCCGATAGTTTTAATTGTCTTTAAGCTTCCATTTGGTTTAATGTATTTAAACTGCTCTGAAGCTTCCAATTCTTTATCATCATCAACATATAANGAAATTAAGATATAATCATTTTTAATATGATCATATACTTGAGGAATACTCCAAACTTGCTCTTCCATCTTTCGACAGTTTACACAAGCCCAACCTGTAAAATCTAACAATATTGGTTTGTTAGTAATGCGTGCCTGAGCAAGNCCTTCTTCAAAATCTTTAAAAGCTTCTAAACCTAAAGGACCTTCTGTTTCTTTATCATAAATACTATAAAACAATGGTGGTGGAAAACCACTTAACAGTTTAAGATTAGCATATGCCGTATTGGTTAATCCAGGCAATAAGTACATTGCAAAAAGCAATGTTAATATTCCTAATCCTATTCTTGTTTTATGAGGCCTTTTCTTAGGACCATCGTGAGGAAAGCGAATAATACCAAATAAATACAATGCTAAACCAATAGCAACTATTATCCAGATTCCTATAAATATTTCTCGTTTTAAGATACCCCAATGTTGTACAAGATCTGCGTTAGACAAGAATTTAAATGCCAATGCCACCTCAATAAAACCTAANACGACTTTTACGGTATTAAGCCATCCACCACTTTTAGGTAATGAGTTTAGCCAATTTGGGAATAATGCAAAAAGCGCAAACGGTAATGCTAAAGCTAAACCAAAGCCGCCCATTCCAAATGTAAGTTGCATTGCTCCACCATCACTTGTTAAAGAACCGCCTAAGAGAGATCCTAATATTGGTCCTGTACAAGAAAACGATACTATAGCTAAGGTTAAGGCCATAAAGAAAATACCTATGATACCACCAACACTATTAGCCTTATCNTCCATTTTTGCACTCCAAGACTGCGGCAGTGTTAATTCAAAATACCCAAAGAATGATAGTGCAAACACTATAAATATGATAAAGAATATAACGTTGAGCGTTACATTGGTTGAAATATTNTTGAGTATCTCTGGATCTAATGAATCTAATAANTGAAATGGTATACTTAGCAATAAGTAGATGACAAAAATAAATAAGCCATAAAGTATTGCNTTAGTTAAACCTTGTTTTCTATTTTTTGCNCCTTTTGTGAAGAATGATACGGTTAATGGTATCATTGGAAATACACAAGGTGTTAACAATGCTATTAAACCGCCTATAAAGCCTAAAAAGAAAATGGTAAGGTTGCTACTTTCTTCTGTGTCTTCTGCTTCATAGTTTTCAAATCCTTTTACATCTATATCTAATGCTTCAGACTTGGCGATATCTTCTGGAGAAACGTTGCCTATTGGTGTATTAGCTTTACTGCCATCTAAGGTTATAACAAAAGGCACAGATTGTGGCGCAAGGCAACGCTCGTCATCACAAACCATAAAAAACACCTCAGCCTCAACAGCAATAGGTGANTTGATGAATTTAATATCTTGAGTAAATGTCACCTCATCTTCAAAATATTTAATATCCATTTCGAAGACTGGATCATATAACTCTTTTCCTTCAGGTTCTTTAGTTGAACCTAGAACTTCAAAGTTTCCGTCTGCATTGGGAAAACTAAATTCAGTAGGGATTGGTCCGCCAGCTTCTACCTCGTTTTGTGAATACAAATGCCAACCTTCATCTATGATAGCTTTTATACTTACNTCATAANTATCTCCTTTTTTAGAAATAGAGGTNCTCCACTCTACAGGTTCAAAAATTTCTGTGTTTCCAAATTGTGCCTGAGTAGACACAGATACTAAGAAAAATAAAAATAGAAGGCCGTTCTTTAAAAATGCCATACAATTTGAGTTATTTGTTTTGTTAGTTTTGTTATTCTGAAGCGGTGATCTATACGGTGACCAATCACCCAAACAATNCGATTGTTACTAGTTAATACGTAGGAATTTTCCTTTTGTGGCAAAGATAACTTTTCGTCTTTAAAGAAGTCGCTAAGCTTCTTTTTTCCTTTCATACCAAATGGCTGAAAATTATCTCCTGCTTGCCAACGCCTAATGGTTAACGGATATTGCAACGCATCTGCATCAACATAGGCAATATGTTTTTTAAGTTTAGCTAAGGCTTCAACCTTATTAAACTCTAAAGNACCTAATGGAAATGACACCGTTTTAGCTTCANCTTCNACGGTAACAGTTATCTGAATGTAATNCTTCNTTCACAGAAAGCAATAACGCATTTTGGTGTTTAATTAACCTATGTGTTTCAGAAAANATTTGCTTGCCAGACTGTGCGTCTTTAAGTGCATATACACTACTCCAATCTTTAAATTTAAATGCTTTTAAAAGTTGGTATAGAATTGNATCGTGGTTTTCAAAATCATTAAGCTTAGTCAAAGAAATAGAAAAACCTTTATCTGTATGTGTTACCAGAGTTTTNAATAACACATTGGTATAATCTTCTATTAGTTTTGAGGACTGCTGTAAATGATGTTGTGTGCGCTTAAAATTGTCTAGAAATACAGNNTTTAAATCTTCAAGTTTTGGAATTATATGATGTCTTATTGAGTTTCTCAAGTATTTATCTGATGCATTGCTAGCATCTTCTCTCCAAATAATTTTTTCAGCTAAAGCATAGGTATGTATTTCTTCTCTTGAAAACGGTAGTAAGGGTCTAATTATAGTGTTGTTTACCTTTGGTATTCCAGAAAGACCGTCTAAACCAGTNCCTCTTGTAAGNTTNATAATAAATGTTTCTACATCATCATTTAAATGATGCGCTGTTAAAACATAATTATAATCAAATTCTTTAATTACTTCGTCAAACCAATGGTAACGTAGTTCTCTTGCAGCAATTTGAATNGATACCTTATTATCCGCAGCGTATGATTCTGTATNAAAATGCTCTACNTGACAAGTAATTTGCAATCTGTCTGCCTCTTNCTTAACCAATAGTGTATCNGCATCNCTTTCTTTACCTCGCAAATTAAAATTACAGTGTGCGATAGCTATATTTANACCTGAAGCTTTACAGAGATGTAATAACACCATACTATCTAAACCACCGCTTACAGCCAAAAGTAATTTATTGGAGTTAAGTTTGGGAAACGTAGTATTTATATGAGATTTAAAGGCTTGTAACACGTTTGAAAATTAAAGTGCAAAAATACAATTTATGCGTTGTTTAGTAAGGCTTCTCGCATAGCTTTTGCTTTTATAAGACATTCTTCATATTCTTTTTCTGGTATTGAGTTGGCAGTAATGGCACCACCAACAGAATAAGAAATGTAAGCTTTTTCTGCATTGTACAGTATACTTCTAATGACTACATTAAAATCAAAATCACCGTTAGGAGTTATGTAACCTATAGCACCACTGTATAAACCACGTTTAGCGTCTTCATACTCTTCAATAATTTTCATGGCACTTACCTTTGGTGCTCCTGTCATACTTCCCATNGGAAATGTACTTTGTAAAACATCAATTGGAGATAAACTGTCACTTACTTGAGATGTAACTGTAGAAATTAGTTGATGTACCTGCTCAAACGTATAGACTTTGCAAAGTTCTTGTACTGTCACAGATCCTTTACTTGCAGTTTTAGATAGATCATTCCTAACCAAATCTACAATCATAATATTTTCAGAACGTTCTTTAGGATCGTTTTCTAATGCTTTTTTTAGAGCATTATCCTTATTCTTATCCTTAGACCGTTTAGAAGTTCCTTTTATTGGCTGACTTACAACTNTAGTTTTTGATTTTTTTAAATATCGCTCTGGAGACGCACATAANGCATAATTATTAAACAACCTTACAAAGCTTGCAAATGGCGGTTTTGAAATAGCNTTTAAACGTTTATAGGTTGCTAATGGTGTTATATNTCCAGACGTGTAAAACTCTTGNCAAAAATTAGCTTCATAAATATCTCCTCTATGAATATGCTCTAAAATGTTATTTAGCTTTTTAAAGTAATCATCTTTTGAGGTTCTTAATTTAATTTTTAATGTGTTAGATGATACTTCCTCAAATAGCTGAAGCGTATTAATAGTATTAAAATCTTCATCTATCTCATCATCTACCATTGCTAGATAGTGTGCTTCTAAAATNTTATCCTTTAACAACCATAATTTTTTAGGTTGAAAAAAATAAAGATCCGGAAAATTTAAGCCATCAAAATTATTAGAGGTAAGAAGCTCTGTGTCATTTTTTAANTCATAAGATAAATAGCCAAAGAGCCAATCTTTAGTAGTAGATTGATATGTNTTAAGGTCTTCGAAAGCATTTTGTGCATCTGTTTTTAATACCGTAAAACCATCTACAGCTAAAATAGCATCATATTCTGAGTATGCTTGAGTATGCAGATTAGAGTCTAACCAAACAACCTCATTAAANTCTTGAGACCATTGAAGAAGTTGTTGTTTAAAATGAGAAGTGTTCTTAAGAGTAAAGGTTTTATTTACACGCAAGGATCATAAATTAATGTGATGCTCAAAGGTACTCAACATATCATTAAGTCCCATCTCAAGGACATCATTTGTAATTTTATTTTCCTCNANTGAGAAGTTATCTTGAAAAGATGGGAAGCTAAAGCTCTCAACAATTTCTGCNCCAAACCTAGGAAGTACCAATTTACAAAACTCCAAAGCAGACTTTGCTCCTCTTGCGCCTGGTGATGTNCTCATTAATAACACCTTTTTACCTTCCAGAAAATTACGATCTAGTCTAGATAGCCAATCTAAATGATTTTTAAAAAAAGCAGANATACTTCCGTTATGCTCATTAACTGAAATAATAAGAGCATCATGATCTTTTATTATATTACGTAATACTTGTAAATCTGCNGAGAAACTACGCTCATTCTCTAAGTCCAGACTATACATAGGTAATTCATAATCTAATAATGAGATAATTTTAACCTCGTGATCTATAATTTTATTAGCTACATAATTTACTAATATGGTATTAATAGAATGACGGCTATTTGAGCCTGCAAAGCAAAGAATCTTTTTCATTATATAAAGAAATGGCATTTTTAATTGGTAAGCAAAATAAATGAAATTGAATTATGTAATAACANTAAACTAAATGAGCTATCTGAAAATCTTAANAAAATCTTAATTTTTAACACTATATTAACATCTTATCNGTATCTTTAAATCNTAATTAATCAGCTTACTATCAACCAAATACCAAGTTGCTTTATGATTAAAAATTATATTTATATTGTTTTGTTATGCTTTATAGCAGACAATAGCTTTAGTCAAGTAGGAATTGGTAATATAAANCCTCAAAGTATATTAGATATTTCAGCATCTAGTACGGCTAACCCAACTGAAACAGATGGTTTACTAATACCGAGACTTGAGAAGTTTCCTGATGTAAATCCAGGTATTTCGCAAGATGGTATGATCGTCTTTTTATCACAGACAGATGGTAATGATACTAAAGGTTTCTATTTTTGGGATAATGATATTCCAGACTGGATTCCTTTTGGTGGTGAGTGGTTAGATGGAGAGAATGCATTAGGNCAACAATTAATTTATGCTAAACAAGCAGATGCTAATGGTACTCGAATGGTGTTTACAGATGATGGTCGTATAGGAATAGGCACGGATACACCAGTTGAACGATTTGAATTTAAAGGTCCTGGCGATAATGATTTTCAAATTACAAGCGCAAATACTAATCCGCCAAATCTAATATTTTATAATACTGGCGGTAGTTTAGATGCACCAAATACCTTAGCTGCAAATGGTGAGATTGGTTCTGTAATCTTTAAAACTCATGATGGTGACCAAATTACAGAAGTAGGTGGTTTTAGACTGTATTTAGATGGTACTGCATCAGACAATAGCACACCTTCAAGATTTGTGGTTAATACAACACCTATTGGAAGCGTTTCTCAACAAGTAAGAATGTCTATTAGAGAAGATGGAGATTTAGGTCTCAACAAGTTAGAACCAGATGCTATTTTAGATGTTAACCCAGTAAATGCAAATACTCCAAAAGAAACAGATGGTATTCTTATACCTCGTTTAAATGCACTACCTAATACAAATCCTGGTGCTGCNCAGCATAGTATGCTCATTTATCTTACNCAAGAGGATAATAATTATAGTGAAGGTTTCCTGTATTGGGATAATAACGCCTCTTCATGGAAACAGTTGCTTACTGAGAATACTACACAAATAATGTTGAGAACNAATCCTACAACCATAGGNAATGTAAATACTGCATTTAATTTTAGTCAAGAATCTTTTAATAATATTACTGGTTCATCTTATAATACATCTAATAAAAGATTAACCTTACCACGAGGTGTATACGAAGTTGAATCTAATATTAGACCGAATAATCAAACATCTACTTTAAGTTATATAATGCGTTTAAACAACACNAATGAAGGCACTACTGCTGCATTAACGAGTCCAAACTCCAACACGTCTCAAGGTAGCATACCACAAATAGCTGTTTTTGAGATAACTGCTACAACTGGATATATAGATTTTAATGTTGTTGCAGACGGCAACAATAATTCANACTTCAATAATTTTGGNGATTCAAGTTACCTAAAGATTAAAAAGATAAACTAATTGCTTTATAGTACCTTTGCACCGTAAAATTATATAACTGTGTCCACTACTTTTAAAGACTTAAACCTATCTCCTTCTTTACAGAAAGCTTTAGATGAATTAGGTATCGTACATCCTACTCCAATACAGGAAGAATCATTTCCTGTAATCATGTCTGGTAGAGATGTTGTTGGTATTGCCCAAACAGGAACTGGTAAAACCTATGCTTATGCATTACCTGTCCTAAGACTACTACCCTATTCTAGACAAGTAAATCCTAGAGCTTTAATAATTGTTCCTACGCGTGAACTTGTTGTACAAGTAGTTTCAGAAATTGAAAAACTTTGTACGCTTAATGATATGCGTATTTTAGGTGTTTATGGTGGTACAAATATTAATACACAGAAAAAAGCTGTAGTTGAAGGNTGTGATGTTCTTGTAGCTACNCCAGGTAGATTGTATGACCTTGCTGTTAGCCACGTACTACAACTNAAAAACATACAGAAGCTTGTGATTGATGAGGTTGATGTTATGTTAGACCTCGGATTTAGATTTCAGCTNGTTAACATTTTAGATATACTTCCTAAAAAGCATCAAAACATATTGTTTTCTGCNACTATGACAGATGAAGTNTCTTCTATGATTACTGAATTCTTTAATAATCCTATAAAAATATCTGTTGCAAAAAGTGGAACACCATTAGTTAACATACAACAATANCGTTATAANGTTCCTAATTACTACACAAANCAAAATCTAATTATTCATCTTTTAGAAGATGTTGAAACATACGAAAAGACATTAATATTTGTTCCTAATAAACGTATTGCAGACCGTTTATTTGCTGTNGTNGACAAGACATTCCCAGATCAAGCTAGTGTTATTCACTCTAATAAGACTCAGAATTATAGACTTAATAGTATTGAAGCTTTTGAAACAGGTGANCATCGTATCATGATTGCTACAGATGTTATGGCACGTGGTTTAGATATAGATGATATCTCTCACGTTATTAATATGGATACACCAAGCTATCCAGAAAATTATCTGCATAGGATAGGTCGTACTGGTAGAGCTGAGAAAAAAGGTACTGCATTAGTTCTTACTTCAGAAAGTGAGGTAGAATGGCTTGAAACCATAGAGGAACTTATGGAAACTAAGGTTGACACTATAGAGATGCCTAATGATGTTGAAATTTCTAAAGAGCTTGCTCCAGAAGAACAACAAAAACCTGTAGAAATATATAATCCTCTAAAGAAGGAACCTTCAAAAGGTAAAGCATTTCACGAAAAAAAGGACAAAAACAGAAAGCGTAATGAAGGTGGTTCTTACAAACGTAAGATTGAGAAGAAATATAAAAAGCCAAAAACTCGAGGTCAAAANAGAAAAGGTAAATAAATACTTAAAACAAAAATCCCCAAGCTATAAAACTTGGGGATTTTTTTATAATTAAAAGTCTTCAGATTTATACATTAAACAAGAAGTGCATGACATCACCATCTTGTACNATATAGTTTTTACCNTCAACACCTAATTTACCTGCTTCTTTTACTTTGGCTTCACTACCATAACTTACAAAGTCTTCATACTTTATAACTTCAGCTCTAATAAAACCTTTCTCAAAATCTGTATGTATAACACCTGCNGCTTGTGGTGCAGATGCTCCAACTTTAACTGTCCAAGCTCTTACCTCTTTTTTACCAGCAGTAAAATACGTTTGTTGATTTAAGAGCTTATATGCTGCACGAATTAATTTTGCAGAACCTGGCTCATCTAAGCCTATATCTGCTAAAAACATTTCNCGTTCTTCAAAATCATCAAGCTCTGCNATATCTGCTTCAATACCTACNGCAAGAACTAACACTTCTGCATTTTCATCTTTAACNGCTTCNTTTACTTTGTCTACATAAGCATTTCCAGAGTTTGCTGAAGCCTCATCTACATTACAAACATACATTACTGGTTTGTCTGTAATAAACTGTAATGGCTTTACAAATTCCTCATAGTCCTCTTCAGAAAACTCTATAGCTCGAACAGAGATACCTTGCTCTAAATTAGATTTTATGGTATTTAAAATACTGTCTTCTTTTTGGGCNTCNTTATTACCTGTNCGTGCNGCTCTTTTAACTTTCTCAAGTTTCTTTTCTGCAGTTTCAAGATCTTTAAGTTGTAGCTCAATATCAATTGTTTCCTTATCTCTAATTGGATCTACACTACCATCTACGTGTACAACGTTACCATCATCAAAACAACGCAACACATGCAAAATAGCATCTGTCTCACGTATATTACCTAAAAACTGGTTTCCTAAGCCTTCACCTTTACTTGCGCCTTTTACAAGACCAGCAATATCTACAATATCTACAGTTGCAGGCATTACACGCTCAGGATTAACTAACTCCTCAAGTTTTCTTAGTCTAGGATCTGGAACATTTACCACTCCAATATTTGGTTCTATGGTACAAAACGGGAAATTAGCACTTTGTGCTTTTGCATTAGACAAACAATTAAATAATGTCGATTTTCCTACGTTTGGTAATCCTACAATTCCGGCTTTCATATGGTAGTCATTAAATTTAGGGCGCAAAGATAAGGTATTACTCTAAATTTTAAAGCGTACATTTTTATTAGATAGTTAACTGCATAAACACCCAAGTTTCAATCTAAAATTACCTAATTATAATTTTTGCAACTTACTGAAGTTCTTTAATTTAACTCGTTATATTTATGTTTTTTGAAATAAAGATTAGTAAAAGATTAGCACTCCATTAATTAAAATTAACACGGCAGCTAGTTACATTTACTCTATAATTTAAAATTTCACAAGATGAAAAAGATCCTTTTACTTTTAGCGCTTGGTGCATTTGCAACAGGTATAGCGCAAGAGAACGAAAATAAAACAGAAGAAACTACAACAGTAAAAACTAAAGTTAAAACCTCTTCTGGAGAAGAAGTTAAGACTAAAAAAATGACCACTACTGCTAAGCAAAAAATTGCAGTTGCTGGTGATGGTACCAATCAACGTGCTGTTAAGTTACCAATGGATGTAGAAACGAACGCAGATTACTTTTATGATAGTAAGCCAATTCGTTTTGAAGAAGCTTCTGTAGGTTATGTAGTTTTTGAAATGAATGACGGAAAGAAAGTTAACATTGGTCGTATTTACCCAACAAAAATTGAAGGTACTTATAAATTAAAAATAGGTGATACAGTATCTTACGGTACTTTTGATGCTGACAATGCATTTCAGAAATCTGATGCCAATGCTATACAGCAAGCAAAAAGAAAATTAAAAATGGAAAAAGAAAAGCAAATGATGGATGATAGTAATGATGACAATAAGTAATCTCACTATCTCATAATACATTTAAGACTCCTATAATTTTTTAATTATGGGAGTTATTTTTTGCAATAGCTTTTCAATCACAATACTTACATTTGCACAACAAATTTTTATTATGGCTTTTAGAATAGAAAAAGATACAATGGGTGAGGTTAAAGTGCCGGCAGACAAGCTTTGGGGCGCACAAACCGAACGTTCGAGAAATAATTTTAAAATAGGTAAACCAGCTTCTATGCCTTTAGAGGTAATTTATGGTTTTGCATACCTAAAAAAAGCTGCTGCTTACACCAATTGTGAGCTTGGCGTACTTCCTGTAGATAAAAGAGATCTTATTGCACAAGTGTGTGATGAGATTTTAGAAGGAAAGCACGACGACCAATTTCCATTAGTTATATGGCAAACTGGTAGTGGTACTCAAAGTAACATGAATGTTAATGAAGTTGTTGCAAACAGAGCACACCAACTAGCAGGTAAAACTATTGGTGAAGGTGAGAAAACACTTTTACCAAATGATGATGTAAATAAAAGTCAATCTTCAAACGATACCTTTCCAACAGGAATGCACATTGCTGCATATAAGAAGGTTGTAGAAGTTACTATTCCTGGTATAAAACAACTAAGAGATACGCTAAAACGTAAATCTGAAGAATTTAAGAATGTTGTAAAGATAGGCCGCACGCATTTTATGGATGCTACGCCTTTAACTTTAGGGCAAGAATTTGGAGGTTACGTTTCTCAATTAGATCACGGTCTTAAAGCGTTACACAATACACTTCCACATTTAGCTGAACTAGCTTTAGGAGGAACAGCTGTTGGTACAGGATTAAATACCCCAAAAGGTTACTCTACTCGCGTTGCAGAATATATAGCTTCTTTTACAAAACTTCCTTTTGTTTCTGCAGAGAATAAGTTTGAGGCACTTGCTGCTCACGATGCTTTAGTTGAAACTCACGGTGCATTAAAACAATTGGCCGTTTCTTTAAATAAAATAGGAAATGATATAAGAATGTTAGCTTCTGGACCACGTAGTGGTATTGGTGAGCTTAATATTCCTGCAAATGAGCCAGGTTCTTCAATCATGCCAGGAAAAGTAAATCCTACACAATGCGAAGCTTTAACTATGGTTTGTGCGCAAGTTATAGGTAATGATATGGCTATTGCTGTTGGTGGTATGCAAGGACAATTTGAACTTAATGTTTTTAAACCTGTAATGGCATCTAATTTATTAGAAAGTGCTCAATTATTAGGAGATGCATCTGTTTCTTTTGAAGATCACTGTGCAAGCGGTATAGAGCCAAACCAAGCACGTATAGATGAATTGCTTAAAAACTCATTAATGCTTGTTACAGCTTTAAATACTAAAATTGGTTATTATAAAGCTGCAGAAATAGCAAATACTGCTCATAAAAACGGAACAACCTTGAAGGAGGAAGCCGTTAATTTAGGATATGTAACCGCAGAAGAATTTGATGAATGGATTAAGCCAGAAGATATGGTAGGCTCTAAAAAGTAATTTTTTTTATAGAAAATTCAGAACATTTAGATTCTCTTAAAAGCAATCTAACATTAAACGCCTCTTTATGAGGCGTTTTGATATTTATAGTAATTAATTTATTACAAATCCCAAGTACTTTAACCTGTATATCTAGTACTAAAATGATTGAAGGTACTTACATACTATTTTTATTGGTTTTAAAACACTTAAATATGACTTATAGGCTTAAATACCAATAAATGTATTTTATTGGTTTATGTACCGATATATTTAATATATTTGTAAGTGATGATAAAAACAATTGTAATTTCTGGAGATATTATATCCTCTACAAGTTTAACTGTAGATGATCGAAAGTTGTTAGAACAGCAGCTTAAAATTCTTATTGATCAACTTGAAACTAAATATAACACGTATTCAAGAATTATAAAAGGTGATTATTTAGAGTGTGTAGTGTCTAAACCACAAGATGCTTTAAAAGTAGCTTTACTTATTAAATGCTTTGTAAAAGCAATTTCTATTAGTAATGATGCAAGTTATAAAAACAACCATCGTATAAAGTTTTTTAAATCACACGGTATTCGTTTAGCCTTAGGTTATGGGGAATTAGAAAGATTTGACAAAACTGCTGGTGTTATAGATGGTGATGCCATTTATCGTTCTGGTCGAATGATTAGTGAAAATTCAACACACGGTAAACAGAGAATTGTTATAAAGAATACGTTATTTTTTAGTAGTGATGATACAATGCTAAACGAGCAAATGGATGCTTTGCTTAGCCTATTAGATACAATTATAGGTAACGCTACAGCTAGACAATGTGAGGTTGTTTACCATAAAATATTAGGCTTATCTGAAGATGAAATCTCAACGCGCTTAGATATAGGGCAACCTACAGTAAATCAACACTCAACAAGTATAGGTTGGAATAGTATTGAAACCACCTTAAATTATTTTAGTACATTGTTCTCAAATTTATAGCATGGACATCAGCCTATTTTTAATCTTGCAATTAATAGCACACCTTCTTACAGACTTCGTATTTCAAAATAACAGACTTGCTACAGATAAAAATACAAAAGGATTTAAAAGCAGTTTTTTAATCTGGCACGGTTTAATCGCCATACTCCTATCTTGGTTGTTGTCTTTTCAACTTAACTTTATATTAGGCGCCTTACTAATAGGAATTTCCCACTATATAATCGATGGTTGCAAACCTTTTTTAAATAACCATAAGAGTTTGGGCAGGTATGCATTTTATATAGATCAATTTCTACATATAATATTTTTTATTGCTGTCTCGCTTTTCTTCTTTTCGCTAACAGACTTTAATCCCGTAATAAATGTGATAGCTGCAAAACAATATATAGTACTAACTGCAGGATTTTTATTCATATTAAAACCAACAAATATCTTTATTAAGGAAATGCTCTCAACTTTTGAAATTGAAAGCACACCACAGTCTCAAGAATTAGAAAAAGCAGGACGTCTTATTGGAATCTTAGAACGTATTTTAGTGGTGATATTTGTTCTAATTGGGCAATTTGGAGCAATAGGTTTTCTTATCGCTGCAAAATCTATCTTACGTTACAAGGATACAGATTTACTAAAAACAGAATATGTGCTTATTGGCACTATGCTTAGTTTTGGAATAGCAGTATTAGTAGGATTACTAATACAGTTTATTCTTACATTATAAACTGAAAACTATTTGAATGTCAATACTTGATGTTGTGCAACATTATGAAAATAAGAAAAACAATCATATTTTTTTTAACAATTGTAACATTTAGTTGCCAAACGGAATTAGAAAAAAACAAACACGCATTTCAAAATACTCTTGGAGAAAATAAAATAAATGCGATTAATTCTTTGGTAACTGATTTTGAAAATAATCTGAAAAAGAATTATCCTAAACTATCTATTGATAAAGCGTACGAACAATATCTAACTGAAATAATATCTGACTCAACAACTGACTTTGAAAAGTTTAAATTTCAAACACCAAATACTAAATCTGAATTGACTAAAAGCGGATTATGGAATGAAATGTATTTGAAAGACAATAATAATGGATTATTGATAAATGAGACTGGTCAATATATGCGTGGACTGAATTACGTTGCGAAATCTGATAAGTTTGTTAAAAAATATTACGAAAAAAGACAAACTGCTGGAATGATGTCAAACGAACTCGTTGTAAACGGAATTTTGAATTCAAATCCTGATTTTAATAATTATTTTCATAAAAGGATTGTAGTTTTGGAGTTTACGTTCTGAAAAAAACGTTGCATAACACCGAATATAATTTATTGCTAGTTCTAGCCTACTTATGAAAATCCACGCGGATTTTCTATTCGGTTTTTATTTGCTAAATTTAGTGCTTAAACCACGCAACAAACCATATACAAACACGTTAGGAAGAATTATTAAAATGTAAGCAGAACTGAATCAGAAAAAAATACTAACCATGTATGGTTTCATTCTTCCCATAACTTTTAATTAGCTCACCTTCAAACTCTACAAGTTCTTTCCAACGCTTTTCAACATCTATACCTTCACCATATTGTCTTGCAAAGCCTAAGAAGGTTGTGTAGTGACCAGCTTCACTAATCATTAACTCTCTATAAAATTTAGATAATTCTTTATCCTTAATACGTTCAGAAAGTAGTTTAAAACGCTCGCAGCTTCTAGCTTCAATCATAGCAGAAAACAAAAGTCTATCTACCATTGCTTGCTGTCTGCTTCCACCCTTTTGAGTAAACTTAAAAAGTTGATTAACGTAATGGTCTTTACGTTCTCTACCTAAAGTATAACCACGTTCTTTTATGATATTATGCACCATCTCAAAGTGCTCTAATTCTTCTTGTGCCAGTTTTATAAGCTCTGTCACCAACTCTTCATGTTCACTGTTTAAAGTAATTATTGTAATAGCATTGGTAGCTGCCTTTTGTTCGCACCAAGCGTGGTCTGTAAGTATTTCTTCTAAATTACTTTCTACAATTGTTACCCAACGTGGGTCTGTTTCTAATTTAAGATGTAACATGTTGTTTTAGATATTTAGAATTTAATTTTAAGCAGAAAGTTAAATAAGATGTTCTATAAATAACAATAGTTATTAAGCTTCTATTTTCTGATGCCCAAACACTCTCCTATTTCTACTTTAAACTATTTATTATAATCTCCTTTATAATAGTGCTTTTTATATTTCCAATAAGACAAAGCTCCTAAAATAACAACCACTGCAATTGAGTAGTAGATAAAATCTGGAGTTATTACTTTATCTCCACTTGCATAACTATGCAATCCAGAAAGGTAAAAGTTAACTCCAAAATACGTCATCATGATACTTGCAAACGCAACGATAGACATAAAGTTGAAAAACCAGCGACCTCTTAAACCAGGTACTAATCGCATATGTATCACAAATGCATACACCATAATACTAATTAATGCCCAAGTTTCTTTAGGGTCCCAACCCCAATAACGTCCCCAACTTTCATTGGCCCATTGTCCACCTAAGAAATTACCTATGGTAAGCATTACTAAACCAACTGTAAGTGCCATCTCTGTAATAATGGTTATCTCACGTATGTTAAGTTTCATTTTAGCTTTGTTATTCGAATTGGTAAAAATCATTAACAATAGTGAAACAACACCTAATATCATACCCAATGTAAATGGTCCATAACTACCAACAATTACAGCAACGTGAATCATTAACCAATAACTATCTAATACAGGTACAAGGTTAGCTATTGCAGGATCCATCCAATTCCAATGAGCAATCATTAATATCATTGAAGCTACAAATGCTGTAGACGCTAAAGTTAAATCACTTTTACGACCAAAAGCCAAGCCGAAGAACATAGTAGCCCAAGCCACATATATCATACTCTCATAAGCATCACTCCAAGGTGCGTGACCAGAAATATACCAACGTGCTATTAAGCCGGCAGTATGTATTATAAATAGTAAGATAATGGCAATTTTACCAATTAATACCAAGCTATTAATAAACTTGTTATTATAAAATATTTTAAGAATTACAAACAGTAGAGTTACTAGACCTGCAAGCATAAACATCCAGAATAAATTCCTGAAGACATCGTACTTATTATAAAATATTTCTGTTTTAACCTTTTGGTCTGAAGGCATAATTTCTGCACCATGATTGCTTTGAAACTTTTTAATTGTTTCTAAGACCTCAGTTGCTTGAGCATAACCTTGCGTTTGTTTAGCTTGTCTTAATGTTGTTAAGTAAATTGGTAGCGCATTATAGGCAAATACCGAGTCTCGTCCCGTAAAGCTATGTTCCTTTAATTCTGGATAGCTTACCCATTTGTTGTTTTCTGCTCCAGGAACTGGAAATATTTTTAATAAATCTCCTTCTAAAGCACTGTAAAGCAAGTTTACCTTTTGATCTGTTTTTATAAAATCTTTTTGAAATGATGTAGGGTTTTGAGCTTGATAGGCATCTTCTAAATAAGGTGCCAGTCTATATGTTCCTGTTGCATCAAAGAATTTTGCTAATGGTAGTAGTTTAGCATCTTCATCTACACCTGTAATATGACGAATTGAATCGTTTTTACGTTCTACATGTATTAATGGAATATTATACCAAACTGTAGGGTTCTCTAACATACTTATAAGAACCTGATCACTAGTAAGACCATTGTACGAGTCTGCCTTACTTAACTTTCTTAAAAGCTCTGATGAATAAGTGTTTGCTGGTTTCATACGACCGCCAGCATCTTGTATAATCATCTTACCAAACTCTTCTGCGTGTTCTTTGCTTACTGCATTGGCTACAATTAGAGAGTCTAATCGTTCTTGATCTATTTCTTGTACATCTTCGTGTACGTGATTAGGGTCACTATGGTCATGACCATCATCTGTAGTTTGTGCAAAGCCTAAAGCTGTACTTAGCACAAGTAAAATTGTTAACGCTTGTTTTTTAGCTTTTACTTTATCCAACATTTTCTTTAGTTGGCCAAAACGAGAACCTTTATCAAATAAAATTAGCATAAGTCCTAAGTATAATAAGAAGTACCCGATATACGTAATCCACGTACCCCAGAAATCGTGATTAACAGATAAGATTGTTCCTTTTTCATCGGCATCAAAAGAAGCTTGGAAGAAGCGATAGCCATCTTTATCTAATACGTGATTCATATAGATTTCATAAGGAACGCTTTCACCATCGTCAACAATGTCTACCTTACTTTTAAAAGATTGGTAACTTGGTGTGGGATTGTTTTCTGTTCCTGGATATTTTTTAGCCTCAAAATCTTTTAGCATTAAAGCAAATGGAAGTTCATATTCCTTACTACCATAGCTTAGGTAAATATCATAGCCTCCAACTTCTAATTTCTTAGGGTCTGGCATACGTCCTTTACTCCCTAATAATTGAATATTCTTTGTGTCTCCATTAGCTTTTACCTCTAATGTTACAGCATCTGCCTGCCCTTTAGATTTTTGCTCAGTTTCAACAATGCCTTCTTCTCCTTTTACAACTGGATCTGGAAATACAAACTGCATACCAGCAACATTATAAAGCGAACGCAGGTTTAATTTCTGAACAGAATCTTTTAAAACTTCGCCTTTAAATTGATCTGCCATTCTCATAAAATCACCTTCAAAAGGGGTTTTTATAAGGTAATCACTACCATCTTCTGGTACTGTAATATTTATTGCGCCATCTGTTGGTTTGTTATAAGCAAAAAGAACATTATGAATACTTACAACTTCGCCTTCCTTAATAAAGTGATCGTGACGGTTACCGCCACCAGCTTCTACAATTTTTATATAATTACTTCCATCTTCTGTTTCTCTAAAACCTTCTTCTGCACCATGAATGTAATTAACTACCTTAAAAGAAATAGGATCGCCCTTAAAATCTGTGTTTATTGTAATGTCATTATTTCCTTTAGGTGCTAGTAATAGCTCTTCACTTTTACGTCTTCGCAATGCTTCGCCATCTACCTCACCATCTATCATAAAAGTTAAAAAGGTTTTTTCAGACATAAATTTATTTGTGGCTTGTCCTTCTCTAATAGGCATAATACCTTCAAAGCCTATATAACGTGTAATTCCTGCTCCAACTATAATAAGTACAAAAGACATATGTAATAATAGTGTAGACCACTTTTCTCTCTTGTGAAGGTTATATCTAAAAATGTTTCCGAAGAAATTTATGGCAAATAATACCATGATAACCTCAAACCAATGTGCATTATAAATGTATTGCCTTGCGGTCTCTGTACTGTAATAACTTTCAACAAAAGTACCTACACCCATTGCTACCGCAAAAACGATAAAAAGTAAGGCCATTAAACGTGTTGAAAAAAGGATGCTCAATAATTTATTTTGCATAGCGGAGAAGTTCTTTAAAATCCGTGCAAATTTAAGGCATTTCTGTCGTAATTTTAATAATATTGAAGTCTAATTAGGTAGTCTTAACGTTTGCTGTACCAATACTTTTTATTTTGAAGAATTCTAAACTTTCTGTAGTTATCTTAGGTGCTGGTAATGTGGCATTTCATCTCTATAAAAGTTTGCGGTCTTTAGAGACTATAACATTGCAACAAATTTATAACAGGTCTAAAGATAACTTAGAGGTATTTAAAGATGTTGAAACCACCACACATATAGAAGACATTAAAGAAGCAGACTTATATATTATAGCTGTAAATGATGATATTATAGGCAACCTAGCCCAAAAACTAAAGACAAAAAATGGTATAGTTGTACATACTTCTGGTGCAAAACCATTAGATGAAGTTGCTATGCACACTAATTATGGTGTGTTTTATCCTTTACAAAGTTTTTCCAAAGATTTAGAGGTTAATTTTCAAGAAGTTCCAATTTGTATAGAGGCAAATTCAAAAAAAAGCTTAGAGCAATTAAACCTTTTGGCAAATGCGTTGTCTAATAAAGTATATTATATAGACTCTAAACAACGTAAATCACTACATTTGAGTGCAGTATTTGTAAACAACTTTAGTAATTATATGTTTACAGTTGCTCAAGATTTGTGTGATACCAATAATGTTCCTTTTGAAATCCTGCACCCATTAATTACCGAAACTGCTTTAAAAGCAACATTGCAGTCTCCAAAAAATGTACAGACAGGACCTGCTAAACGAGGAGATAAAGAAACCATACAATCTCACCTAGAACAGCTAAAGGACACTAAGCATAAAGACGTATACAAACAATTAACTCTACATATACTAACCTACTATGGAAACAAGCTATAAAGAGCTTTTAAACAACATAACTACATTTATTTTTGATGTAGATGGTGTGCTCACAAAAAACTCACTACTCATTAGCTCTCAAGGAGAGTTACTAAGACAAGTTCATGCTAAAGACAGTTATGCCATTGAGCGTGCTATTGGTGAAGGTTATAAAGTTTGTTTTATGTCTCACGGTGATATTAGAGGTTTACGCATGCAACTTAAACTTATTAATGTTTCTGATGTGTTTTTAAAAGTTACCGATAAAGCCGAGCAATTAGATATTATCCTGGAAAAAGACAATATAAAGAGAGAACAGGTACTTTATATGGGAGACGATATACCAGACAGTTACCCAATGCATATGGTTGGGTTACCATGCTGCCCACAAGATGCTGTACCAGAAATTAAGGCCATTTCTAAATATGTATCTCATCAATATGGTGGAAAAGGATGTGTAAGAGATGTAATTGAACAGGTAATGAAGGTTCAAGGCAAATGGCTAAACAACTTTAGCTAAACTTTCTTAATTTAGGGCTCTGTAATTATAAACCATTTATGGAAGACCAAAACTTACCTACAGATTCTAAAGAACAAACAGCCCAAGATAACCTAGAGTTTAATTCAAGAATTCCTCTACAAGAACTTCAACAAGCAATTGAAGCTTTAAAAGCACAATTGTCTAAAGTTATTGTAGGTCAAGATGATTTTGTTGAATTACTTATTGTTGGATTACTATCTGACGGTCATGTGTTAATTGAAGGTGTACCTGGTATTGCTAAGACACTTACTGCAAAATTATTTGCTAAGACGTTAAAAACAGAGTTTAGCCGTATACAGTTTACACCAGATTTAATGCCTAGTGATGTTTTAGGAACCTCGGTTTTAAATATGAAAACTTCTGACTTTGAATTTAAACAAGGTCCTATATTTTCTAATATTGTACTAATAGATGAAATAAATAGAGCGCCTGCCAAAACTCAAGCTGCATTGTTCGAGGTTATGGAAGAACGCCAAATTACTATTGATGGCAATACCTATGAAATGAAACCACCATTTATGGTTTTAGCAACCCAAAACCCTATTGAACAAGAAGGTACATACGCATTGCCAGAAGCACAGTTAGATAGGTTTTTATTTAAAATTACAGTTGATTACCCTAACCTAGATGATGAAATTACCATCTTAAAGACTCACCACAACAGGAAAGCTGTACACGCAATTTCAGAAATAAATGCAGTTTTAAGTCCTGAGCAACTAATAACCTACAAAGACCACATTCAAAATATTATAATTGAGGAAAAGATATTTTCTTACATAGCAACTATAGTATCTAAAACAAGAAATCATCCTCATTTATACTTAGGCGCTTCACCAAGAGCCTCTTTAGCTATAATGACAGCTTCTAAAGCTTTTGCAGCAATACAAGGAAGGGATTTTGTAACACCAGATGATGTGAAAAAATCTTTATTTCCAGTCTTAAGACACCGTATTATACTTTCTCCAGAACGAGAGATGGAAGGTATGACAACAGAACAAGTTGTTACCATGATTTCACAATCTGTAGAAATTCCTCGATAAGTGATTCAATTTTTTAAATCCTTATACCTTCACCAGCGCGTATTTTATGTGTTGTTTTCCATATCAGCTATATTTTTAGTGTCGTTTTGGGTACCTCTACTCTATCCAATAGCCTGGTTAATTGTCTTAGCGTTATGTCTTGTTTTTTTATTAGATGTTGTTGCTTTATATAAGGGTTCTGGCATGATAGCAAATCGCCTTTTACCAGATAAATTTTCAAATAGTGATGAAAATCCAGTCTCAGTTACTCTAAAAAACAACTATAAATTTAAAATAGATGTAGCAGTAGTAGATGAGTTACCAATTCAGTTTCAAAAAAGAGATTTCAATAAAAATATTACTGTACAACCAAATTCAAATAAATCATTTGAATATTTGGTAAAGCCTGTAGATCGAGGTGAATATCATTTTGGACATTTAAACTGTTATGTTAGCACAAAGCTTAATCTTGTAAAAAGACGGTTTACATTTAATAATGAACAGATGGTAAAAGTATATCCATCTTTCATACAAATGCGGCAATACGATTTTCTAGCCATAGATAATAGATTGGCTTTAACAGGACTTAAAAAAGTGAGGCGTATAGGTCACACAATGGAGTTTGAGCAAATTAAAGAATATGTTACTGGAGATGATGTTAGAACCATAAACTGGAAAGCTACAGCTAAACAAGCCCAATTAATGGTTAATCAATTTCAAGATGAAAAATCTCAACCTGTTTATTCTGTAATAGATACAAGTAGAGTAATGAAAATGCCTTTTGAAGGATTAAAATTATTAGACTACGCAATAAATAGTTCATTAGCGTTTAGTAATGTTGCTTTAAAGAAAAATGATAAAGTTGGTTTACTTACTTTCTCCAATGTTTTGAGTGATTTTGTTAAAGCTTTATCTAAAAAAACACACTTAAGTTTAGTATTAGAACGCTTATATAACGTAAATACAAAATTTTTAGATTCTGATTTCGGACTGCTTTATGCACATATAAAACGAAAAATAACACAACGTAGCTTATTACTTCTTTATACAAATTTTGAGCACATCACTGCATTGCAAAGACAACTACCCTATTTAAAAGCCATTGCTAAACAACACGTACTAGTAGTCATCTTTTTTGAAAATACAGAATTAAAAGAATTGATTAATCAGGATGCTACTACAATTGGTGATGTTTATCACAAAACAATTGCATCACAATTTGCATCAGATAAGGTTCTAATGCAAAAAGAGTTACAGAAACACGGTATACAATCTGTATTAACACCACCACAAGATCTTACTGTAAATACCATTAATAAATACTTAGAAATTAAAGCTAGAGGTATACTTTAAGAATAACCTACTTACTATTATAAGTGATACAACCTGCTATTTTAATTCATCTAAATTATTAAAATATAAATTTGATGAATGTTAGTTTTGAAAATATTCATAAATTGAATGAACGTAATTTCCTACAAATAGAATAGAGAAAATAAATAGTTAATAATAGAATTCCTTAAGTAATATTTAAAATGAAAATTGAAGCTAACTCTCCAGACGATTATATTTCTAAACTACCTGAAGATCGTCAAGCTGCTGTAAAAAAATTAAGAGATACTATAAAAGAAAATTTACCAACTGGTTTTAAAGAAACACTAGGTTATGGTATGCTTGCATTTGTAGTGCCATTATCAACTTACCCTGATGGTTATCATTGTGATCCTAAATTGGCCTTACCGTTTATTAATATAGCCTCTCAGAAAAACTTTGTTGCCTTATATCATTCTGGTATATATGCCGATAAAACGATACATAATTGGTTTGTGAATGAATATCCCAAGCATTCTAAATATAAGTTAGATATGGGTAAAAGCTGTATTCGTTTTAAACGAATGAATGATATCCCGTATGAACTTATTGCAGAACTTGCTCAAAAGTTTACGGTTTCACAATGGATAGAAACCTATGAAAAAGCTATAAAAAAGTAAATAAAAAAAGGCTAACAGTAACTGTTAGCCTTTTGCATATACTATTATAATATATTACTCTTTATAAAACTTTGCATCTTTACGCAGTTGCGCCATTTTAATGGCTGCGATTGCTGCTTCTGTACCTTTATTACCGTGAATACCACCACTACGAGCTATAGACTGCTCCTCGGTATTATCTGTTAATACACAAAAAATAGTAGGTATATCACTCTCTATATTTAATTGTGCTATTCCGTTTGTTACTCCTTGGCAAACAAAGTCAAAATGCTTTGTCTCGCCTTGTATTACACTTCCTACAGCAATAATACAATCTAACATCTCGAAGCTTTGTTGTAGCTTTTTACAGCCGTAAATAAGCTCAAAACTACCAGGTACATTCCAACGTACAATGTTTTCTTTTAAAACACCATGCTCCATAAAAGCATCGAAAGCTCCTTGAAAGAGGTTATTTGTAATATGGTCGTTCCATTCTGAAACAACAATCCCAAACTTGAAGTTTTTCGCGTTTGGGATTGTCTCTTTATTATATTCTGATAGATTGTTTCCGGCTGTTGCCATAAATATCTTCTAGATTTAGTTTTGCATTGCTTTAGCTTGCCCTAAGTATACTGCTACTTGAGAAGCTTCAGTAGATGTTTCGTACTTATCTTTTAATTCAGTTAAATGTTTTACTGCTACATCTGCCTTACCTAACTCGATAGCTGTAATACCAGCTTTAAGTAAGAACTTAGGTGCTGTAAATTCATTTGCATTCATTTTAGCAGCACTTTCATAATAACCTAAAGCTTCTTCAGTTTGGTCTAATTGTAAAAATGCATCACCTATAGCTCCTTTAGCTAATGGTGCTAAAATTAAATCGTCACTAGAAAAATCTTCTAAGCTAGAGATAGCTTCTTTATATTTTCCTGTATTAAGGTATGCCATACCTGCATAGTAATTTGCAAGGTTACCTGCATCTGTACTACTATACTCGTCTGCAATGTCTAAGAAACCATACTTACCTTCACCACCATTAAGAGCTAAGTTAAATAAAGAATCTTTTGTAGTAGATGGTGCTATTAATGCATCATCAAAATAGCTCTGTGCTTGATACATTTCATTAGTAGCAGCTTCTTCATTAGGTGCTACCACAAAACGCTCGTAGGCCAAATAACCTAGTACCACTACTGCAATAATACCTATTACAATTAAAATGATGTTTTGGTTTTTTGCAACAAACTCTTCGGTTTTATTTGCTCCTTCATCTAAAGAGTTAAAAACTTCTGCAGTTGTTGACTGATCTTCTACTTGTTCTTCGCGCTCTTCCTTGTTCTTAGGTTTGTATCCACGCTTCTTATATGTTGCCATAATTTACTTTATTGTGGCGCAAAAATAAACTTTTTATTGAGATTAAAAAGTGTAATTACATTCATTTTTTGGTACTTTGCACAAGTTGTCAACAGGATATGATAACCTCTTCATTAGCTAATTTACTATTGATCCTCATATTTTTATGCATTTAAAACAATTATCTCTTATAAACTATAAGAATTTTGAATCTGAAACTTTTGAATTTGATTCTAAGATTAATTGCTTGGTTGGCGCCAATGGTATTGGTAAAACCAATGTTTTAGACAGTATATATCATCTTTCTTTAGGTAAAAGTTACTTTAACCCTATAACGAGCCAAAATATTAAACATCATGAAGATTTCTTCGTTATAGATGGCGAGTTTGTTAAGCAAGACCGTACAGAAAAAATTGTTGTGAGTGCAAAACGTGGTCAAAAAAAAGTAATTAAAAGAAACAGCAAAGCATATGAACGTTTTAGTGAACACGTAGGCTTATTACCTGTAGTTATTATATCTCCTGCAGATAGAGACCTTATTACTGAAGGTAGCGATACTAGACGTAAATTTATGGATGGTATAATTTCTCAGAACGATAAAACTTATTTGGATAACTTAATAAGCTATAATAAGGTACTTGCACAACGAAATGCTCTTTTAAAATATTTTGCTGCAAATAGAACTTTTGAAAGTTCAACACTCGAGGTATATAATGAACAGTTAAGTAACTATGCCTCAGAGATATTTGAGACTAGAACACTATTTTTAGAAAGTTTTATTCCGATATTTAAAGAACGCTACCAAACAATTAGCAATAACAAAGAACAAGTGACTATTTCTTATAAAAGTCAACTTAAAAAAGGAAACCTAGCTAGTTTATTTGAAGAGCGCTTACAGAAAGATTTACAACGCCAATATACAACGGTTGGTACTCACAAAGATGATTTAGATTTTGGAATTGAGAACCACCAGATTAAGAAGTTTGGAAGCCAAGGACAACAAAAATCATTTTTAATAGCTTTAAAATTAGCACAGTACGATTTCATTAAAGCAAAAAGTAAGGTGAATCCTATTTTACTTTTAGATGATGTTTTTGATAAATTAGATGAACAACGCGTTGAGCAAATAGTCTCTTTAGTCTCAACTGGAGAATTGGGACAACTATTTATAAGCGATACACATCCTGATCGTACTGAAGCTGTTGTAAAAAATACTGCTCAAGACTATAAAATGTTTAGATTATAAACTAAGTTGTTTAGTATCTTTGGTGAAAAAGAAATTTGCGCCATTTATTATTCTTATTATTGGTTTTAACCAACCTATCCCTATTTGGTCAAACAACCTTTACCTTAAATGGTACTATAAGAGATGCTGCTAGTAATGAAACTCTTAATGGTGTTAATGTAATTATTAATGAATTACAAACTGGAACCGTTACTAACACATATGGTTTTTATTCAATATCTATCCCTGAAGGTAATTACACAATAACTTTAAGTTACTTAGGTTACAACACTATAAGTCAAAATATTAGCATTACAACTAAAACAACTTTAAATTTTAGCTTAACTGAATCATCTGAGACATTAGACACAGTTGTTATTAAAGAAGATGTAGAGCGTACAAATATTAGATCTCCTCAAATGAGTGTTAATTCTCTCTCAATAAAAACTATAAAGCAAATACCCGTAGTATTAGGTGAACCAGATATTATTAAATCGATTCTGCTTTTACCAGGTGTTACAAATGCAGGAGAAGGTGCTTCAGGATTTAATGTAAGAGGTGGCGCAGCAGATCAGAATTTAATATTATTAGACGAAGCTACAATTTATAATTCATCACATTTATTCGGTTTATTTTCAATTTTTAATCCGGATGTAATAAAAGATATTAAATTATATAAAGGTGGAATACCTTCTAAATATGGAGGCAGAGTATCTTCTGTTTTAGATATTTATCAAAAAGATGGTAATAGTAAGAAGTTTTCTGCAGAAGGAGGTCTAGGAATTTTATCAAGCAGGTTATTAGTTGAGGGACCTATTCAAAAAGAAAAAAGCTCATTTTTACTCGCAGGAAGAAGTTCTTATGCGCATTTATTCTTAAAACTCACAGATAACGAAAACCTGGCTTATTTTTATGATTTAAATACCAAGCTAAGCTATAAACTAGACGATAAAAACACACTGTTACTTTCGGGATATTTTGGTAGAGATGTATTTAATCTTAACGACAGTTTTAAGAATGTTTATGGAAATAGCATTTTAAATCTTAGATGGAATCACGTATTTAGTGATAATGTATTTACTAACCTATCTGTAATATACAGTGATTATTATTATGGGTTAGAATTAGATTTAGCAGAATTTAAATACAACAGCGGAATAAGAAATGGAAATATTAAATATGGATTTAACCACTATATTAATAATGACCTAAAATTAAATTACGGGATACAAAATACATTATACGAATTTAATCCAGGTGAAATTGAACCATCTACAACAGATTCTGGAATAAATGCATTTACGCTCACAAAAAAATATGCCCTAGAAAGCGGAATATACTTATCTGCAGAACACAATTTAACAGAGAAACTAACTGCCGAATATGGTTTAAGGTATAGTGCATTCTTTAGACTAGGCCAAGATCGATTGTTTACATATGAGAATAATTTACCTGTAATATATAATCAAGAACAAGGTGTATATGAATCTGCAGACCCTGTAGGTGAAGAAAATTTTAACCGTGATAATATTATTAAATCTTTTGGTAATTTAGAGCCAAGAGTTTCACTATCGTATTTATTAAATGACCAAAGCTCTATAAAATTAAGTTACAATCGCATTGCACAATATATACATATACTTAGTAATACAAGCTCTCCTACTCCATTAGATGTATATACACCAAGTGGTAAATTTGTAAAACCCCAAATAGTAGATCAAGTTGCTGCTGGGTATTTTAAAAACTTTAATGAGAATGAGTACAGCTTAGAGTTTGAGGCTTTTTACAAATATATAAACAACAGAATTGATTATATAGACGGCACAGATCTTATTGCTAATGATGCTATAGAACAAGTTATTCTTAATGGTAAGGCAAGAGCATATGGCCTTGAAGTATTGTTTAGAAAAAATCTTGGGAAATTTCAAGGTTGGTTATCTTATACGCTTTCTAAAAGTGAACAAAAGACACCAGGAAGAAGTGAAATAGAGCCAGGTATTTCAAATGGAAATTGGTATTTAACCAATTATGATAAGACACATGACATTTCTATAACAACGTCTTATAAATTAAATGATAAATGGACATTTAGTGGAAATTTTCTTTTACAAACAGGACAACCCACTACATTTCCTACGTCTCAATACCAATATGAAGGACAAACAATTCCAGTTTATGGTGAACGAAATACAGACAGATTATCTCTGTTTAATAGGTTAGACATTGCTGTAGAGTTTACTCCAAACCCTAATAGTGATAAACGCTGGCAGTCATATTGGTCATTTGGTATTTACAACCTTTATAATAGGAAAAATGCTGCAAGTATAAGTTTTAGAGAAAACAGAACTACCGGAGTTAATGAAGCCGTTAGGTTTTCAATATTTGGAATAGTGCCTTCTATAAGTTATAATTTTAAATTTTAATGAAACAAATAATATATATAATCTTAATTCTTAGTCTTTGCTCTTGTGAAGATGTCGTGGATATTTCATTAAATGAAAGCGAACCAAAATTAGTTATTGATGCATCTTTAAATTGGGTTAAGGGAACTAGTGGAAATCATCAGGAAATCTATTTAAGTTTAACTCGACCATTTTTTTCAGGTGAACCTACTCCTGTCGATAATGCTTTAGTACAAATTAGTAATACAAATGGAACAGTTTTCGGATTTTCTCAAAATGAAACATTAGGCACTTACGAAACAGATGATTTTGAACCAATGTTAAATGAAACATATCTGTTACAGATTGTATTTGAAAATGAATTATATGTAGCAGAAACTCAATTAATTCCAGTAATACCAATAGATTTTGTTGAGCAGACAGATAATGGAGGAATAAACGGTGAAGATTTTGAAATAAAGCCAAATTATAGTGATCCAGAAGAAACAGAAAATTTTTATTTTTTTAGTTTTGAGACTAACATAACAGATTTTCCTATTTTAGAAGTTTATGAAGATGAATTTACAAATGGAAATCAAGTCTTTGCTTATTATACAGAAGAGGATCTGCAAGTTGGTGATACTGTAACTATAAAATCTTATGGAATAAATGAAAGGTTTTATAATTTTATGTCTTTATTGTTAACACAAACAAACTCAGAATTAGGTGGCCCTTTCGAAGCACAACCAGCAACTTTAAGAGGAAATATCATAAACCAAACCACATCTAGTAATTTTCCATTAGGATTTTTTAGAGCTTCAGAAATTGATGAAGTAGAATATATTATACAATGAAAGAATTTATTAAAATAACTGAAGCAGAATCATTATACTCAAACCTAGAAGAGATGAGTACACAAGAGTTATTAATTAATATTAATAATGAAGATAAAAAAGTAGCTTTTGAAGTTGAAAAAATTATTCCAGAAATTGAAAAATTAGTAGATATAATAACTAAAAAACTAAGTGAAGGTGGGAAACTATTTTATATAGGTGCAGGAACTAGTGGTAGATTAGGCATAGTAGATGCTAGTGAATGCCCTCCTACTTTTGGTGTAGATCATAATTTAGTAATAGGTTTAATGGCTGGTGGTGATAAAGCGATGAGAAAAGCTGTTGAGTTTGCGGAGGATGATACAGAATTAGGTTGGAAAGACTTAAAGAAAAAAAATATCACATCTAAAGATATAGTTATAGGAATTGCTGCATCTGGAACTACTCCCTATGTAATAGGAGCATTGAAAGTTTGTTTAGAACATAAAATTACAACAGGTAGTATATCATGTAATTTAAATAGTCCACTTTCTAATTATTCAAATTATCCTATTGAAGTATCTTTAGGACCAGAATTTTTATCAGGATCATCTAGAATGAAATCAGGAACAGCTCAAAAATTAATTTTGAATATGATTTCCACCTCAGTAATGATAAAATTGGGTTATGTAAAAAATAATAGAATGGTAGATATGCAATTAAGCAACAACAAGCTTATAGAAAGAGCAATAAAAATGGTTGTTGAAAATACTAATTGTACTCAAGAAAAGGCTAGAACTTTATTAACTAAATATGGAAGTGTAAGGGAAGTTATTAATGTAATAAATAAAAATGAAAACTAATAAAGAACTCCTTTATAAAGGAATTAAATACTTAGCAAGTTCATTACCATTAATATTTTTAGGACCTAGTATTGTTTATAGTTCATTCAATAACCAAGATCATCCTTTATATGTATATATACTTGTTATAGGACTAATTATTATGATAGGTGCAATATTATTAATTTCAGTAGGCTTAAAAGTTTTAATTAAAGCATTTTTTAATTAAATACCTTTTCTCTTGGGAATTGGTGTAGTAGGATTATAACCAAACCCTTTAATCTCATAATCTATCTTTAATTGATGCAATATAAAAGAAATACTAGCAAAATGATGTATAGTGTGACTATTTGCTTGGGCTAATATCGATTCCAGTGTGTAATTAATACCTATTTTACCTGTACCACAATCATCAATAACACATACTACATCTTCAATATTCTTTATATTGTCTAATCTATTCTTTATAGTTTCTACTTCTTCTATTGCTTTATGTTTATTTTTTGAAATAGTTTCATCTCTATTTCTAAGTGTAAGATCTATATCATTGTTATTTTCAATTGAGTTTAAAATGCAATTCAAAAAATCTAATGTATGCCTAATATGAGAACCAACACTAGAGTAAAAAGGACCAACAGTATTATTTATATAACTATCTGAATCTATTTGTATTAATAAATCTTTAGATTTATTTAATGTGAATTGGAGAGATTTAATTATACTTTTTTTCATAAAATCATAAACAAAAAACTCCCCTACCAATAAAGGAAGGGGAGTCAAGAAAGGCGGCGACCTACTCTCCCACTGGATAGCAGTACCATCGGCGCTGGCGGGCTTAACCGT